>JANNOU010000092.1:0-39157 GCA_031399305.1 Leptolyngbya sp. SOY_34_metabat_272
AGGAGCTGGGGGGCAGAGGGCGAGTGATCCTGACCTCATCGACGTCGTACCAGTATTCCTTTGAGCAACAGGGAGAGGAGCTGGCGGTTTATACCCGTTATCTAGTGGAAGGGATTCGGACTGGAGCAGCAGATCTGGACAATGACGGCAGCATCTCGGTGAATGAGTTGCACGATTACGTGAAGGAGAAAGTTCGCAAAGCTGCTCCGGCGATGAGTCCAGAGCGCTATGTGTTCAAAGAAGGCGAGCAGATTCTACTGTGTAGAGCCCCGATTGGCGATCCGAGGCTGAAATATCGCAAGGAAGTCGAGCGTTTAACGAGTCGTGGTGAGATTTCGGTCGTGGGTCGCAGGATTCTTGATCTGCAATGCAGAGAGTTAGGACTGACATTTGAGCAGGCCAATGCAATCGAGGAAGAGGTGCTTAGACCCTACCGAGAACATCAGCAAAATTTGCAGGAATATGAGGAGTGCTTTCGAGAGGAGGTTCAGCGTCAAAACCCTCTTAGCGAGAACACACGGGATGAGTTGAGATATTTACAGCGAATTTTAAACCTGACGGACAAAGATGTTGCGCAAATAGAAGAACAGGTCATTGGCAACGTGGGCGCACACGGCCCCAATCCCACCTCAATCATCGAAAACCTGGACAATAACATAACCCTGGAACTGGTCCCGATTCCCAGTGGTACATTCCGAATGGGTTCACCCGGTGGTACTTTCCTAATGGGTTTACTGAAGACAGAGAAGGAGCGGCAGAGCAGTGAAGGCCCGCAGCATTCTGTCGCTGTTGCCCCTTTCTATATGAGCAAATTTCCAGTTACTCAGGCTCAGTGGCAAGCAGTCTCAGCTTTCCCTAAGGTCCAAGCTGAACTGACCCCTAACCCATCTAAATTCAAAGGCGCAGACCACCCTGTGGAGCGAGTATCTTGGCATGATGCTATAGAGTTCTGTGCACGGCTAGCTAAGAAAACAGGACGTAACTATCGGCTGCCCAGTGAAGCCGAGTGGGAACATGCCTGTCGAGCGGGAACAACAACACCCTTTTATTTCGGTGAGACTGTCACCCCTGCTCTGGCAAACTACGATGGTAACTATATTTACGGTTCTGGGCCGAAGGGCGAGTATCGCGAGCAGACCACAGCAGTAGGAAGTTTTCCACCCAATGCCCTTGGGCTGTATGACATGCATGGGAACGTTTGGGAGTGGTGTCAAGACGCATGGCATGGCGATTACAACGGCGCACCGGCTGATGGAAGCGCATGGGAAGCTGGGGGAGATAGAAATTATCGGCTCCTGCGCGGTGGCTCCTGGTGCAACAGTCCTAGGCGCTGCCGCTCTGCTCACCGCAACAGGAGCCTGCCGTTCAATAGGGTCAGCGGTGTCGGTTTCCGAGTAGTTATCTCCTAGGCGTGGGCTCTTCTTTGGCATGATGTGTTTATGTACCTGCAAGCCTGAATAGCGATAAATTGGCAGCGGATAAGGAACGGATGTAACGGATGGGCGACCGGTCAACCCCTCAAGTCCCCATCCGTTCCCAATCCGTTGCCAATGTTCCCGGCCTATCCTCAAGCCTCTTCCGGCTCTATGCCCAGGGCTCTCAACTGAGCGGCTAGACGCTCGGCCCGCTGACGCTCCTGCTCGGCACGTTGCCACTCCTGCTCGGCACGCTGGCGCTCCTGCTCGGCCAGCTCCTGCGGCGTTGGCAGTAACACGCCCTCCAGTGTCATCCAGCGCAGCCACTCAGCTTCGATCTCTCGGTAAGACCCCGGCCAACGCACCAGCGCCAGACCTAGCTGTTGGCTCAGCAATCTGCCTTGCTCATCAGGGGCGATGGGCTCATACACCCCGTCCTTCAGCCCAAACCCTGCCCAGTCTTGAGAGTTGAACGGGTCAAACCAGAAGTACTCCGGCACCCGCAGCCGCGTCTGGTAGGTCCACTGCTTCTCGCCCTTGTCTCGCGCGGCGGTGCTCTCCGAGAGCAGCTCAATCACCACATCCGGCCCTTTGCCTTCTTCCCAGACCACCCAGCTCTTGCGCTCGCGCTTGGGCACATCCAGCACTACGAAGAAATCTGGCCCGCGAAAGTCTTTGCCGCGCACTTGCTCCAGGCTGAAATACAGGAACATGTCACCGCCGATGTAGAAGTCTTGGCGCTCAGTCCAGAACAGCTCTAGCGAGTCGATCAGCAAGTCCATCTGGAGTTTGTGGCGTTGGGTTTCCATGGGGATGCCATCACTGCTGGGCAGCTCGTCTTGGGTGGGCGGCCACTCAACGTAGGGCGGCAGGTCTTCTGGTGGGGTGAGTACGACTGGGGTGATCTCTACCATGAGCGCGGCCAAGCCTCCGGGAAACCCTTCCTATCACTGTAGCGAGCCTCGGCTACCGGGCTCAGAACCTGAGGCGTTGGGCTGGGGACTCAACCTTGCCGGTTCGTCGCTCGGAGTGCCGAGCTGGGAACTCGGCGCCTCAGGTTTAGAACTCGGAACTTCGAGAAAATTGCTCGACTTTCCAGGCTGGGCGCTCGGGAAGCCGAGTTCAGGACTCGGAGTCTGGAGCTGATTGCGGCATCTGCCGGGCTGGGAACTCGGCACTCTGGGCTCGGACGCCAACGCTGCGCGTACTTGACTGGCTGGCTGGCGTTCAGCACTCGGCTCTGGCGAACAAGGGGTCTGGTAGCCTGAAAGCATGACTGACCCGACTGCTCAGGCCCCCGGCGCACCCCCCGTCCCGCATCAGGATTACCGTGCAGTGGACCGCACTCTGCTCACGCCGATGATGCAGCACTACGTCAGCCTGAAAGAGCAACATCCCCAAGCGATCCTGCTCTATCGGCTGGGAGACTTCTACGAAGTGTTTTTTCAGGATGCCGTCCTGATGTCCCGCGAGCTGGAACTGGTGCTCACCGGCAAAGAGGCGGGCAAACAGATCGGGCGAGTGGCAATGGCTGGCATCCCCCACCACGCCCTAGACCGCTACTGCGCACAGCTGGTCGAAAAAGGCTACGCCGTCGCTGTTTGCGACCAGATGGAAGACGCGGCGACCGCCAAAGGGCTGGTCAAACGCGAAGTCACCCGTGTGGTCACCCCCGGCACCGTGCTGGAAGAAGGCATGCTCACGGCGCGCAAAAATAACTTCCTGGTCGCGATTGTGCCCTCGGGCAGCCTCACCAGCGGCGCTGACCAGGCGATCAAGCACTGGGGGCTGGCCTACGCCGACGTGTCCACCGGCGAATTCCTGACCACGCAGCTCGACAGCCCCGAGCAGCTCAGCCAGGAACTCATGCGCCTGAGCCCCTCGGAGATCCTGTTGCCGGTAGATGCGCCAGATTTTGTCGGGCTGCTGCGTCCCGGCGAGGGCGCGGGTCGGCTGCCCGACTACCTGCCGCGCAATTTTTGTTACACCCTGCGCTCGCAGTCGCCCTTTGCCATGACCCAGGCTCGACAGCGCCTGCTGGCGACCTTCGGCGTGCACTCGCTGGAGGGCTATGGCTGCGAGCACTTGCCCCTGGCCGTGCGGGCGGCGGGCGGCTTGCTAGAGTACCTGGCCGACACCCAGAAGCAAACCCAGCTGCCGCTGCAGCCGCTGAGCACCTACACAGTCAGCGCTTACCTGGTCCTGGACCCCCAGACCCGCCGCAACCTGGAGCTGACCCAGACCGTGCGCGACGGCACCTTTCACGGCTCGCTGCTCTGGGCCTTAGACCGCACGCGCACGGCCATGGGCGGGCGGGCGCTGCGCCGCTGGCTGCTGCAGCCATTGCTCAATGTCGAACCAATCGCTCAGCGTCAGGCCACAATCCAAGAGCTGGTCGAGGATGGTCATTTGCGCGAAGCGCTGCAAAGCCTCCTGGATGGCATCTACGACCTAGAGCGTCTGGCCGGACGGGCCGGGTCGGGCACCGCCAATGCCCGCGATCTGGTGGCGCTCGCCCATTCCTTGGGCAAGCTGCCCGAGCTGACGGTCTGCGTGCGTCAGGCTCAGTCATTGCTGTTGCAACGGCTGCAGCAGGTACCTGTCGAGCTAGAGCAGTTGGGCCAAACGCTCAAGGCCAGCTTGGTAGACTCGCCGCCGCTCTACCTCACCGAGGGCAACTTGATTCGCGATGGCGTGGACCCGTCGCTCGATGCGCTGCGAGCGGCGGCGGCCCAAGACGTGGAGTGGATCAAGAACCTTGAAGAAAGCGAACGCGCCCGCAGCGGCATCCCCACGCTCAAGGTCAGCTACAACGGCACCTTCGGCTACTACATCAGCATCTCGCGCTCGCGCTCTGCGCAAGCGCCCCCAGACTACATCCGCAAACAGACCCTGGTTAACGAAGAGCGCTACATCACGCCGGAGCTCAAAGAGCGCGAAGCCCGCATCCTCACCACCCAGCGCGAACTGCAGAGCCTAGAGTACGAGATCTTCAGCGCCCTGCGCACCGAGGTGGGGCAGCACGTCAGCGCCATCCGGGCGGTGGCCCTGGCCCTGGCGAGTGCCGATGTGCTCTGCGGGCTGGCTGAGGTCGCAGTGTATCGCCACTACTGCCGCCCCCAGATCGGTCAGGACCGGGCCTTGGTAATTGAAAACGGGCGGCATCCAGTGGTGGAGCAGTCGCTGCCCACGGGCTTGTTTGTGCCCAATTCTGTCCAGCTAGGCCTAGAGCAGCAGGCCGACTTGATGATCCTGACCGGGCCGAACATGAGCGGCAAGTCTACCTACCTGCGCCAGATCGGCCTGATCCAGCTAATGGCGCAGATTGGCAGCTTTGTACCCGCAGAACGGGCGACACTGGGGGTCTGCGACCGCATCTTCACGCGGGTCGGCGCCGTGGATGACCTGGCGACCGGGCAGTCCACCTTCATGGTCGAGATGAACGAGACCGCGAACATCCTCAACCACGCCACGGCCCACTCGCTGGTCTTGCTCGACGAGATCGGGCGCGGCACGGCCACCTTCGACGGGCTCTCGATTGCCTGGGCCGTCGCGGAGTACCTGGCGGGCGAGAACCGCTGTCGCACGGTGTTCGCCACCCACTACCACGAACTCAACGAACTGGCGAGCCTGCTGCCCAATGTCGCCAATTTCCAGGTCACAGTGCAAGAACTGGCCGATGAAATCGTGTTCTTGCATTCGGTGCAGCCGGGCGGCGCAGACCGCTCCTACGGCATCGAGGTCGGACGCTTGGCCGGGCTGCCGCCAACCGTGATTGCCCGCGCCAAACAGGTCATGGCTCAGATCGACGCCCACAGCACAATCGCGGTGGGCTTGCGCACCTGCAACCTGCCCGATGCCGCCAGAGTCACCGCCCGCAGGCCACGCAGCCGTGACCAGCTGAATATGTTTGAGGCGGCAGACGAGCGCTGAGCCCCCTCACCCGGCTGGGTGAATTGCGCCAAGCTTAGTCAATAACCAGACGGCTTTCAGCTATTCTTTGGAAGGATATCGAGAGAGTCCCAAAGCTTGGGCTTGCGCCCTTGCTCTACGCGGACCCCTGCCCCAGCTCCGGGTGCAGGAAGGTCAAATCTCCCTCCAATTGAGGGAGGTATGAGGTTTAGAGGACGAGTCCTGATGGGGTCGTAGAACTCTGTAGACTAATCAAGGTCAGAGGTCAGCGTCCTGAGTCGACGGTGTGAGTGAAGCTTCTATGCAAGTAATTCGTTCTCTGATTGCTTTCGGCGTCGGGGTAACTGTCAGTGTGAACGCGTCGCAGGCTAGCGCGAGCCCAGCTCGGCCTCAGCCCACCGACGCCCAAGTGAACCTCGACAGCCTCCCCGCCTTTGAATTGACCCAGGCTCCCGCCAGCCCAGCGCCGTCGCCGCCGTCGGAGACGCCTGCACCTGCGCCCAGCCCATCGGCAACCCCTAGCCCGCCGCCGGAGACCCCTAGCCCATCTGCAGCTCCCAGTCCGCCTGCGAGCACCCCGCCCGAGTCCAGCAGCCCGGCCTCGCAGTCGGCTGCGGACCTGGTTCCCAACCCAAATCCGCTCTATGTGCCCAACCAGCCGCTTGATGTGCGCATTGAACGCACCCAGGGCATCACTCAGCAACAGTCTCTGGAGATAGCAACGCGCAACAACCGCCAGCTGCAGCAGACTCGCCTGCAGCTGGAGCGAGCCCGAGCGGTCCTGCGCGAACAGCAAGCCGCTCTGTTTCCAACCCTCAGCACCAACGCACAGGTCGAGTACCAGCGCGACGTGGGCAACCCGGCCAATGAGACCGCCCCGCTCACCGGTGGGGTCAATTTTGACTACACCGTGTTCGACTTCGGGCAACGACGCTACAACATCGAAGTGGCTCGCGATCAGGTGCGGCAGGCAGAACTGGAAGTCGAGCGGCTCAACCAGGCGATTCGCCTGGAGATCTCGGGGTTTTATTACGATCTCCAGAACGCAAGCGAACAGGTGCGCATCAATCAGGCGGCGGTCACGGCCTCTGAGCAGAACCTGCGCGATGCCCAGGCTCAAGAACGTGCGGGCGTCACCACGCGCTTCGACACCTTGCAAGCCCAGACCCAGCTCGCCAATGACCAGGTGAATCTGCTGGCGGCGCAGAACAATCAACGCGTTGCGCGTCGCCAGATCGCCCAACGCTTAGATGTGCCTCAGACCGTAGACCTGGATGCCGTGGATCCGATTGCGGTCGCGGGCGACTGGACCATGGGCCTAGAGGACACGATCCTGGCCGCCTATGCCAGCCGCGTGGAATTGCAGCAGCAACTGCTGGCTCGCCAGATCGCCCAGAATCAGGCCCGCCTTGCGGTCACCAGCCTGCGACCCCGGTTTGGGCTCTCGGGCGGCTACAACTTTCAGTACCCGCTGATCGCCCAGACCCAAACCCAGACGGTGCAGACCGCACAGGGCGTTCAAACCGTGACCAGCAGTCTCCCCCGAGAATTCCAGGACGCACTCAATGTCGCCCTAACTTTACAGTGGACCTTCTTTGATGGTGGTGCTGCGCGCGCTCAAGTGGCGCAGGCGAGGGCGGACCAGGCAATCGCCGAGAGCGAATTTGCCAACCAGCGTAGCCAGGTGCGGTTTGACGTGGAGAATGCGTTTCTGACTTTGCAGTCCCAGCGTGAGCAGATCGCAGCCGCGCGAGTCGGCCTGAACTCGGCCCAGGAGCAGCTGCGCCTGTCGCGCCTGCGCTTCCAGGCGGGGGTCGGCACCCAGCTAGAGGTAGTGAACTCGACTCGGGACCTGACCCAGGCCGAGAGCTCGCTCTCGCAAGCCGTGATCGGCTACAACCGCGCCCTGGCGCAGCTACAGCGTTCGGTGAGCAACTTGTAAGCCCTGAAACCGAGCCAGACTGCGGGTGTTGAGCCCGCTTGGGACAGGGTTGTCAGGATTTAGGGAACCTGGCGACAGACTCAGGAAGCTTGATGCCAGTAAGGCACCAGCTCCCTGAGTCTGTCGAGGCTTTTGCAGACAGGCTGGTGCGCTAGGGCTAACGAGCTTTCTGGTGAATCAGCTCCAACTCCCTGGCCATCTGCTCAATCGCTTGGGGCGCAGAGACGCGCAGCAGCCCAAACCACGCGCCGCCTATTGCCATCAACGCCAGAAACAGGTAGGGGAGCAAGTTGTAGGGAGCGGCAGGAGCCGGGTACACACTGCTAATCGTGGGAACCAGCATAAACAGAATGGCGAACCCTGAGAGCAGCAGGTCGCGTTGGCGCAGCTGCCCCTCCTGATACAGATACACCGCAGCCGCTGCTGAGACTAGAATGTACACCAGCAAAAACCCAAACGTCGCAATCGTCCCTAAGTAGCCATAGATATCGAGAACGGCGAGCCCAAACGCCGACATCACAGTTGGCACCAAAAACACAATCAGCGCGGAGACCGTGACCGCAATATAGGGAGTTTCATTGTAGGGGTGAACCTGGCCACTAAGGGCAGGCAGGATGCCATGGCGACCCATCACAAAGAGAATGCGCGAGCCCGCATTAATCGAAGCCAGGGAGCAAGCAAAGAAACTGACCATCGCGCCCAGCGAGATCAGCGGTCCTAGGAAGCCGATGCCTGACTGAGTGGCCAGCACGCTCAAAGGCGCAGTGATTTCATTGAAAGGAGTTGGCGAGCCGCTGAAGGCCATCACCTCCACATAAGCCATCAAAATGAAGAAAATGCCCGCCATAACCGTGCTCCAAATCACCGCCCGTGGGATCGAGTGCAACGGGTTTTTGGCTTCATCCCCCAGAGTGGTGGCACTTTCAAATCCCACATAACTGAAAATCGCCAGGACCAGCCCCAGTCGTAGTCCCTCTGGCGAGACACCTTGCAAACTCAGCTGAGAGGTATCCACCTTAAAGCCACTTTTGAAGAAAACAACGCCAGCCAAAATTAAAATCAATCCGACTGAAATAACCTCTAGCACCAGCATGAGACCGGCAGACATGCGCACGTCTCCATAGGCAAAAAACCAGGCGACACCTGCACAGATCGCCCCGGCAAAGGCAAGCGAGACATGCAGTCCGGACGAGCCAAGCAGCGCGTCCCAATAGTTGGTGAAACCACAGAGTGTTGCCATGGCCGTAAATAGATAGGCGATGGCCAGCGCCCAGCCGGTCAGCACCCCAACAGTTCGTCCCAACCCCAGCGCCGTGTAGGTGTAGATCGAACCTGGCGAGGCGCAGCGACGGGCAAATTGGTTGATATTCAGGCTTACCAGGACCAGTCCAATCGTGGCGATTACATAGGCAAGCCAGGAGCTGTTGCCCGCACTGGCAAACACCAGGGGCAAATTCATCACAGGCGTCGCGGTCGGTGCTACGTTCGCAATCGACTGGGCCAGAACCTCAGGAAACGGAAGACAAGCCGATCTCAGGCCGGATCCGGCCTGCCTTAAGGTGTTAGACATGCGTCAATGCTCAGTAGGTGAGTGGGGTCAACTAGTCGGCGCAGCTGCTCAGCGCTCATCAAACCAGGCAGCGGTTAAGCTCAGGCCTGGGCACATGCGTAAGGCACCCTTGTGCGTGAATACCCGTGCGTGAACACAGTTAGCCGAAGAACAAGGCGCTGGGCCTTAGAGACCCCGCCTCCGGTAGACACCTGCTCAAAGCTCCTGCTGGATTCAGCGCAGGTTAAGTGTAGCTTATCAAACGCTTGTCCGTGAGACCACTTAGATCAATCTATGTATGTATGTCATTAGGCTATGACTTGGGCGCTCGTCCATGGGAATCCCGATTTAGGGCTGATTCAAGCTTTCCATCCACTGCCACCAGCGATTGAGCGGGAAGTAGAGCACAGGTGCCCAAAGACTACTGAGGATCGCCGAACTCAGTGCAACCCGTTGGTGATAGGTCCAGATATCCGGCAAGCTGCGCTCCCCCACGAGGCTAAACTGAACCGCCATCGCCGTCTCCGCGATCACCGCCATCGCGAACACGATCAACGCCACCGAGATAAAGTCCTCTTGCAAAAATCGTTGCTTCTGAAGGCGAGCCGTGAGGAGCGCCACCAAGCCCAAGCCCAAGGCGTGCGTCGGCTCCAGTGCCGTCAGGCTGTCCTGCAAAAAGCCCAAGCACAGGCCTGCCATCACCGATTGCAATACCGGGCGCTTGAGACTCCAGGCTACAACCCAGATCAGCAGCCAGTTAGGGCCAATGCCCGCCAGCTCCATGCCTGGTGGACGCAGATGCAGCACTAGTAGGCACAGCAACACGCTGCCCGCTGTGACCAGCACGTTCAGCAAGTGGCGGCGCATTGGGGCCAAGTGCTCAATGCGCTGCGAGAGAGGCGTGCGGGCAGATTTGGTCATAACAGGGCTTGGCTGATCTGAACCTTACTACTCCCGTCCTGGGTAAATGACTACCCATTCCAGGTAGCTTAGTGGCACGGACAACTCGATTTGGGCTTCCGGCGCAGGGCTCTTGTTAAGGTCAATGGTCTCGATGCGACCAATGGGGACGCCCGCCGGGAACAGGCTACTTAGCGCCGAGGTGACCACCACATCGCCCCGCTTCACATCGGGATCTTTGTCAAAAAACTCGACCACCGCCCGATTGCTGGCCTGTCCGCGCAGCACGCCCATGTTGCGGCTGCGGCTGATCACCACGCCCACCTGGCTGGAGGGATCGCTGATCAGCAGGGCCCGGCTGGCGTGCGGCGACACCGCCGTGACCCGACCCACCAAGCCGCCTGGCCCCACAACGATACTGCCGAAGCCAACGCTGTCCCTTTCGCCCCGGCCCAGGGTGATCTGCTGCCACCAATGGTCGGCGCTGCGGCCCAGCACCGGCGCAGCCACCGCCGAGCCCTGACGCAACGGCTTGTAATCGAGCAGGCCCTGGAGCTGTTGATTTTGTCGCTCCAGGTCGGTCAGACGAATTTGCAGTTCGCGCACCCGCGCATCGGTTAGGCGCTGCGTGGGGGTATAGGTGATGCCCAGCGGACGGGCCACCCCCTGATAAATCTCCATCAGCAGGCCACCCTGGGTCTGGCGAATCGCCCAAGCCACGCTGAGGCTAGCGACCCCCAGCGCGATGGCTAAACTGTTGCGGCCCCACCAGCGACGCAGCGATTCCATGACCTCTTGACCCACCCAACTTCCTCACTAGCCCATGTTTGCAGATTTCGGCAGAGCCCGACAGAGACTTGGGCAAGCTGCTGACACTTCTCCCATCCAGCTAACCAGAGCCAAAGCGCAAGTGCTGCTGCAAGACATTCAGCCGTGAACAGCGCCAATAGTCAAGATGCGAGCCGATCAGGCCCTGCACGTCTAGGCGCAATTCACTCCAGCCGCGAATTGCGATTTGGGGCTGCCAGGGCAGGGGGGCATACCAGCTTAGAGTCCACTCCGTGCGAATCATGGGGCCGTCCTGCTGAATGTCGTGCAGATCAAGGCAGGGCTGTTTGAACCAAAAGGCGATGAAGCCGATCATCTGGCGGTAGCGCTCACGGCCTCGAAATTGAGTCAAGGGATCTTGGAAAAACACGTCCTCGGCGTAGCACTCGTAGTGCTGGTCGGCGGGAAAACAACGGTAGTCCTCGCGCAGAATCTCAATTAAATCCATGTCGTCAACCTCTTCGGAGCACCCGATAGTGGAGAAAGACCTCTTGGTCTACCGTCTGAACAGTCAGCAGCTGCAGTTTGGGCGCTTGTTCAACGCCAAATCCCGGCCCGGCAACGGGGGTAGGAGCCGCCACCCCGCCCAGCAACAGCGGACAAACCGTCAGCCAGAGTTCATCGATCAGGTCCGCCGCCAACAGCGAGGCAGCCAGGATGCCACCGCCCAGCACGGCGAGGCGGTGCAGATCCAATTGCGCCAGCTGCGTCAGCGCGGCCCCTAGATCTAGCTCCGCTTCACCGTGCACCAACAGCCGCTCAAATTGGGGTTGCCCCCGCCAGGCACGGGCTCCGCGCGCCGTGGTCAGCAGCCAGCGTGGCACCGGCTGCCGGAAGAACGGCCAGGTGGTCTCCAGCAGCCCCGAGCCTGAGCAGGCAATCTGTACCGGCTGGCGTGTCAGCCCTTGATCCTGCCGCGCCTGAAGCAGCTGCGGGCTGCGGACAGACAGGGTGGTGCCATAGGCCCGCAGCGTTCCCGCACCTAACAGGACACCGTCGGCACGAGCGACCTGTGTCTCCAGATGCGCTTGGTCTATCGCCGACGAAAAGCGGGCGGCAGCAGCGGCGGTGGGAGCTAGCTTGCCATCGGCGCTCATTGCCAAGACCAGCGTGGTGTGAGGCCGCAGCTCAGACCTCCGCGTCCAGCCAGCGTTCATCGCCTGAGTCCTCCAGTCCTTGGTGGACCGTTTTGATCCACTTGAGCCGCTTGGGCCGCACCGACAGGCGAGCCGTATTGTGAATCATCACGGGTAGCCAGTGCTGCATGTAGACCATGCCGCGCAGGGTTTGCTTGAGGACAGGTAGCAGTGTTTTGGGCGAGCGGACCGCCTTAGGCTGTGTGCGCCTCAGACCAATGACCATCCCCGCGAACATCAGCGCGAAGCCCACTGACTCCGCCGAGCCCAGGATAGGCAGACGATTGCGAGCTAGGGATAGCAGCGTGTCTGGCACCGCAGCTGTGGGCAACAAGTACTGATAGAAAAAGAAAACCAGCAGATCCAGGGTTTTGCGAGGTCCCAGCCGCCCCGAGGCGATCAGACGCCAGTAGTCTAGGTAGCGCTGATAGCCTCCTTCTGCCCAGCGGTTGCGCTGGTGCCAGAGGGCACGGGCTCGCGTCACTCCCTCTTCGCCCACCGCCGGAGCTTGCAGCAGGTCAATATCCCAGTCGGCCAGATGGAGGCGCAAGGTGAGATCCAGGTCATCGGTGATCGTGGCTTCGTTCCAGCCGCCGCAGTCTTCCAGGGCCGTCCGTCGCACAAACTGGCCGTTGCCGCGCAGCTCGCCGATGCCGCCCACGCGAATGCGCTGCACTTGTTGCCAGGCGTCCAGGGCCATTTCAGCAGCTTGGCCCTGGGTCCAGAAGTTGATCTCGGCATTGGCGATGCTTTTGCGCACCTGCACCGCGCCCACCCGCGCTCGGCTGAACAATGGCAAGGCCCGCTGCAACAGATCCTCCGGCACTTGGGCATCAGCATCGAAAACAGCGATGATCTCGCCCCGACACAGGGGCAAGACCTGGTTGAGTGCGCCGGACTTACCGCCACGGGCATCAGCAGCGGAGCGGTGCAACACATTGAGCTGGGCATAGTCCTGAGCCAGCCGCTCCAACACCTGAGGCGTCCGGTCGGAGCTATTGTCGTTGATCACCCACAATTCGTAGCGGTGGGCTGGGTAATCCAACTCGCACAGCCGCTTGACTAGCTGACCGATCACTGACTCCTCGTCCTTGGCAGCGACCAACAGCGACACAAACGGCCAAGCGTCGGGCTCCTCAGACAGGGAGGGCGGCTCAGGCAGGGGACGCACCAGCAACAGCCGCACAGAGTAGGCGGTCATCATCGCCGTGAGACTGAAGACCGCCCAAGCTCCCCAAGAGAAAATGTGCAGCAGCCCGACCGCGCCCCAGACCGTGAGCAGGGCAAAGGCCGCCTTGAAGCGGCGGTGCTCGCTGCCGCGCTCGAAATCTAAATCGGACCCGTCCTCAGCGAGGTCCCGGTCAACGAACTCAAACTCAGCAGCGCTTTCGGGCCAGGGATTCTCCGGCATAGCTCACTCAATGCAACCACTCATCACAGTTAAAGCCCTCGACAGCAGCGGGCAAGCGGACAACAGATTGAGACAAGCCTATCCTCCGAACTCCAGCACCTGACCTGACGTCCACAACGACGCATTTGCGCTAAGGTCGGCCGCTGGAGTCGGCGGCGCGGGTCAAGGTCGCTATCCTTAGCGGCAGGAATATTTCAGTGCAATTCTATCGTAGCCAGAGTTGCCGCGCCGCCCGAGCGGCTCGCACAATGGCAGTGAGTGGACACAGGCAAGGCTGCGGATAGACCTTGACATCTAGACGCAGTCCTGTGCAGAGTGTGCTGCAAGAGCGGGAACCCTAACAGGACGTACATGAGAGCATTGGCCTAACGATGAATACTCCAACCCTGCAATTTCAGCCTGCAGCCCCCAAAGACGTCAATGTCTACATGCCCTACTACACCCAGGGGGCAAAGCGCGTTGTCCTGCCTTACGCGATCGGCCTCTACCAAAAGGGCATGCTAGAGGGTAAGCGGGATATTGAGGGCGGCGAGGGCATTCCCTTCCTCGCCACTTGGAGCGTCTCGAATCTGCCGGCAGATCTCAGCCGCTGCCGCATCCAGTTCGACGGCGACGCTGACCTGAGCTATGAGGTCACGATGTCCAACTTCGAATTTGTGGGCTTCTTAATCGACGTCATTCAGAACTTCAAGCGCACCAACCAACCGGATTTCTCCAAAGCCTTCTACCGCAAGCTCTTGCACATGGATGAGTAGCCCTCGGCTTGCCCCTAGACGGTGAGCAGTTCTTGGCTTTCGCTCAGGCACAGGTGCCCAAGGGATTCTCCTAGCTCACTAGAATGAGAGGGATCCTGGGAAATCGCTGGCTGTCTTAGCAGCGTCACCCCTTGCTTCAGGAGAGATCGCTCGAACGTGCCCGACAAGACACAACGCCACCTGCTGATTGGCTCGACAGAGGCCTACAGTGGCAAGTCTGCCATCATTTTGGGTCTAGCCAGCCAGCTTCAGGCTCAGGGGATGGACCTAGCCTATGGCAAACCGCTGGGGACCTGCCTGGGGCCAGCCAGTGATGACTCTAGATGGTCTGGGCCGCTGCTGAACCCACCCCTAATCGAAGAGGATGTGCAGTTTATTACCCGCAGCCTGGGCCTGGAGCCGGACAGAATCCGGCCCACGCTGTTGAATCTCGATGCGTGGACAATCCGGCAGCGACTGCTAGGCAAAGACCCGACCGATTACCAACACGAGTTAGCCCGATACTGCCAGGCCGAGGCGGGGGGAGATCTGGTGTTACTCGAAGGCCCCGGCGACCTGGATGAGGGTCGCCTATTTGAACTCGCGCCACCGCAGATAGCGACCTGCCTAGACGCCCGCGTGCTGTTAGTCGCCCGCTTTCGCTCGCTGGCGCGGACGGTAGATCCACTGTTGGTGGCCAAGCAGCAGGTGGGTGAGCGGCTAGTGGGCGTCTTGATCAACGACATTCCGACAGAGCAGGTAGAAGTCGTCCAGACAGCACTCAAACCGTTTCTGGAAGCGCAGGGCATCCCAGTTCTGGGCTTGTTGCCCGCCAGCAATTTGCTGCGCAGTGTCAGCGTGGCAGAGTTGGTGCGCAAACTGGAGGCGGAGGTGCTCTGCTGCGGGGAAAGGCTGGATCTGATGGTGGAAAACCTGACCATCGGCGCGATGAACGTCAACGCCGCCCTCAAGTATTTCCGTCGCGCCAGCCACAAGGCTGTGGTGACCGGCGGCGACCGCACCGATATCCAGTTTGCTGCCCTGGAGACCTCGACCCACTGCCTAATCCTCACCGGCCATCTGCCGCCGCCGCCTACCGTGTTGCAGCGGGCGGAGGATCTGGAAGTGCCCATCCTTTCAGTGGATCACGACACACTGACGACAGTCGCGATCATCGAGCGAGCCTTCGGCCAGGTCCGCGTCAATGAGACGGCCAAAATCCAATGCATCCAGCAGCTGATGGCTCAGCACTTCGATCTGCCCCGCCTGCTGACCTCGCTCGGTCTGGGGCTAGCGCTGACGTCTTGAGGCAAGGGCTGGTGTGATGGCTGTCCGCAAGCAAAAACTGCCCCACTTAGTCGGCTCCTGCTGGACCGCCCGCTCGGAGACGCTCGGTTGGCGGCATTTCCGCGTAGTCAACCGCAAAAATCAGGGGGCCTTGGTGTTCGCCGAGCTGGTGGCCGCCTGCGACCAGTCGGTGCGTTTTTGGCTCAACGCCCGCGCCCTGAGAAACCGTGCCCTCTGGAGTCCCGGTTGGCAAACCCTGAGCGACCAGTCCGGAACCGACCCTGGTCGCTAATCGAAGCTCCTCGCGGCGTGTTCTGAGCCCCAACTGCGCTGGCGTTTAGCTTCGTACAACAGCAGGGCAGCGGTAATCGCGACGTTCAGCGACTCCACCTGGGGGCTCACAGGAACACTGACGCGGTGATCAGCCAGGTTCACTAGGGCCTCGGAAAGTCCGGATCCTTCGTTGCCGAGCAGAACCAGGGTGGGAGGGTGCAGGTCCAACTGCCAGTAGCTCAGCGGCGCATCAGGTAGCGTGGCGACGATCTGGATGCCCTGAGCTTGAAGCGCTTGTACGCTTTGGCCCAAGTTCTCAGTGACCTGCAGCGGGCAGTGGAACCAGGCCCCGGCAGAGGCGCGCAGCACCTTAGGGCTTTCGGGATCGACGCTGTCGGCGCTCAGCAGCAGACCATCACTGCCAGCCGCGACGCTGGTGCGGATGATTGTACCCAGGTTGCCGGGGTCCTGGAGCGTCTCTAGGGCGAAGGCCAGGGAGCCGATGTGCAAAGCTGGACGCCCCGACCAGTCGCGCCGAGCGGCAGCCACCACACCATCGGGAGCCACCGTGGTAGCGATGCTGGCTAGCACCTCGGGCGTGCACAGCCGGTAGGCCAGATCGCTCTGCCGCGCCAGAGCTGCCAACAGCTCGGGGTGCGCCTGTGCCCAGTCAGCAGTATGGCAAACAGCAGCCAGAGGCCAGCCTACCCGCAGCGCTTCCTCTACCAGATGGGAGCCTTCGAGCAGCAGCAGACCTTCGCGCAGGCGGTCCTTGGCGCGGCTCAGCTTACGCAGCTGTTTGAGCAGGGGGTTTTGGGAGCTCGTGAACGATTGGCTCGTGAGCATGGAGCGAGAAAAGGCGATGCGGAACCCGGGACTTGAACCCGGAAGTCTTTGCAGACACTAGAACCTGAATCTAGCGCGTCTACCAATTCCGCCAGTTCCGCGAGGGTGAAATATCTCAAACCAGCAAGTTTTTGATATTGACACCGCAGCCTCCAATCCTGCCCGACAAATTGAAATCTGTCAATCACTAGATGTGAGGTTGCCCCGTGTCGTTTATATTCAGTACCTTCAGTTCCTGCAAAGCCGGAACTTGCACGACGTTCGGGCTGCGCAAACCTGCCGTGATCACTCCCCCTGTGAGGATAGGACCATCAAGCCGTTAGTGAACCTGCCGGACTCTGCGGTTTCCCCTGAAGCCGAGACTGCTGTGTTGCATATTCAGGGCGGCGCTCAGCTATCGGGCTGTGTGCCGATCAGTGGGGCCAAGAACTCAGCGCTGGTGATCCTCGCCGGGTCGCTGCTGACGCCTGCAATCAGCCGCCTGCACAATGTGCCCTCGCTGCTGGATGTGTCGCGGATGCTGGAGATTCTGGCGGCGCTGGGGGTAGCGATCCGGCGCGAGGGCGACAGCTTGGAGATCGATGCCCGCGACATCACCCTGGGTGACGCACCTTACGAGCTGGTCAGCCAGATGCGGGCGAGCTTTTTTGTGATTGGCCCGCTGCTGGCCCGCTTGGGCGAGACACGCGTGCCGCTGCCGGGGGGCTGCGCGATTGGCGCGCGCCCGGTGGACCTGCATGTGCGCGGGCTGCAGGCAATGGGGGCGGAGGTGCAGATTGAGCACGGCTTGGTCCACGCTCGGGTGAAGCCCGCCTATCGAGGGCGGCTGCGGGGAGCCCGAATTTATCTCGACTACCCCAGCGTCGGCGCGACCGAGACCCTGATGATGGCCGCCAGCTTGGCCGAGGGCGAGACGATCCTCGAAAACGCGGCCCAAGAGCCGGAGGTCATTGATCTGGCCAACTTCTGCTGTTCGCTGGGGGCGCAGATTCAGGGCGCGGGGACCAAGACGATCATTATTGCCGGGGTGCCCAAGCTGCATGGCACCGAGTACCCGATCATCCCTGACCGGATTGAGGCGGGCACGTTTCTGGTGGCGGCGGCGATTACCCGCTCTGAGCTGGAGTTGAGCGGTGTGGTGCCGGAGCATCTAGCGGCGGTGATCGCTAAGCTCCAAACGATTGGGGTCACGGTTGGTAGTCCGGCCCCGAACCGTTTGCAGGTGGTTCCAGCTGAGCGGCGGCTGGCGGTGGATCTGGAGACCTTGCCCTATCCTGGCTTTCCGACTGACATGCAGGCGCAGTTTATGTCGCTGCTGAGCCTAGCAGAGGGCAATAGCATGATCACCGAGACGGTGTTTGAGAACCGCTTGAGCCACTTTGCAGAACTCAACCGCATGGGGGCCGATATCCGGGTCAAAAACAATATCGCCATCGTGCGGGGCGTGCCTTCGCTGTCTGGAGCGCCGGTTGAGGCGACCAATCTGCGGGCGGCAGCAGCGCTGGTGCTGGCGGGGCTGGCGGCGCAAGGTGAGACCACACTCACCGGGCTGCACCATCTGGATCGGGGCTATGACGGCCTGGAGAAGAAACTACGCAATCTGGGCGCGGTGCTGGAGCGCCAGATCCCTAGCCCCGACCCTGAGAGCATGGAAACCCTACCATCGGTCCTGGGCTGAGGTTCGTTTGCCTCTTACAATTGAGGCAGTCGCGCCTGACCCTCTAATGCAGCCGTTGCCGAAGGCTTGGGGGGCGAGCCTGGGGGTCCAACGCTTGCAAACGTCTATGTCTGCTTCTGCTGATTTGCCCAAGCTCCCACACCGTCCATGGCTGGGGGGTAGCTTGGTTGTGCTCGGGGCGCTGGTGCTGCTGGGGGATTGGTTGGCGGCCGATTGGCTGCTGAACCTAGTGGGGGTTCTGGGCGGCGCGGCGATCGTGGCGGGGGGCTATCTTTGGCAGCGCGGCCAAGCGTCGCCAGCACCTACCCGGACGACTGCGCTGGCCTTGAGTCCTGCGGCGATTGAGCGGGAGTTGCAGAAGGCTGAAGTCTTGGTTGAAAAGCTGGATGGCGACGTTAGCTTACGGGCGCAGGCCGAGGCAATTCGGGCCGATTTGGAACGCGCCGAGTTGCGCATTGCTGTGGTAGGACCGGTTGGGGCGGGCAAGAGCAGCCTAGTGGCGGCTCTGACAGGTTTGCCGGCTCTGGCTGCTCTCCAGCTGAGCTGGCTGGATCAGGAGCCACTCGGCAACCCAGATCTGCTGCTGTTTGTCACGGCGGGGGATCTGAGCGCTAGTGAATACGCGCGGTTGCGGGAGCTGAACCAACCGGGGCGACCGACCTTGCTGATTTTGAACCAGAGTGACCGCTACCTGCCGCCAGAGCGCGAGCAGTTACTGGCGCGCCTGCGAGAACTGGGCAAGGCGCTACCTGATGTACGGGCGGTGTTGAGTGTGGCGGCGGCTCCTGGTCCGCTGAAGGTGCGTCAGCACTACGCTGATGGTTCGGTACGGGAGTGGTTTGAGGCGGCTCAGCCGGAGGTTCAAGCGCTGGAGGCGTGCCTGCTGCCACTGCTGAGCCGGGAGGGGGAGGTGCTGAAGCTGGCCAACGCGCTGCTGCAGGCGCAAACGCTCACTGCTAGCGCTCAAGCAACCCTGAATCAACTCCGGCGGCGGCGGGCGCAGCCGGTGGTTGAGCGCTATCAATGGCTGACGGCGGCGGCGGTGTTTGCCAATCCGCTGGCAGGGCTGGATCTGTTGGCGACGGCGGCGATCAATGCCCAGATGTTGCGGGAGTTGGCAGAGGTCTATGAGTGCGAGTTAGGGCTGCAACAGGCGCGGCCGATTGCTAGGACCCTGGCGGTGCTGATCCTGAAGTTGGGCTTGGTTGAACTCTCGACACAGGGCATTGGGGTGCTGCTCAAGAGCAATGTGGCGACCTATGCGGTGGGGGGCGTGGTGCAGGGGGTCAGTGCTGCTTATCTCACGCATTTG
Organism: Leptolyngbya sp. SOY_34_metabat_272; assembly: GCA_031399305.1. Lineage (GTDB taxonomy): Bacteria > Cyanobacteriota > Cyanobacteriia > FACHB-261 > FACHB-261 > FACHB-261. Next base: position 19,224 of record JANNOU010000092.1, read on the forward strand.
GGGGCGCTGGCGTTTATGGCTTGTCTGGAGCAGGAGCAGGGCTGGAGTAAGCGCAGCTTGGGGCAGGCTTTGCGCGAGATCTTCCAGCAGAATCAGCGCACGGCTTTTTTGCAGACGTTTGCGAAGCAGGGTGTGGCTCGGCTGCTGGGGGAGCCTAAGCCAGCTCAATTGGAATCGGCTTGAAGCGGGGGGATGGGGGGCTCGTGCTTCGTCGAGGCTGGGGAGAAGGTGTGAGGTTGGAGAGAACCCGGAAATGGGGGGCGTTTGCCCCCCAAACCCCCCACTGAGGGAGGAGCGCCTCCCCCAGACCCCCTGCGCAAGGGGTGAGTGACACGCAGTCAAGGGTCATTTGTCTTGGAGCCTCGTTCGAGAGTCTTTGAACCTCGCCTGAGAGGCTCAGAACCTCTCGGGCGAGGTTCTGAGCCTCGTCGGAGAGTCTCGGAACTTCGCCTGGGAGTTTCTGAGCTTTGCTGGCGAGCTTTTTAGCCTCGTCGGAGAGGCTAAAAAGCTCGCTTGAGAGTTTCGGAAGCTCTCGAACGAGTTCTGGAGGCTCGCTTGAGAGGTTGTGGACCTCAGGCGAGAGGCTCCGAGCCGAATGGCCCTAACTGCGTGTCATTCACCCTTGCGCAGGGGGTCTGGGGGAGGCGCTCCTCCCTCAGTGGGGGGTTTGGGGGGCAAACGCCCCCCATTTCCGGGTTCTCTCCAACCTCACACCTTCTCCCCAATCTCAGTCACTTAGTTCCAAGCCTCTCAACCGAGCCTAAAAAGCTCGTCCACAAGTTGCTGAACCGCAAAGCAGAGTTTCTTACCTCTGCTTTGCTTCAGGAAAATAGCGCAATCTTGAGCGAAAGAACTACAGTATCTAAAGCACGGTAGGCCCAGTTGTGGGAAAGGAACCGGCAGATAATGGTCGAGCAAGCGGTGCCCCGCAAAATCCGGGGTGGCTCCGAGCAGGTTGAGCTATTCACAGACCAACTCGCAGAACAGCCAGAAGTGATCGGCACTGTAAAAGGGCCGGGGGAAAATGCCAGCCAGTATGTGTTTATCACCTCCAATAATCGGCTGGTTAAAATTGGCGAATTTGTCTACTACCGCGTAGCCCAAGCCAACCAACCGCCGCTCGAGATTCTGGGCAAGATCTCAACCCTCAAACTGATCGACCACCTGCCCGATCGCATTTTTGCCGACACCACGATCAGCCCCGAGGCGATTGCCGCCCTAGTCGGCTTTCACTACGCCAACCCCGAGATCTACGAAGTCGCCGTAGACGTCATCGGCCATTTTCACCCCAGCCTGGGCTTTATGAACCCGCGCAAAAGCCCCGATCCGGGCGCAAAAGTCTATCTGTGCAGCAACCACAGCCTGCGCCATATCCTTAACAAAAAACAGCCCGGTGAAGTCGGTTCCGCCCACATCGGTTCAATTTTGCTACGCGAAAACAATGCCGTCCCCGTCTCCCTCGACGTCAAAGAACTGGTGAGCACCCACGTAGCAATCCTGGCCGGCACCGGCTCCGGAAAGTCCTACACCGCAGGCGTCCTAGTCGAAGAACTGCTGCGCCCCTACAACCGCGCCGCCGTGCTGATCTTCGACCCTCACGGCGAATATGGCACCCTGTCCGAACTACGCGGCCACCCCGCCTTCACCGACGCCGATGGTTACGCACCCAAGGTGAAAGTGCTCACCCCCAACGAAGTCAAAATCCGCATCTCGTCGCTAGATTACTACGACCTGCTAACCCTGCTGCCACCAATGAGCGACCGGCAGCAGTCAATTCTCAGCAAAGCCCACGCCCTAGTGTGCAAAAGCCGCAGCGGCTCGCAGCGCTGGGACCTCCAAGACCTGATCGGCATGGTCTTCGACATCGACCGCTCAGTCGATGACGAAGGCAAAGAGACCCCCGGCTCCTCCGCCCCAGCCCTGGAGTGGAAGCTGGAGAAACTAGCCCGTTCCCCCTACTTTCACGTCCAAGACCACCTCGCCCCCAAAGATCTGTTCGAGCCCGGCCAGGTGACCGTCCTGCAAATGAACGAGATTTCCCAAGAAGAGCAGCAAGTGATCTGCGCTGCAATCCTGCGCCAGTCCAACCACGCACGCATGAACACCCAAAAAGGCCGCCTCAACGAGGGCGACGAAAACTTCTTGCCCTACCCGGTGTTTGTACTGCTCGAAGAAGCGCATCGCTTCGCTCCGGCAGGCGAACCCTCCCGCTGCAAACAGGTCCTGCGCACGATCCTCAGTGAGGGGCGCAAGTTCGGACTAGGCGTGGGCCTGATCACCCAGCGCCCGGGCAAACTCGATTCGGACGTGCTGTCCCAGTGCATGAGCCAGTTCATCATGCGCATCGTCAACCCCGTAGACCAAGACAGCCTCAAGTACGGCGTCGAAGCGGCAGGACGCGACCTGCTCAAAGAACTGCCCGCCCTCACCAAGGGCCAGGTGATCATCTCGGGCCTGTGCGTAAACACGCCGGTCCTGTGCAAAGTCCGGCAGCGGCTCACCCAGCACGGCGGCGAAACCCTCAACGCCCCCGACCTGTGGCTCAAACACTTCCAGGGCCACAGCGTACGCGAGCGCGAAGCCCGCACCGCCCCAGTCGCCAAACGCGAACGCCCCCGCGTCATGGGCGGCCTGAGCCTGGATTGAATTGAAGCCATCCCATAAAAGCCGCCTGTCTCAATTAGACAGGCGGCTCCCCACTGTTCACTTTCGCGCTGAAGCAAAGCAGAACTTAAGCTTCTTTCTCGATGTAGAAAAACAACAGCCCCATCGTCACCAGCGGAAACAGCCAGGTCACGACCGGAATCAAAATCCAGGGCAGAAATGATGCTGCATATGAGCCAGTCATCTGACGAACCTCCTACTGTAAACGTTAAACCGTCACCAACAGGGACACGATTGACAAAAATAGCTGCTTACTGATTATTCACCAAGCCGCGAAAGATACTATCTACGACATTGAAATTCTCCAGCAGGAAGAAGGCCACAAAAGCGGCCCCCGTCGCACCGACGAAAAAGCCAGCCGTGAACTGGCTCCAGCCCTCAGCCGATTGCAATTCACCAGAGGCGGCAGGAGAGTCGCTCTGGAACGAGACCACACCGTAAGCCGATAGAGCCGCAGTTGCGATCAGGATCAGCGAAATTGCAGTGATTAGACCGCCGATATTGGCAGCGTTCGAATCGCGCAGAGGACCCAGCAAAATCTCTGGGCCAACCAGAAAGTAACCATGGGCCAAACCAATCTCGAGTCCCCGCAAAATCGGAGACAGTCCCTTGCGATAGGCGGGCAGATTGCCGATGAAAGCTCGGGTGAAATCAGAATCGCTAATGGGCGTCGATAAATGCCCTATAAAGGGATCGCCATTGTAGGGCTGAACATACTGCCTGCCTGTAGCCTCGGCCATACTCACCTTCCCTATCGGTGTTGAAAAATCTAAAGCGGAGAACTTGCGAAAGAAGAAGTTGAGACGCATTATAAGCATGGAAGATTTACCAAATCACAGCACCGGCGTCAATCTTTAAGAAAATTCACCGAGCATTGACACTTCTTTTGCCGAGTCTCAGGCTCCTGCAGCGGGGCTGTCCACGATTTGAGGCGCTCGCAGATGGTTCACGGGCAGGCTCCAGCAAAAGCCCCCACCCAGGAGAGAGGTGGAGGCTTGGAGTCTCTGAGTGTCCTAATTGTGAGTCAACTGTTGTGGTAGAAGCCCCGGTTGTTCCCAGTCTGCGCCGCAAACCAGGAGGATAGCTTGCGCTAATGCGCATCTTTGGCTACGCAGACAGGACAGATTGTTAGCCGAGGGAATCTCCTGGGTAGGGTCAAGACCGAGAGCCGCAATATAAAACCCGCCGCGAAATGGCCGGGCGGGTGGATTCACTGGTCGTATGGCTGAGCATCATGGTCATCGCTCCGCCAACTAACGCCAGTGCGGAGCGTCACAAGCTTTCTGCATCTTGGTCACTGCTCAGATCCCGCTCATGTCCAGGGTGGGGTGCGCTCAGGTATCAGGCACCTGCATCGCTCCCATTTTCCAGGATTTGGGTCAATAGTCGCTCCCCGGTGGCACTACAGACAATTACCTGTCGGCGGCGGTCGAACAGCAACGAGCCCACGCTCACGCTGCGGTCGGCGTGCTTGCGGATATAAGCTTGGGCACGCTGGTCTATTCGGTTGGCTAGGCCGGTGTAGAGCTGGTGCACTGGCCCGGCCCCCACGGTCTCGCGCAGGTAGGTCAGTGCCACATCTGCCGTATCGCTGTGGTAGACCCGCGCCACCACGCTTGGCGGCAGCCCCGCTAGGGCGCAGTGAGCAGTCAGGATCTCGGCTCTGGCATCGGCGAGGCTGTGATGCGTGTGGAAAATGCCTGCGGCCAGCTTGAGCAGCTTGCCGTGATAGCCGAAAAGCAGCAAGGCGCGGACTTTCACCTGGGCTGCAGCCACCAGCATCGGTCCCAGCCAGTTGGCGGTTTTGAGCGTGATCTGCGGGTCGATGCCCATCTGAGCAGCCAGATCCAGACCGTTCTCGCCCACGCACAGCACCAGTGCCTCCCGCCCCGCGTGAGCCTGCAGCGCCGCCACGAACTCGGCCAACTGGTCAGGCGCACTGAGGGGCTGCGAGAGGCCCGTCGTGCCCAACAGGCTTAGGCCTTCGACAACGCCAAACGCCTCGTTAGAGGTTCGCTGGGCCAGGGCTTTGCCCTCGGGCAGGATGATCTGCACCCGTAGCCGCCGCCCGGTCAGCCAGGGTTCCAGATTCGCCGCAAATAGTTTCTGAGCATAGGCATAGATCGCTGGGCTGCCGTCTGCCCGAATCCCGAGCCCTTCGCCGCCGTCGAGTTGCAACGGCGAGGCGTCGCGGGCGGCGGCTTCTTGCCACTGCACCTGAGCCCAGATCGGAGTGTCGCGGGTGAGATCCAAGTTGTCGCCCGGATCGCTGCGGGTAATCGCTAGGGCGGAGTGAGGTCCCAGCTTGGCAACCTGCTCCACTGGGATGGTCACAGTTTGGGCAGGCTCCAGCAGGTCCAAAGTCACGGCCAGCTCAGGCTTGGCTTGTCCCAGCAGCTGCAGCAAGGCGGCTTTGGCCGCAGCACAGGCGAACACGGGCAGAGTGTAGCCAGTGCGGGCCATCAGGGGCCTCGCCAGATAGCATCGCTCACGCGGCACACCTGGACCATGGCTGCACCGTCATGGACTCGCAGGAGGTCAGCCCCGCCCGCAATGGCGCTGGTTAAGGTAGCGGCAGTGCCCCAGAGGCGGTTCTGGGGGTTAGGTTGGTCCAGAAGCTTGCCAATAAAGCTCTTGCGCGAGGTGCCCACTAGCAAAGGCACGCCCAGGCCGCGAAACACTGAGAGCCGCCGCAGGATTTCCAGGTTGTGCTCTAAGGTCTTGCCGAAGCCAATGCCGGGGTCCACTGCTAGGTGGCTGCGGGCAACGCCTGCGGCCTGTGCGGCGGCCAGTCGCTCCTCTAGGAAGCGATAGACCTCGCCGACCACGTCAGTGTATTGGGGCTGTTGCTGCATAGTCCGGGGCGTTCCTTGCATGTGCATCAGCACTAGCGGGGCCTGGAAGTGAGCCGCGACCTTGAGGATATCCGGCTCAAAGCGTCCAGCGGAAATGTCATTGATGATGTCAGCGCCCGCTTCAAGCGCAGCCTGAGCCACCGCCGCTTTGGTGGTGTCGATGGAGATTGGCAGGTCCAGCCGTTGGCGCACGGCACGAATGACAGGGATCACCCGTGCTCGCTCCTCTACTGCACTGACAGCGGCGGCCCTAGGCCGAGTAGATTCACCGCCGATATCCAAGATGTCCACGCCTGCTGCCGCCAGCACTTCGGCTTGAGCCAGTGCCGCTTGGGGCGAGGCGAACTGGCCACCGTCGCTGAAACTGTCAGGGGTGACATTCAGGACGCCCATCACGTAAGTACGCTTCCCCCAAGCGAGGCAGTGACCTCGGAGCTGCCAGCTCATCGTCGCGCCGGTTCGTCCTGATAACTGCCAATAGCCCGGAAGCCAATGTCGCGTCGGTAATACAGACCCTCAAACTGGATAGCCTGGACCGCTGTGTACACCCGGCCAATCGCCTCCTTAAGGTCTGCTCCCGTGGCGGTCACGCTCAACACCCGCCCGCCGTCGCTGAACAATTGGTTGCCCCTGAGCCGAGTGCCAGCCTGGAAAACCACCGCACCGGACTCCTCTGCCTGGGCCAGACCGCTGAGCACCTGGCCGCGCTGGTGAGAGCCTGGGTAACCTGCCGACGCCAGCACGACACAGACCGCTGTCTCGGGCTTCCAGACAATTGGCACCTGTGCTAAACGCTGTTCGACGCAGGCTAGCAGCAGCTCATGCAGCGGCGTCTCCAGTAGCGGCAGGATCGCCTGGATCTCGGGATCGCCGAAGCGGCAGTTGAATTCGATCACGTAAGGGTCGCCCGCTGGCGTGATCATCAGGCCTGCGTAGAGGACGCCGCGATAGTCGATGCCGCGCCGCTGCAATGCAGCCAAGGTTGGCTCCAGGATAGTGGTCTGAATCCGCTGCAGCAGCACCTCGCTGAGCACCGCAGCAGGCGCGTAAGCCCCCATACCACCAGTATTAGGGCCGGTATCGCGCTCGCCAATGCGCTTGTGATCCTGGGCGGGTAACAGAGGGCGGATCGTCTGCCCGTCGCTGAGTGCCAATATCGAGACCTCTTCGCCCTCCAAGTACTCTTCGATCACCACTGTCTGCCCAGCAGCACCGAATTGTCCGGCGAAGGCAGCGTCCACTGCTTCGTCAGCGGCTTCGACGGTTAGGGCAACGGTGACTCCCTTGCCTGCGGCTAGCCCGTCAGCCTTGACCACGATTGGCGCGCCCTGCTCCAGAACATAGGCCTTGGCGGCTACGGCACTGGTGAAGACAGCGGCACGCGCGGTCGGCACCCCAGCTTCCTGCATCAGAGCCTTCGCCCAGGACTTGCTGGATTCAATCTGCGCCCCAACCTGAGTTGGCCCAAAAATCGGGATGCCTTCAGCCTGGAACAAGTCCACGATGCCCGCTGCTAAAGGCGCTTCTGGTCCCACCACGGTCAGACTAACGCCCTGCACCTGAGCGATGCGGAGCATGCCGTCAAAGTCGTCCAGGTTTAGTGAGAAGTTGCGACAACGGGCGGTTGAGGCGGTACCGCCGTTGCCAGGAATGCAGAACACTTGAGTGACTTGGGGGGATTGCAGCAGTTTCCAAGCCAGCGCATGTTCCCGCCCGCCATTGCCGATCAACAGGACTTTCACAGGCGTTTTGTGGAGCTTCCAGGCCCCTTTTGAGGTAGCGCTCCATTCTCTCACATCCGCTGAGTTCTGCGGCACTTGGCGGACGACTGAACCAGACTGCCTGACACCCATGGCAGCCATAAATTACTAGTGACAAATATTGACTATTGTAATTTGACATTCCACAATGACTCTGTCGCGTCAAATCTCACCCCACAGGAACGGGATCTCGAGGATGAGGTGCTGCCAACCCTGCGCGAACTAGGCATTGGGCTTGTCGCCTACAGCCCTCTGTCCCGTGGCCTGTTATGGGGGCAGATCACCGATCCGAACGCCTTGGGCGACCAAGATCTACGCCAGCACATGCCTCGCTATCAGGGCGAAAACCTGGCGCGCAACCTGAAGCTAGTAGAGGCCCTCAAGATGATGGCGATTGAGAAGAGCTGTGCCCCCGCTCAGATCGCGATCGCTTGGGTGCTCGCGCAGGGTCAGGATATTGTGCCAATTGTGGGCACCAAGCGTCGTACCTATCTGGAGGAAAATCTGGGCGCAGTGGCGGGGGAGCACTACCCCACCCGCGCTGATGGCACAACTTGACGCCTCCTGAGGCTGGCCAGGGGCATGGCAGGGAGGTGAGCGGAGCCAGGACTGCCTCACCACTTCGTGGTTTGGGTCTTTGTTAAGGATTGAGACATGTCAGGTTCCCAACGCACCCCCGATCAAACGCGGCTGTTCATCCTGGACACCGCAGAGCAGCAGCTTCGTCGTCATGGGCCTCTTAAGGTCACGGTGGTGGACATTGCCCGCGCCAGCGGCATGTCGCACGCCAATGTCTATCGCTTCTTTGCGACCAAGGCGGCGATTCTCGACGCCATTACTGAGCGCTGGCTGGCCGGTGCTGAGCGAGCGCTGACCGCGGTGATCGCTCAGCCCGCGACCGCAGCGGAGCGACTAGAGGCCTTCGTGCTCCAGCTCCACCGCCTAAAGGTAAAGAAAGTGTCCGACGATCCGGAGGTCTTTCAGACCTATCGCGCGGTGGCGGAGCAATGCCGTGCGGTGATCGAGCAGCACCTCGCAACCTTACAGGAACTGCTGGAGCGGGTCGTTCGCGACGGTGTTGAGAGCGGCGAGTTCCGTGTCCGCGATGTATCGGCAGCGGTCCAGGCAATTCGCAATGCAACGCTGCGCTTCCATCACCCGCACCTGGTTGCCAAGACGCTGGGCGAACCGGTGGAGGAACAAGCTCGCAGCGTGGTTCGGCTGCTGGTCGCAGCCCTAGCCGCTGACGTGATTTGAGTCGGTGGACAGCCCCGCGTGTTGAGCTTTGAGTAATTTTCTCAAGCGTTGCTGGCCAAAATCGCCAGGATTCAACAAGGCCCTTGAACAGTTCTTGATTGGATCGTTGACACGGAAACGACCCCATGCTAAATCTATATTGAAATGTACAAGTTAGTACATTTCCGGAACGAACCAAGCAGAGGCTGCACAGGTCTCGAGCTCGGCTGAGGTCCGACTCTGGTCGGGAGTTCAGGTGGCTACTTGTCCGCTTGTTCTAGATTCATTCGGAACACTGCACCGATAACACGTTAGGAGAGACCCAAATGAGTACAGATCTGAAGGCTGCTTTTGAGGAGATCAAAGGCCTGGTTTTGCAGGGCAAAGCGATGGAGGCATTTGAGAAATACTACGCCGATGCTGTAGTAATGCAGGAAAACGCAAGCCCTGAAACAGTTGGCAAAGATGCGAATCGTCAGAGGGAGTTAGAGTTTTTCTCAAAGCTGGTTGAATTCCGAGGCGCTGAAGTCAAGAATGTAGCCTATGGCGATGATGTGATTATCTCTGAATGGTTCTTGGACTATACCCACGCGGATTGGGGGAAGCGGACCTATGATCAGGTCTCGGTCCAGAAGTGGAAAGACGGTCAGGTAATTCACGAGCGTTTTTATTACGCGACCTGAATCGCGCGGCTTGAACAATAGATTCTAAAGGTCATCGCCCCTGGCCATCCGAGGTTTGGAATGAGCAGGGGCGATGGCCCTGATTCACTCCGCTGGCTCTGCCGGAGCGCGACCGGAATCACCTCGCCCTCAGACTGCAATCCCTGGGTTGAGCTTCGCAAGGTATCCGCCACAACGCCACAACACCTCGCTCCAGCACCACAAGTCTCGTGGACTCGGCGGCACCTCTTCGCCTAAGTTCCACAAGTCTCGGAGGCTTCGCCACAACGCCCCGCTCTAGCTCTACAAGTCCTCGCAGATTCAGCTGCAGCGCTTGGACTAAACCCTACAAGGCTCGGAGCCTGCACCACCCGCCTACGGACCACTGCTGCAGGACTGGGAGAATGTCCTGTAAGGGTCTAGAGCTTTGCTTTGGGTTGCGTTGCTTTGGGCTGCGTTGCTTGGGGAGCTAGGCTAGTCGAGCCGCGAGCCGCCTTTGTCGTCCTGCCTGCGCTGCTGACGCGAGGCGAGCACCTGATCCAACTCTTGCACTAGGTCTTCGGGCATGGCCTCCAGGAGGCTTTCGGCCAGTTTGCGCCGTCCGGGATCCTGCCCCGTAGCGAGCACCGCCTTGAGCCGGGGCACGGCAACCTCATCCACCAACTGCACCAGACTCTCTAGGCAGCGCTCGAACTGCCAGCCGGTGAGCAGCGCGTCTTCCAGCGGCAGGTGAATCGAAGCACTAACCTCGCTGTCTGCCAGGTTGTACTCTAGCCGCAGCAGCTTCACGCTGTGGGTAATCGCAGCCATAGTCCGAAACAGCAGCCCGATGTAGACGTGGTCCTTTAACTGGAGCAATTTTGGGGCGCGGAATTGCACGAACCGACCACCCTCACTCAGTTGGATCACAACCGTAAGTTTCTCGACGTTGGCAGTTTTGAGGTCCAGGCGAACTCGGTCTTTATTCACTTCGACTTCGTATCTCCAGCCCAGGCGGTCTAGATATTGCGCGATGCCGTCCAAGCTTGTCGCCATCTTTGAACCCTCAACCGTGATATTTGTAAGCCGATTTCTCAGGCCGGCACAAGCAGCGCAACTAACCGCCCAAATAAGCTGTTAGCTGTCAGTTGCGCAAGCCAGTAAGCGTGAGTTTGGGCGGCTCGCTGCTGCGCAGACGACGATGGGCCGCTTGAATACTACTCAAGGCGATGCCTTCCATCTCCCGATCCCCGATGGTTTTAAACACCGTCAGCGCCTGTTGAAAAAATTCAAGCGCCCGCTCGGGCTGCCCCAGGCCGTCGTAGGCCAAGCCAATACCGTGCAGGACAAAACCTTCGCCATCCCGAGCGCCCACTTCGCGGCTAATCGGCAGCGCCTGCTCGAAGAAGGTCAGCGAGCGAGTATAGTCGCCCATGCTGCGATAAGCGTCGCCCAGATTGGCCAGGGTAATCCCCTCGCCTGTGCGATCTCCGGCATCTCTAAAGCCTGCCAGTGCCTGCTGGTAAAAGGCCAGCGCACGGGCCGAATCCCCCAGATTCCAGTGGGCAAAGCCCATGTCGCTGAGCGCTTCCGCCTCGCCCGCGCGGTCGCCTACCTGCCGAAAAATCGCTTGGGCCTGCCCAAAGAAATCCAGAGCTGTGGCGACCTCGCCCATATTGCCGTAGACCAGCCCGATGTTGTAGAGCGAGCTGCCTTCGCCGATCTGGTCTTGGGCCGCGCGACAGAGGGCGAGCGCCCGTTCAAAGGTGGTCAGGGCCGCCTGAAACTGGCCCGTCTGCAAGTGCTGCAACCCAGCGCGGGTCAGCTGATCGACCTCATCATCCTGTCGGCGGGCGGGTGTGGAGGCCAGATTGCGATTGGGCGTCTGCGCGGCCAAGGCTTCAGAGACGCCCAGCGTAATCCCGGCCAGTTGCATCGAGAGCGGCAGCCCAATGCCGTGCCCAAACAGCGCAAGTAGCACCGTCACCGTCATCAAGCTTAATTGGCGAAAATGGGCACGCATTGAAAATAGTCCTCCACACGGGATGTAAAGATTGGTTGCCCAGCAGGATGCGGCTCTGGTTGCTGAAGGACAAAACTCTTCCTTCAAAGTGGCTCAAATCCCGGTACTTCCCCCTCAACCTGAAGCGTACAACAAAGGCCTGGTACGCACATTCACCCTAAGGGCAAGCTGGTTGCCAAATTCGGAAACCAAACCAGTTCAGTGGTCTGCTGAGTTCGCAAGTTGAGCCAAGTCAAAGGCTTGAGCGGAGCTGCCAACGGATTGCTGTCGAGCAAACTCCACATTTCTGGGGAGTAGTCCAACCAGCGAGGCGATTAGTTCATTAGGAACTTTTTGCGCTTCCTGCAGACCCAACCACTGCCCCAATTGATTGATCACCAAACCGGCACGGCGTAACGGCGCATCTACCAGCATGAGTTCCTGAAGTCTGGCAATGTACTCGATGCGCTTGCGAAAAGCCTGCTGACGCTCTTCATAGGTTTCTGGAACACAGAAGCGAACGTTCCCAACCCGGTAAATGGCCGTACATTGAACGTCAAGATTGCCCCCAACTGCAGCACCGGGACCGACAAACTCCGTGTAAAAAGCTTTTTGCAAAAACAACGCGCCCGGACAGTCTGGGGTGAGGGCTAAGAGCTGCCCACTTTTCAATAGCGTGAGCGGGGTGGTGATCTCGGAACCGGCAAGGAGATACATGGAACCGTTCCTCATCTGGAGGGATGTTCGAGGGAAGCTCACTCGCTTCCCGCTTTGGACTCTTTTGGGGAATGGGTGCAGGCTTCTAGAAGCTGGAGCGATAGAGGGGCACTCCGCAGCTGCGAGCAGCCTAGAGCCAGCAAAGATTAAAAAGAATCCTGTAACCAAAAGACTTCTGTCGCGAGATGGACCCTACTCCTCGCAACGCTATTCTTGAGGATGATCTAACTGAGGTCGATAGGCAGCAGGTCGCTTAAAACAGCGCTCTAGTTGCTCAACGTAAAACTGCCGCTCCCTCAACCGGCAGGAGCGCCACAAGATCCCCCCGAGCGTCAACGTCGCCAACCCAGCGAAAACCAGAATGAGCGGCAAACTGCCGAGGGGTAACGCCAGACTTCCAGCCAACCCAGCCGCCCCCAAATTAGACGTCGAATCTGGCTGAGCAGGGCTTTGGGTCGCCACAGTCAACATTGGGGAATACTGAGCAGTCTCAAGACCAGTTTCAGAAGTGGATAGGCGAGAAGGCATCGGGACCAACCTTGAATAGATGACCCTTGGGTGGATGTCTTGAATGTAGGAGTTAATGAAGTGTTAATAGGTGAGAGTTATCACATCAAAACCGTGAGGGCTATCACGAAATTCCAGTGATCATGAGGGACAGGACCGATGATGAAGATCACTCAAGACCCGTGGGTCAGAGGGCGCTTCACAAGCCAATGCCCTGGTGTATTGGCTCGTGATTTCAGAAACCAGACTTTTTTAGTCGGCTATATTTGACGGGGTTCGACGGGCGTGTTACGTTCACAGGCACAGTGCGCGGCTGCCTCCCTGGTTCAGCGGAAGCGTAGAGACCTGAGCCTGTAACTGCCGTTTTTGTGGGCCTGCGATATCGCGCGCCTCTGCGTATGGTTCTCGTTTTACCCGCTCCTTATCTCGACCGGATCCGCATCCACGCGCAGCAGACCTATCCTCAGGAGTGTTGTGGCCTGATGCTAGGCCGGACTGTATTTAGCGGTGAACACCGTGAGCTGGTCGCGTTATGGCCAACCCGCAACGCTTGGGAGAACACGGCACAAAACCCCCTAGCAGACGGCATGCCCCAGTCGCGCCGGTTTCTAATCGCCGCTGAGGATGTGCTAGTGGCTCAGCGGCATGCCCGCACCAATGGGCTAGAGATCGTAGGCTTTTACCACTCTCATCCAGACCATCCAGCGGTGCCATCAGAATTCGACCGGGAGTATGCATGGCCCCGCTGCTCGCATGTGATCGTCTCCGTTCAGGCGGGGCAAAACTGCGAGATCCAAAGCTGGATGCTAGACGATGAGCACCGCTTTCACCCCGAGACGATTTTGCGAACCCAGGCCGTCTGCGCCCTGCTCTGACCCTCTAAACTGCTGCTCTCAACTTGCAGGAGCTACTTCATCTCCATGACACTCAACCCTGACCTCGCTTCGATTGAACTGACCCACGACGATTACGAGCGCTACTCCCGCCATCTGATCCTGCCGGAGATCGGCGTGGCAGGGCAGAAGCGCCTCAAGGCTGCCAGTGTGCTGTGCATTGGTTCGGGCGGCCTGGGCTCACCCCTACTGCTGTATCTGTCAGCAGCGGGCATTGGGCACATCGGCTTGGTCGACTTCGACGTGGTCGAAGCTTCCAATCTGCAACGTCAAATCATCCACAGCACGGCGGCGGTGGGCAAGCCCAAAATCCAGTCAGCCAAAAACCGGATCCTGGACCTCAACCCCTTTTGCCAGGTGGATCTCTACGAGGAGCGCTTCACCTCAGCCAACGCTCTGCGCATTATGGAGCCCTACGACATCGTCGTGGACGGCACCGACAATTTTCCAACACGCTATCTGGTTAATGACGCCTGCGTGTTGCTGAACAAGCCCAATGTCTACGGCTCGATCTACCGCTTCGAAGGCCAAGCGACCGTGTTCAACTACGAAGGCGGTCCCAACTACCGCGATCTCTATCCCGAACCACCGCCACCAGGGCTGGTTCCCTCCTGCGCTGAAGGCGGCGTTTTGGGCATTCTGCCAGGGATTATCGGCGTCATCCAGGCGACCGAAACGGTCAAGATCATCACCCAAGTCGGCACCAGCCTCAGCGGACGCCTGCTGCTCTACAACGCCCTGGACCTGAAGTTCCGCGAGCTGAAGCTGCGTCCCAACCCAGTGCGCCCGGTGATCGAGAAGCTGATCGACTACGAACAATTCTGCGGCATCCCCCAGGCCAAGGCCACCGAAGCGGCCAGTCAGTCAGCCATTGCCGAGATCAGCGTCCGGGAACTCAAAGCCTTGCTCGATGGCGAGTCCCACGATTATGTCCTGATCGACGTGCGCAATCCCAACGAGTACGAGATCGCCCGCATCCCCGGTGCCACGCTGGTGCCACTGCCAGAAATCGAAAGTGGGGGAGGGGTTGAAACCGTGCGCCAACTGGTCAATGGCCACAAGCTAATCGCCCACTGCAAGCTGGGAAGTCGCTCTGCTAAGGCGCTTGCCATCCTGAAGTCTGCTGGTATCGACGGCATCAACGTCAAGGGCGGCATTACCGCCTGGAGCCAGGAGGTTGACCCCAGCGTGCCGACCTATTAGGTCCTTGCATCTGGGCACTCTTACTAAAAGGCATCTACAGGTGCCTTTTTTGCAGTTTTTGTGAGGCGATAAGCAAGTTGCAATAAAAAACTGTTAATTTTGATACTTTTTGGCCCAGGAGTTCCTACAATAAGTTCAATACACTACAACTGTAGTATCCATTCCGTCTTCAGAGGTTTTCTTATGCCAGAAGCGATTTGCAACGTTCCTGTCCCGCGCACCCCGCAAGAGCTAGAGCAGGCAGTTCGGCGTTACCAGGCAAGCGATTTGGCAGGAACTGAGCTGTTTTGCTGCTGGCAGGCGATCCGAGATGCCTCGCTGGCGCAGCTGACCCCAGAAGCCGAAAATGACCAAGTTGCCGGCGAAGACAGCTACTGAGACCTGACCTGATCTAGCCTGATGTCCGGAACCATCAAGGAGGGGCGCATTGTGGTGCGCCCCTCCTTGATGGTTTACGGGACGGCTGACGGCCCGGAATTGGCCAGTTGCAAAATGCGATCCCACTCGGCGTCCTGCACAGGCATGGCGGACAGGCGCGAGAGCTTGACCAGGGGGAACGCTGCAAATTCAGGCAGCGCCTTGATCGTCGCCAGCGTAACCGGCCTGGGCAGCGCCTCGACCGGCGTCACGTCAAAGACAACGAAGCGGGACTCGGCCTGCTTGGGATCAGGATAGGCGGCGGTTTCGATGCGGGCGATACCGACTATGGCCTTCTGTTTGCCGGTGTGGTAGACGAATGCGAGGTCACCGGGCGCGACGGTGCGCATGTACTGGAGGGCCAGGTTATTGCCGACGCCGTCCCAAATGGTTTGACCATCGCGGGTCAGGTCGGCGAAGCTGTAGTCATCGGGCTCAGTTTTCAGCAGCCATCGGCTCATTGAGATCTAGCAGTGACTCCAGAATGGGCGTGTCGATCCAGCCCAACTGCCACAGTACCATCGGCAGAGGGCCGAGCCAGGCGCGCTGGATCTCACGGGCACGGTAGATTTGCTCCTGGGTGAGAATGCCTCGGCGCACCAAGGATTGTTCGATGCTACTCAAGGGTCGGACGGGCTCATTCAGCAGGTCCGGCAGGATAGAAGCGTTGCGGGGAGGAAGTAGCGGCATGTCTAAGCAGTGACTGGTAACCGACCAGGGGCGTTGCCAGAGTCGGGAAACCCGCTCTGAGTGACTTTAACTTTAGGCAGCTGAGGCGTGGTGGCCGCTGGGAACTGTGGCAGTTTCTGAAGCGGTCCAGGTCCAGTGCGCTGGGTGAGCAGCCTCAGCCTTGAGCAGAGACGGCAGAGAGCATTCTGCTGCGCCCAGGTGCTAGTTACAGGCTACGCAGAAGCTTGTGGGCAAGCTGCCGAATGGTTGACATAGTAACCGATGCCCCCCAGTCAGAATCGATGATTTCGATCATGAGAGGTGGAGCTGGTTACCTATGCAACTGCCATCACGAAGAGCTTGTGATTTTTGTCACAGGCAGACCTCCGGTTTCACTGGTTGTCCCGCTCAGATTCCGGAGCCACCCAGGAACTCCTCGAGCGCTTTTTCCTCCAGGCGGCAACGGGCCGCAGTGCCCACTGACACAACCGTGTCGCCGCGTTGAGCGTGCAGGTCGCGCACCTGATTTTCCAGGCGTTCGATGCGGTCAACCAACACCCGGATCACATCGGCTTCAGGATCGGGGATGCGGCCATGCTCCAGCGGGTCTACACGATCGCCCGCCCGGTAGACCACGCGCCCTGGCACGCCGACCACAGTGCAATCAGACGGCACGCTGCGCAGCACCACAGAGCCTGCCCCGATGCGGGCATTGTTGCCGATCTCGATGTTGCCGAGCACTTTGGCTCCCGCGCCGACCACGACGTTTTCGCCTAGGGTGGGGTGTCGCTTGCCGGTCTCTTTGCCAGTGCCGCCCAGGGTCACGCCCTGATAGATCAGGGCACCGTTGCCGACGATTGCGGTCTCACCGATCACCACACCCATGCCATGGTCGATCACCACCCTGGTGCCAATTGTGGCACCAGGGTGAATTTCGATGCCGGTCAAAAAGCGGGCCAAATGGGAGATCAGGCGAGGCAGGAGCGGCACCTCACGCCTGCAGAGCCAGTGGGCCAGTCGATGCATCGTCAAGGCCTGCAAGCCTGGGTAACAGAGCAGGACCTCTAGCCAGTTGCGAGCAGCCGGATCGCGTTCAAAAATCGCGGTGAAGTCAGACCGGAGGGCGCTGAACAAAGAGGACATCGGGTTTGCTGCGCGTGACGACCACTGTTTATCATCCTATCGCCGTTGGGCTTGGCTTCATGCGTCTGGGCTCAGCAAGCGTTGGGCCAGGATTTATCGAGGATTTGCTCTAGCTGCTCGAACAGCGCCTCTGGGCTGAGGTCGCCCTTGCGCAGGATGAGCTCGGTCTCTTGCTCCAGGCGGCGGCGCTGGGCGGCATCGGGCTCCAGAGCGCTGAGGATGACCACCGGCACGGTTTCGCGGTCTGCCCCCGGCAGGTTGCGCAGGCATCGCAGCACTTCTAGGCCGTCCAGCCTAGGCATCATCAGATCCAGGATGACTAGGCGCGGCAGGGCTTCCTCCAACTGCGCTAGGGCGGCCTCGCCGTTGTTGGCAGTCCGCACCTGGTAGCCCTCGGTTAAGAGCAGCTCCACCAACCACTGGCGCACGTCCGGATCGTCGTCCACGACCAGCACTTCGCTGCCCTGCTGGGGGGAAAGCCCCTGCCGTTTCAGGACTTGGAGCAGACTTTCGCTGCCGACCGGCTTGCTCAGATAGGCAGATAGCCCCAGCGGCACGATCAGGCCCCGCTCGCCTGAAAAGCCTTGTAGGACTAGCGGGATATCGGCGGTATAAGGGTGACACTTGAGCTCGAACAGCACCTGCCAGAACTGGCTGTCTGGCAGCGCCACCTCTAACAGGATCAGATCGGGGCGCTCTCGTCGCGCCAGCTCTACGCCGGACGGGCCATCCTGGGCGCTCAGCAGACGGTAGGGCTGCCCGATCAAACGGCGGGTGACAGCGGAGCACACTGCCAGGTTGTGCTCGATCAGCAGGATCGTGCGCGGGCAGTCTGGCGTCGACAGGGGCGCAGCCGGCACCGGCAGGGGAACAGAACCCTCGGCCAGGGGCGCGGTCGCATCTTCCCAGGTCGGTGGGCGGCGGGGCAGAATGACGCGAAAGGTAGAGCCCTCGCCGGGGGCACTCTCTAGCCGGATTTGTCCGCCCATCTGTTGCACCAGGCGGCTAGTGATCGCGAGCCCCAGGCCGCTGCCACCGCCTCGCTGGCCGGGGTGCTGGTTCAGACGCCGGAAGGCTTCGAAAATCAGGGACTGCTGATCAGCCGAGATGCCGACGCCCGTGTCACAGACAGCGATCTCAATCTGGTCGAGCGCCAGACCACTGCTGCCTAGATACACTGTGATCCGGCCCTGATCGGTGTATTTGATCGCATTAGAGATCAGGTTGGTCAGGATCTGGCGTAGGCGCTCGGGGTCGGTCACCAAGTCGGGCAGGGGGTCGACAGTCTCCAAATGAATGCTCAAGCCGCGTTCGTGGGCCAGGGGGCTGAGGCCGCTGAGCGTCTGTTCGGTCAACTCGCGCAAGTTCACGGGTTCGGCGTGCAGCTCCACTTGGCCGGCCCGAATCCGGGCTAGGTCCAGGATGTCGTTAACCAGGCGCAGTTGCTGACGGCCATTGCGCAGGATGCGCTCTAGCTGGTCGCTCACCTGAGGCAGACTGCGCACGTCTTCCCGACGCAGCAACAGCTGGGAGAAACCGATGATCGCGTTTAAGGGCGTGCGCAATTCGTGGCTCATGTTGGCCAGGAATTCGTCCTTATGGCGGTCGGAGGCCAGCAGTTCCTGGTTCAAGCGCTCTAGGCGCTGACGCTGGGCTTCAACTTCGGCGTTGACGAACTCCAGCTCGGAGCGCTGGGCCTCGAGTTCTTCGTTTTGGGCGGCGAGCTCTCGCTCTCGCACCTGCAGTTCCTGTTGCTGCTGCTGGATGGTCTCAAAGCCTAGGGCGTTGTCGATGGCAATGGCCAGACGGTCGGTGAGCGCGTTGAGCACGTTGCGATCGCGTCGGCTCAGCGGCACCAGCCCCGCCACTAGCAAGACGCCGATCAAACGGCTGCCGATGCGTAGGGGCCAGGCGGCCTGATAGCGCAGGGCGACGGCTCCATCCAGGGTGGGGTAAGTGAGAGCAGCGGCTTCTACCCCCTCTAGGAAGCGGGCCTGGGTCAGCGCGCTGCCCGCCAAGCCTTCCCCGGCCGCGTAAACCTGCTGCAAGATCTCGGATTTCAGCCCATGCGAGGAGCGTAATTGCAGCTGCTGAGTGGCGCTGGACCAGAGATACATTGCCCCGGCACGACGGTTAGTATGCTCGCAGACCGATTGCAACACACGGGTGAGCAAGGGCTCAAGATCCTGCTCAGCGATCAAAATCTCGCCGACTGCCTGCACAATCGCCTGGACGTCGCGCTCGGCTAGCTCGGCCCGCTGATTTTCTAGCTGGCTGAGCATGGCGTTAAACTGGCGGCTGAATTCGCCGAACTCGTCTTCCCGGTAGATCTGCGCCCGGACTGAGAGGTTACCTGCCGCGACAGCGCGGGCTGTATGCTCCAGTTCGCGCAGCGGGCGGCGCAAGCTGTCGATCAGCAGTGCGCCCAGACCACTCGCCAGCAGAATGCCACCCCCCCAAACCAAGCCTGTCAGCAGCTGCAGGCGCTGATGCTCCGCCTGGACTGTCACCTCAGAGTTGGCTAGGCTCTGGGCGCTGAGGCGGATGGCCTGGGCGTGGGCTTGGCGAAAACGATCAAAGCGCGCAGAGGGCGCTCTGCGCTCTGCCGCTGTCA
This sequence comes from Leptolyngbya sp. SOY_34_metabat_272, assembly GCA_031399305.1. Classification (GTDB taxonomy): domain Bacteria; phylum Cyanobacteriota; class Cyanobacteriia; order FACHB-261; family FACHB-261; genus FACHB-261. Next base: position 38,545 of record JANNOU010000092.1, read on the forward strand.
CTGGGCTGAGCGCTGCCTGACGGTTGCCCAGACGGACTTCACTGACCAGTGCCTGGGCGATGTTGGTTTGCCATTGCTCTGCCTCTCGCTCGACTTCGCTGAGCGCGGCTAGCAGTGAGGCGGAATCGCTTGCAGCGACGCTAGCTAGACGGCGGCTTTCGGCGAGGCCTGCTGCGTACTGCTTGCGGCCTTCTTGGTAGGGAGCCAAGAAAGCCGGATCAGACGAGAGGGCGTAGCCACGGTAGCCCGTTTGCTGGTTCAGCATCCCTTGAAAAATCTGATCGAGCGCTTGACGCAGGTCTTGATGGCTGCGGTAGAAGCGCCGCTGGTCGTGCAGCTCGGCAATCAGCATTTGCTGGCTGATCACACCGCTGGCCAACATGAGAGCAAGAACGCTCAGGCCGCCAGCAAACATCTTGGTCGCTAGCGTCGTTCCCAGCGACCATTTCTTTTTTGCTCTGCCCGTTGGTGCGCCAACCACGGCCTGATTTCAACTCCCGAGCCCGCGCAACTAATCTTAATCTAGTTTTCCGATTTCGCCAGTTGAGTCAATCTTCGGCGAAAGTCAGCTCAGCAGCTCATGGTTGAAGTCCCAACTCTCGTACATCAGCCT
>JANNOU010000144.1:0-16617 GCA_031399305.1 Leptolyngbya sp. SOY_34_metabat_272
CAACCCGCCCCTCGCGGTACCGACCCGCGCACCCTGGATGGCAACGACCGAGTCGACATCAACGCCACTGGTCAGCTCAGCTCTGGCACCATCACCCTGCCCGACGTCAGCTTCATCCAGAACAGCCTGGCCGAACTGTCACAGAGCCTGATTGACACTAATGCCCTAGTTGCCAACAGCTGCATCGCTCGCGGCAGTCGGCAGGGAGGCAGCTTCACAATCACCGGTCCAGGTGGCTTGCCCGTACGCCCCGGCGATGCCAACACGCTGCGCTATCCCACGGTCGGCGTGCGTCCCATCTCCGAGCCTGCGACCAGCCGCGAACCCGCCTCTGCCTGGAAGATCGGTGACCCGATTGTGGAGCCAGATGGTGTGTACCACCTGGCCGACGGGAAACTGGTCTTGAGTCAGACGTGCCGTTGAAACTCAGGCAGGCACACACAATCATTCAGAGGGTTGAGTGCGCCGTTTTGCCCTCAGAACTCCAGCTCCCGACCTCAGAGCTCCACAGTTGACCCTCAGAACGCCGAACCTGAGGCTCTGAGCCGAAATTTTGCCGCTCGAAGCCTCGACCTTGCCCCCTTGAGCCCGAGAATCCGAGTTCTGGTCGAGCAACTTGGTCCTTGTATCTCGGAATTTCGACCGTCGAGCCTGGAACTTGCCGCTCCGAAGCCCATGGTCCGAGTTCACAACTCCGCAGCTGAGGCTCTCAGGGGGAACAGCCGAGCACCGGGCAGGGTGCAAGCTGCGGCCTGATTCACGCTTGTGTTTAGTTCATGATCTAGTTAATTATTATTAATCCTTCTTGGAACAGTTCCGCACCTAGTTTCGGCTCAATCATAATTCATGTTAGCTGTTGGCTCTAGCTCGACAGAGCACCTACTTGCTTCAGGAGAGAAGTCCTGTGATTGCTCAAAATTGGCTGTTTCGGGCTGCATGGTTGGGGCTGGCTGGCTCGGTAGCGGTGAGTGGAGTGCTCCTTGCCTCTAGCTCTCGCGCCTTGGCTCAAAGCAATATCGTGCCTGATGGCACACTAGGGGCTGAGAGGTCCGGTGTTGTACCTCTTGATGCTGCCGGTCTTCCAGTTGATGTGATTGATGGGGGAGCAATCCGAGGCCCAAATCTCTTTCATAGCTTCAAAGAGTTTAATGTTGCTGAGCGGCGAGGTGCTTATTTTCGTAATCCTAGTAATGACATCCAAAACATCCTGGCTCGGGTTACTGGCCGTAATCGCTCTGAGATTCTAGGTACACTTGGAACCTTGAATGCTACTAGTATTACATCCAGCCCCAATCTGTTTTTGATTAACCCCAATGGAATTATCTTTGGACCAAACGCCAGTTTAGATGTTGCTGGCTCATTTGTGGCGACGACTGCCAATGCCATCCAACTAGGTAACAGCGGGCTGTTCAGCGCCTCTGAACCAACGACCAGCAATCTGTTGGCAGTTAACCCTTCGGCACTCTTTTTCAATGCACTTTCTCAGTCAACCATTCTCAATCGTTCTAGCGCGACACAGACAGTAACTGGTGAGCTACTAGGTTTTTCTATTAATGCGCCTGAATTTATCAGTGGACTTCAGGTGCTCAATGATAAGAGTCTAGTACTCGTAGGTGGTGATCTGGTTCTGGAGGGCGGAAATCTCACGGCACCGGAAGGAAGGATTGAGCTAGGTAGTGTAGCTTCAGCAGGTTTGGTCAATCTAAATTTAGGGAATAGAGGATTGACTTTGGGATACGATGGCATTCAGAATTTCGGGAGCATTCGACTATCTGAATCTTCGTCCGTAGATGTGAGTGGTGAGGGAGGTGGAAGCATCCAAATCCGGGGGGCTCAACTGCTCATGGAGAGTTTTTCAGGAATTTCTGCCACTACATTAGGTGCAAGAGATGGAGAAGGTATTTTCATCCAAACAACCGACGCTCTTATTATTGATGACTCGGCAATCGGAACTGTTGTCCTGCCAGGAGCTACAGGAAAGGGTGGAAACATCACCATTAGAACTGGGGAGCTGACAGTTTCCGGAGATGTCCTGGGGCTAGTTCTTACGGGCACGGACGGTGTAGGCAATGCAGGAGACTTGACTGTTGAAGCCAATAGGGTAACTCTCAGAGATGGCGGTCAATTGCTCACTTCTACCTTTAGTTCAGGCAATGCTGGGAATCTGACTGTTCATGCTCCCGATTTTGTTCAGGTTGTAGGAACTACGTCAGATGGCGAGCAACCTAGCAAGCTAGCTACTCAGGTTACAGAAGAAGCTACAGGCTCAGGTGGAGACTTGTTGATTGAAACTAACCACCTAATAGTTCAGGATGGCGCCCAAATACAAGCGGGCACCTTTGGTAAGGGGCGAGGGGGAACCTTAACCGTAAATGCTTTGGATTCTATAGAGATCATTGGCACAGATGGTGATGGCGGACCGAGTGGCTTATTCACTGGGACTTACGGCGCTGCAGATGCTGGCAACCTAACTATTACTACGAGACTGCTGAGCATCAGGGACGGGGGAACAGTATCAGCCTCTACTGCTGCTTTCCTCGGTAAGGGACGAGGTGGGAATTTGACGGTGAATGCCTCAGAAGTGGAAGTCCTTGGCACCTCAGCCGACGATGAATTTCGCAGTAGCTTAGTCACTGAAACTGGCGTGTTCCTGGAATTGCCCTTTGGCATATTTCCAGCATCTGGAGGGAATCTGATGATCAACACTGGACGGCTAACCATCCGTGATGGTGCTGTAGTTTCAACTATCACCTCAGGGTTAGTTGAGCAGGCTTCTGGGAGGGCTGGGGATTTGATTATAAACTCCTCAGAATCTGTTGAAGTAATTGGATCTGGTGCAGACGGTACCCCTAGCCTTTTGACTGCGAAAACAACAGGTGTTGGAGACGCAGGGAATTTAACAATTCGGACTGGGAAATTAATTATTCGAGATGGCGCGGAGGTTTCTACTAGTACTTCAGGCAATAATGATAATTTCAGAATCCTCGATAGAGGACAAGGAGGAATCTTAGATGTTACTGCCTCTGACTTCGTGGAAGTGAGCGGAGTTAATAGTGGCTTGGTCAGTTTCTCCGTCCTTTCTTCTGGGGATGCTGGTAGCTTGACAATTCGAACGGGGCTATTAACTATTCGAGCTGGAGCAACAGTATCTACTTCTTCTATAGGTAGGGGGCGAGGAGGAGATTTGAATGTTACTGCCGATATTGTAGAGGTGAGTGGAAGCGGTACTGCCTTCAGCGATCAATTTGGACTTGGAATGTTTACGCTTGCTAGTAACATATCTACTCAAGCAGCAAGTCTCAGAGATGCTGGAGATTTAACCATCAACGCTGGACAATTGATCGTCCGAGATGGAGCAGAATTATCGGCAGATACGCTCGGTCTAGGAAGAGGCGGGGATATGCGAATACAAGCTAACTCTCTATCGCTAACTGGCGGCAGTATCAGCAGTCGCAGCGGCACAAGTCAAATCAGCGCAGATAATAGATTTGGCAATGCAGGTAATATCTTCATTAGCGTCCGCGATAGATTACAAGCCAATAACGGAAATATCTCCACGACCGCCACTCAGTCATCAGGGGGAGCTATCAACATTACGACTGGAGATATTCGCCTCCAAGGCAACAGTGACATCACAACTTTTGTCGCCAGTGGCACAGGGGGCGGTGGCAACATCACCCTGAAAGCCGACTCCATCCTGGCTTTTGAGGACAGTGACATCCTGGCTTTCTCACTGGATGGCAACGGCGGCAACGTCACCCTCGACACCCCCGTCTTCTTCGGCTTCCGCTTCCAACCCGCCCCTCGCGGTACCGACCCGCGCACCCTGGATGGCAACGACCGAGTCGACATCAACGCCACTGGTCAGCTCAGCTCTGGCACCATCACCCTACCCGACGTCAGCTTCATCCAGAACAGCCTGGCCGAGTTGTCGCAGAACCTGATTGACCCCAATGCCCTAGTTGCCAATAGCTGCATCGCTCGCGGTAGCCGCCAGGGGGGCAGCTTCACGATCACCGGTCCAGGCGGTTTGCCCACGCGCCCTGGCGATGCCAACACGTTGCGCTACTCAACGGTCGGCGTGCGTCCGATCTCCGAGCCTGCGACCAGCCGCGAACCCGCCTCTGCCTGGAAGATTGGCGACCCGATTGTAGAGCCTGATGGCCTGTATCAACTAGCCGATGGACGTCTGGTGTTGAGTCAGGAATGCCGTTAAAACTGGGGTAGGCATCCACAAGCAGCAGCAGCAGCAATCAGAGGTTTAATCAGGGATGAATCCGGTTCAGGACTCGACCTCATGAACAGACGAATTGCCTTTGGCTTGCTCTGGCTAGGATTTGTGGCCTATGCCTTTCTTCTAGCTCCCCCCGACCAGCCCGAACAGACCCTGGACCTGATTCTGCGACTGTCCAGCGGCCAGTGGGCGGGCATCAACCCGGCGGTGGTGGCCCTGTTCAATTTGATGGGCGTCTGGCCCGCGATTTACGCTGGCTTGCTATTGATCGATGGCCGCATGCAGAAGATCCCGGCCTGGCCCTTTGTCCTGGGCTCGTTCTTGGTCGGCGCGTTTGCGCTGCTGCCCTACCTAGCCCTGCGGCAGCCTAATCGCGACTTTCAAGGCCCCAAGACCGGGTGGCTGAAGCTGCAGGACTCGCGCTGGCTGGGGTTACTGCTCTGCTTGGTCAGCCTGGGGCTGCTGGTCTACGGCCTGAGCCAGGGGGACTGGAGCGACTTCGCCCAGCAGTGGCAAACCCGCCGCTTCATCCAGGTCATGAGCCTGGACTTCTGTCTGCTCTCGCTGCTGTTTCCGGCTCTGCTGGGCGACGACATGGCCCGGCGCGGTCTGGACAACCGGCTGATTTTCTGGGCCGTGGCGTTGATTCCCTTACTGGGTCCTGCGCTCTACCTGGCCTTGCGCCCGCGCCTGATCGTGCCTGGCTCGCAGACCAGGCCGGGGGCTGACGCCGCACCGCTGGTCGACCTCAACTGAACGCAGGAGCTTTTGCCCAAGGGAGGCGCACATGTTCGAGCAGTTGAATCGCAACCTCGAAAACCTGGAGCTGCTGCTGGCGCAGGTGAGACAGATTTTCGCCAGCCTCGGCTCGGTCTTCACCTACATCGGCGTTGACGCTTCGCTGCTGTTGTTGATCAGCTTCGTGTTTTTGTTCTTGCTAAATATGGTCTCACCGCTCGACCGACGGGTGAATTTTTTTGCGGTCATTGCTTTTACCAGTTTTGTCTATTACAAAATCAACCTCTCACTGGCTGGCTATCTCCGATATCTAGCGATTATCTTGGCCCCGCTGATTTTGTCCTATAGCCTTTACTGGCTCTCCAGGTTTGCGAAACACCTGTTTTTAAACTACGGACCTCGAAGACGCCCCGTTAATCACGATGAAATCGTGGACATCCTATTCGAGGCTGGCATCACTCTGCGCAAAAACAAAGATCTGAATGCGTTGAGACGAACCTTGAAACAAATCGAACGCACCATCGAAGTTCAAGAAGGGGTCTGACCCCTTTCAAAACAGGGGCGTGTGCCCTATTCCCATTGCAATTTGCTAGGGCTAGGCTGTGGAACGAACCGAAACCGCAGCATTGCGCAGCAAGGAGACTAACGTGAAACAATGGGGGCTCAAAACCCACGGCCTCTGGGGCGGAATTGGCATCGCGACCGTGGGGTGGATGCTCACTGCTGCACCCACACTGGCTTGCGACCTGCAACCCGACGCTGAAGGCGAAATCGGAGCACTAAAAACCGCGATCTCCGAGCTAGAGAGCGGCCACGACTACCAGGCCGTCAACCCCGATTCTGGCACGCTCGGGCGCTGGCAAGTGCTGCCTGAAAATGTCCTGGAATGGTCCCAAGAAACCTTGGGCTACGCGCTGTCGAGCGACGAATTCCTCGCGAGCCCCGAACTCCAAGACCAAATCGTGGCCTGCAAGCTCGCCCAGTACTACGAAGAGGGCCTGGCTGAGACCGGCGACCCCCAACTCGCCAAACGCTTCACCGCCGCCAAGTGGTACAGCGGCGAGGGTAGCCTGTGGCAGGACGTCACGCCCCAGTTCTACAACGGCCAAGCCTATCCCTCGATCGCCGAATACTCGCGCTCTGTAGCTGAGCTCGCCGAGTAGACGAAGCGGAACCAACCAATCTCGTTTGGCTTGGAAAACAACTGCCGGGGTGCACAGCTGTGCACCCCGGCAGTTGTTGCAGCCAACTTCCTCAAACCGAGCTGCGGGATGAGGCGTACTCGGGCTCGCCGAGGTCGTCTTCCGCCTGGTCCATCAGCAAGTTCGGCGCGTCCGCACCGTTGATGACCGCGCCCAGCAGTTGGACCTCCGCGTCCAGGAGGTCGTTGACTGTCTCCGAGAGCGGCTCGTCCTCGGTGTAACCGGGCCGGGTGACCAGGATCATACCGTCCGTCTGGGCCACGACCAGCTTGGCGTCGTTGCAGCTGCGCAGGGGCGGCGTGTCCAGCACCACAAAGTCAAAGCGCCCGCGCGCCTCTTCCAGCAGCCGCTTGAGCTCGCTCGACTCCAAGATCGCCGCAGAGCGCGGCTGCGGCCCTGGACTGGGCAGGATGTAGAGGTTCTCGATCTCCGGCACCAGCCGGATACAGTCGGTGGGACGGCTGTAGTAACGGATGGGGTCTGCTGCCGCTGTCACGTCGGGAGTCACCTGCAGCAGCGGGGCCATCGAGCGGCTGCGCAGGTCGGCCTCGATGAGCAGCGTGCGCTTGCCCGCCCGCGCCGAGGCGATTGCCAGGTTAAAGGCGGTCAGCGTCTTGCCCTCGCCCTTGAGGGCGCTGGTGATGGTCACCGTCTTGAGCGTGCGCCCACCGACAAAGCGCAGGTTACTGCGCAGGCGCTCGTAGGGTTCGCCAAACGGCGAATTGGGATCCAGCAGCACCGGCACCTGGCTGATGAAGCCATCGCCCGAGCCCGCCTCGACCACCGGCAATACGCCCAAAATCGGCACATCGCGCCGGCGCAGCAGCTCGCGCAGATCTTCGAGGCTGTGCAAAGTGCCGTCCATCGAATCCAGTAGTAGCACCGCGCCGGTGCCCAGCAACAGGCCCGCTACGACGCCCAGTGCAATGGTGGCGGCCTGGTTTGGTGGCGGTTGGGCCTCAGGTTCCTGGGGCCAGGTGACCGGCGTCATATTGCTGGTGACTTCGCTCTCGGCCAGACGGGCATCCAGCAGCTTGGCCTGCATCCGGTCGTAGACCGCCCGCTTAAGGGTCACCAGCTGCTGCAGGCGGTCGCGCTCCAGCTGCTTGTTCGGGATGGTGACGAAGGCTCGGCGCAGCTCCTGCTCCGACTGTGAGGAGGTGACAATTTGCTGCTGGATCACATCCCGCTCGGTCTGCGCCGCCACCAGATCGGTTGCCAACTGCTGACGGGCGGGGTCGAGACTGCTGCTCTGACGGATCCGGCCTACAGGCAGCGGTGCGGCGACCCGATCCCCACCGATCACTTCGGCTGCCCGCTTTTGTAAGAGTTCCTCCGTGACCTGCTTCTGCTTGCGCAGGCTGATCATCGTGGGGTGCTCTGGGCGTAGATCTTTCTCTGCTGTGATTAGCTGACTCTCGATGGTGTAGAGCCGATTGCGCAGATCGGCGATCACCGGGTCGGCACTGAGCGCTGAGGCGGCATAGGCTTCTTCCGGCGTCAGGCCCAGACGTCTCTGTAGGCTGGCAATCCGCGTCTGGGCGGTGCGCAAGGCTAGGCGCAGCTGGCGCTGCTGATCTTCCGCCGTGTTGATGCCGGTGATCACCGAGTTCGTCTGGGCCTGTAATAGCACTGGCCCTTCTCGCTTGTCGTAGGTCTCCAGCTGCTGCTCGGCAGCGCGCAACTCCTGCTCAATCGCGGGCAGGCGGTTGCTAATAAACTCGATGATCGCGTTGACATTGCCAGAGTTGATCGCCCGGCTCTTTTCGATAAAGGCATCCATGAACGCCTTGGTGATTTCGACAGCCCGCGTGGGGTCAGTGTCGGTGTAGGTCACCGTGATCAGGCCCGTTGCGTCATCCTGCTCAACGTTAAACTTGGCCTTGACCTGACCAGGCGGGGGCAGCTCCTGGAATTTCTCCGTCTGCGCGACTCGACTGAGCGCATTTTGGACCACATCGTCAGAGCGCAGTGCGTTGAGATTCAACTCCTGGGCCTGCGCTGTTGTCTCCGAGAATCCGACCAGCGGCCCTGCGTAAGACAACGTCCCAGACACAAGGTATTGGGGCTCACTCTTGCTGGTCGCGGCGTTAAAGACGGTGATCCCAACAACGACAAGAAAACTAGTCAATCCGACCCACTTGTGTCGGTTGAAAGCGCGGAGATAGCGCGTGAGCGGAGAAGCCATACCTGAAAGTTCCTTAGCGTTCTCGAATGGATAGGAGAGAAGGAGGATGGAGAGCAGCTAGACCCGAAGTTCAGTTTTAACCTGCATGGTAGTCTCTGGCTGGAGAGAGTGCACAGAGTTCAGCTCTGCCTGGGCTGACGCAATCAAGGACGACCTGCTGAAGATTAATCACCACCGCCACCTCCCAGCAGATCGCCAGCATTAGTGACGAAATTAGAGAAGTCGATCACGTCGCGGAAGGGGCGGGTGAGAGTGGTGAGAACGTAGCTAATCCGAGCCAGGAGATTGCGGTTAATAATAATCAAGTCATAGTCCTGGAGGGGAACATCATCCCCCGGATTGCCGCGAATGACGTCCTTGGCGTTCAACTGGGTGAGAATGGGCTTTCCCTGCTGCGGGTCAAAGCGTACCAGACCCACTCGGCTGAGCCGAGCGGAGTCCAGACTAGGGCTCACTGTGGTCAGCGCGTCGCTGAAGGTGCTGCCATTGGGCAACTGCACACTGTTCACTGTGCCGGTGGCCCCGATACCGCCGCCTGCATAGTTGAGTACGCGAATCGTGATCGTGGGAGTCGATAGGTTGGAGCGGGCGACTAGCTGCTGGTTGTAGGTGCGATCGCTCGGATCCAGCCGAGGCACCACAATCGTATCGCCATCTTCTAGGCGGACGTTGGGCAGAGGCGAGCCAGTGTTGAGCGCGGAGAACAAATCCACCTGGCGCTCGATAACTTCGCCGTTGGCTAGGGTGCGGCGCACCCGAACATTGCGTAGATCCGCATAGGTTGTGCTGCCGCCCGCCTGGTTAATCAGGAGCGCGGGACCTCGATTGACACTGTCACTGCCCACCTGAGTCTGGTACAAGCCCGGTTTTCTCACCTCACCAATGATCGTCACGCCAACCGGTCGCTGTCCTGTGAGGCTGACGGTAACCTCCGGATCAATGACGTAGCGATTGAGTGCAAGTTGCAGGCGTTGGGCCGCCTCTGGCAGGGTCAGACCGCTGAGCGTCACAGGACCGACAATCGGCACCGTAATGTTGCCGTCAGGGTCTAGGGGTGCGCCAAAGTTCAGGTCCGGGAAGCGGGGCACAATCACATTGATCGTATCTCCTGGACCCAGACGGTAGCGATCTTGCCGCACGCCAATATCCAACTCGAAGGGGCCGCTGCCGCTGCCGCCAGTGGTGGCACTAGGAGGCGCCACCACTGGCGCAGGCATGGGTCCGGTTTGGGCCAGCGCTGGCCGAGCCGGGCTCAAGGCCAAGGTAGTCCAGGCCAAGGATGAGGACAGGGCGAGCAGCACTGATTTCTTCATTGACTCTCTCACAGGGTTGGTGTGGCTGGATCCAGAAGCTTGCTCTAAGGCGACCCCCACGAGCACGGTTGGGTGATGGTTGGGTTGCGGCCTAAACGGCTGGCAAGTCCTAACTCCGTCTTTCGCCGTTGCCTGCTTATTTCAGGCTACTTTTGTAACTACTGATCTCCCTTGCCATTGAAGCGGTGCGCTTGGCAACTGCCATCAGTATCGTCTGTGGCAGCCGTCGGTTTGGCGACAACCTCAGTGGACAGCGGACGCAAAGTACTGGCGAGCCAGGATCTGCTGAACCGCTTCGCCCAAGCGGGCCACCTCAGGCCAAGCGGTCTCAATGTCCCCCAACCCCAGAGAATCTGTGGGTACGACGATACAGACGGCGACCCAGGGCTGTCGGTGCCCGCTCAGGCGGGCACGTAGATCGGCGAAAAACCAGGCAGAGGGCTGGGCATCGCCACCGCCCGGCCAGGTGTACCACTGCAAAACAGCGTTGGTGCCCTGCGGCGTCCAGCCTCGGAAAAAACGAGCCTGGAGTGCCAGGGTACCGAGCGAGCGATGGCTGAGCTGGTCTGCTGTCCAGCGCTGGTTACCGTCGATGTTGAGCCACTCGACCTGAGGTTTTTTGTCGGCGCTGCGTTGGGGCAACAGCAAGAGGGTGGCTGTCTGTCCTGCCTTGGGTCCATCCAGGGCCAGCGTGGCCGGGCTGGACGCGCTCGCTGATCCACTGGCTGAGAGTGCTTGCACAGCCCAGCCTTTCTGACCGCTGATCTCCGCCTGTTGCAAGTTCAGGGTTTGCCAGCCTGGCACCGCCAGCCCTTTGCTGGAGAGTTCGCGCAGCTTGGCCAACTGGGCGGCTTGGGCGGCATCCTGCCAGGGCCAATGCCCACTCCAGTAGGCGGGTAACGCGCCCAGCAAACAGACGGCCAGCAGCAGGGCTAGAACCACTAGCTTTGAGGGTTGGGAGATGCGCTGCGCAAGGGGAACCATCGCTCGTACCCATTGATGATCAAGATCAACAGACCCAGCATCAACGCTGAGTATACGTCTCCTCCCCAGCCTTCATGCAGCCAGCGGAAGGCGCTTTCGCGGCCTGTCCCGTGAAAAAAAGTGAGCAGGGTGTTGCGCAAAATGTTGGCGACGACGCTCAGCAGCCCCGCGCTCGCCAGATAGAGAAACCAGCGGCTCGGACTGGGCCAAGCCTGATACCAATACAGCAGCATCAGCCCGATATAGAGGCTGGTGAATAGCATCTTGAGGCCGGCGCAGTGGGGGGCGACTTCGACCGTGCGCCCTGCCATGTAGAGGTAAATGCCGGAAACGGTCACATCCAAGCCCAGATGCAGCAGCAGATAACCCGCACAGCTGGCGATAAAGCTTTGCAGCGGCAGGATGTAGGGTTCCATCAGGTAGGGAACGGGCGTTGGTGTGGCGAACAAGACCAACAGCAGCGGGAACGCCTGTAATTTCAGGCCCGCCCCGCCCCTAAGCCACAGACACAGGCCCGCCAGCAACACCGGCAGCGAGAGATTGACGCTCTCCGGGATGCCGCCCAAGTAGAAGACGACTGCTAAGCCCAGCAACCCCAAGCCCAGCAGCCTCATGCCGCCTAGACGCTCGGGCTCAGGCAACTGTATCCAGCGCTGCCGTTGTTCCCAGGCAATGTAAGCGGCAAAGGGCAGTCCAATCAGTCCGTGGCTGAAGTACTGATGCTCCAAGTCACCCTTGTTCAGCCAGCCGTCGTACCAATGAAACAGCAACGGTCCGTACAGAATAGTGACCAGACCCAGCAGCAGCAGGTCGAAGGAGAAGGGCCCGAAAGGCTTTGACAGCGAAGTTGGTTGGCTCATCGATAGGCTCCCGTGGTTCGGTGGGTGGGTGCCACCACCGCCTCGGCTAGGGCCGTGACGACCTGCTGGACTTGCTCGGTTTGCAGACCGGGGTACAGGGGCAGGGACAGAATCTGTTGGCACAGCGCCTCAGCGCAGGGGAACTGGCCCTCGCGGTAGCCGAGGTCAGCGAAGGCGGGTTGAAGGTGGCAGGGGATGGGGTAATGGCTGCCAGTCTGGATCTGACTGCTGCTCATCAGGTGAGCGCTGAGTTCGTCGCGCCCCAGGGTTGCGATAGGCGTGAGCGAGCGCTCAGCCTCAGGCCGCAGGCGTAAGACGTAGAGATGGTAGACGTGGCCCGCGCCGCTCTGATTGAGCATGGGCTGCAGACCTGCCCCAACTAAGGGCCTCAGGAGCGTGTCATAGAGACAGGCTAAAGCGTAGCGCTGCTGGTTCCAGCCGCTCAGATGGGGCAGTTTTGCCAGCAACACGGCTGCCTGCAAACTGTCGAGGCGGCTATTGGTGCCCAGCTCCGTGTGGTAGTACTTCCGGGGAGCCCCGTAGTTGCGCAGGCGGCGCAGCCGCTCAGCAACTTGCGAGTCGCGGGTTACCACCATGCCGCCGTCGCCGAGCGCTCCCAGGTTCTTGCTGGGATAGAAGCTGAAGGCGGCTGCGGTGCCGACCGATCCAGCGCGAAAGCCCTCGCGCTCCGCCAGGTGCGCCTGCGCCGCGTCTTCAAAAATCAACAGCCCGTAGGCGGCGGCGATTGCCCGCAACCGCTGCGGCGAAACCATTTGGCCATAGAGGTGGACCGGCACAATGGCCCGCGTGCGCGGCGTGATCGCAGCCTCGGCAGCTTCTAAATCGATCAGGGCGGTTTGCAGGTCGCAATCTACCAGCACGGGGGTTGCACCTGCACGCAAAACGCCGAGCAGGGTGGCGACAAAGGTGTTGGCCGGTAGGATTACTTCATCGCCCTGACCGATGCCGCAAGCCTGGAGGCCGAGCGCGATCGCATCGGTGCCGCAGCCAACCCCAACGCCGTACAGCTCAGGCGACGCTTCGAGCGGCCCAGCTTCCGCGCCGAGGCTGGACGAGCTGCACGCCTGGGCAAAGGCCGCTTCAAACTGGCTGAGCGCCTGGCCTAGAACGAAATCGCCGCGCTCTAAAACTGTCTGGATGGCCTGCTCGATTTCAGCTTTGCACTGCTGATGCTGGGGCCTGAGATCGACAAAGGGGATGGCCATTGCCTGGGGGTGCCGAGAGTGAGCAGGACAAACAATCTTTCACTTTCTTTATCCCGGATTTCGCGTAGACGCGGCGTGAAGTCTGCTTGAAGAAACTGTGAAGTCGCCGCTAACCCGGGCTGACCTCCTGCCAAGCGCCCTGAGTCTGGAGCGATTGCGTCAGGGCGACCAGCACGCTCACCAAATCTGCGCCGACTGACCCTGAAGAGAGCGCCGAAGCCTGATTCTGCTGCACGCAGTCGAGGAAATGGCCGCAGACGCTAGCGAGGGGTTCACTGGCCACGACTGGCAGGACTTGGCGGCTTTGATCCCGCAGCAGAACCTTACCGGCCACCGGCTCCAGTTGGCCCCGATGCAGCGTGACCAGCGCCTCGGGTTGCAGTTCGTCGAACACCAGGCTGCCGCCGCTACCCACCAGGGTGCTCCGCCGCTGTTTGTCGGCATTGGACCAGCACAAGTGTAGAGTGGCCTCGAAGCCGGTGGCATAGGTTAGGCGAGCCCAGACCAAGTCAGCGAGCCCCGGCTGCAGCCAGGTGTGCCCCATCGCCTGAACCCGCAGGGGCTGGCTACCGGTCCAGGCATTGAACATCGCGATGTCATGAATCGCCAAGTCCCATAAGGCATCGACGTCCTGGCGCACCGGCCCCAGGTGGGTGCGGGCCGCGTAGCCATAGCGCAGCTCGCCGATCGCCCCGGCCTGAACCTGTTGGGCAATGGTCTGGACGGCAGGGTTGAACAAATAGGTGTGGTCGACCACCAGCTGCCGCTGGCGCTGTTGGGCCAGGTGGCAAAGTGCTTGCGCCTCGGCCAAGGTCAGGGCGAGCGGCTTTTCCACTAGGATGTGCAGGTCCTGCGCTAGGGCAGCTCGCGCCAGCTCGTAATGGCTGCTAGCAGGGGTGGCGATCACCACAGCTTGTAGGCCACTCAGACTGAGGACCTGACGCCAATTGTCCGTCAGCAGCGTGGCGGGGCTCAGCTGACAGGCGCGAGCCAGTTGGGCCAAGCGGCTCGGATCTGGGTCACAGACGGCCACGACCTGGGCATTGGGCTGCTGCTGAAAGTTGCGCAGCAGGTGGCTGCCCCAACGGCCGACGCCCAAGATAGCGACGGTCAGAGGGCTGCTAGCCATTAACGGTCTCCGTTGCTGCCTCTGGGTCTGGGGCAGGGGCGGCAGGGGCAGCTGGCTCTGGCCCCGCTTCGGGATGCTGCAGCTCCCAGACCTTGAGCAGGATCAGATATTCGTAAAATGCCTGGAGCGTACACCAGGCCAAGCCTGCGCGCCCGTCCAGCCAACCGCCTAGGCCGAAGTACATATAGAAGAAGCGCAGCAGCGGACGCAAGGGCAGACGCAGGGAGAGATCTTTCAGCGCCCGGCGACGCTCGACCTCGGTGCTGCCCCACAGCAGAGCCTGCCAGTTCACCGAGCCGTGCTGGAGCTGCTTGAGGGTTTCCGCCGCCTCGTCGCTGGAGTAGCGGTTGTGCTTGTCGAGCCAGCGGTTGAGACCTTTACTGCAGGTGTAGTGAGGATAGCTCTGGTGCAGGAAGCCGGTGGGTCCGGTGACTTCTTCGCGCTCGGTGTGGCCGTAGTCGGAGAACCAGACTTGGCCGTGGCGAAACAGGCGCAACTGGTAACGCGGATACTGGGTGCTGCGGCGGATCCAGCGGCCCATGAACATGACCCGTTCGGCCACGTAGTAGCCAACGCAGTCGGGCGTTTGGATCGCGGCGCAGCACTCGGCAAATAGCTCTGGAGTCAGGCGCTCATCGGCTTCTAGGATGTAGACCCACTCGTGCTTGGGCGGGATGTTTTCCAGCATCCAAGTGCGCTGTCGCCCATGGCTTTCGAAGCGGTGCTCGACCACTCGCACCGGCTGACCGCGCTCGGTGTAGCTGCGAGCAATGGGCAAGGTGCGGTCGCTGCTGCAAGAGTCGACCACAATCAGGTCATCGCTGAGCAGGGCGGACTCGATGCAGCGGGCAATGTCTTTCTCTTCGTTGTGCGTCAGAATGTAGACCGAAAACACGCCGCTCCCTTCTTCTTCTGCGAATCCTGTGCTGTTTTACCGTTTGCCGCCCAGATAGCCCAGGCCGACTAGCCCTGACCAGCCGATCACGCTGTAACCGACGCCTAGCAGCAGGCTGCTGAGCGTAATGCGAATGCTCTGGGTGGCCTGAGTCTTTAATGCTTCCTCGGCCTGCTGCTGTTGAGTTCGGACGTTGAACAGGGCCTGCTTGGCTCGGTCGTTGAGCTGGTCAGGGCTGATCGGGGCATTGCCGCCCTGCTGTTGGCGCTGCTGGAGCTGGGACTGGGCCTGGTTTAGACCCTGCTCAATCTGTTGCTGATAGGCACGGGAGCGGTTCTGGACTGCGACCAAGCCATTCTGCTGGAGCGACTGCACGCTGCTGAAGTGCAGCGGCGCGGCCAGCAGAAAGATCAACCCCAACAGGACCGACAGGCAGAGCCCCCAGAATTTGCTGTCCTGCAGGGCTTTGCCGGGCCGCTTGCCGGTTCCCTGCTGGAGCCAGGAGCCCAGGAGCAAGAATCCCAGGGCGACCAGCGGCACAATACCCCGATCGACTAAAACGCCGATGTACCGGACTTCCCACTGCTTATCCAGGAAGTTGGGAGGAATCGCCAAGACGAAATAGTCCAGGAGAACCCCCACGATCAGCACGATGCCGATGATCTGTAGAAGTTGACCGGATACTGCTGATAGCTGCCGATACTCGTTGCTTGGGTTCATGGTCATTCTCTCGCTCCCAGATCTCGATTTCACCAGAGTAGGACATACCCCAGAACACTGTAGGTCAATGCCTAGGGGCAGGGACTAAGGCGAGGTTAAAGAGTGCTCCGAGTCGGCGGTGCTCAGGCCGCGAAAGGAGCGTGGCTAGGGCGGCGGCTTGGAAGCGAGCTAGTTATAAAAATCACATAATCTCAGGGTTCTGTTCTGTGAAGATCTGGGTTGCCAGGACTGAGTTTTGATGAAGATTGGGCGTTTAACAGCTGGGGCTGCTGCCTACCATCGACCCAGATAGCATTGCCCAGGCTGCGGTAGTAGCTAACCAGCTCGGCGGTCACGATGCGTCTGTCAGTGAGGTCTCGGATTCCATAGAGATCGGTCAGTTGCGCCGTTTCGGTGCCGCGCCAGCTGTGCCGCACCCAGGCGTAGCCCACGGGTTCGCTGTCGCGCTCGATCAGCCAGAAACGGCCTCGCTCTGGAAACTTGAGCGCACTGCGCAGTGCGACCGCTGCTTTCTTGAGCGGGTTGCGGGCGGTCTGGAAGCGCTGTTCTAGACAGCGACGCAGGAAGTCATAGTCTGCTTTGAACAGGGGCCGCAGGTTGATCACAGCGTTAGTTTAGAACTCTCTCTTCAGATCTTGCACTGAGGCCCTCACCCCCGGTCCCTCTCCCGAGTTTGGGAGAGGGGAGGCAGGTTTGGGGGTTTCAGATTTGCCTCTCCTTCTCTCGAATTCGGGGGAAGGGGTCGGGGGAAGGGGGCTTCTAGTGGTTGAGCTGAATCAACACTCGGGTCAACAGGCTGGCGTCTTTGCGCCATTCGTTCACGGCTTCTCGGCCTCGTTGCATGACATCAGCTCGCTCGGCTTGCCACAAGCAAATGCGACTGAGCGCAGCAATCAGACGAGAAAGGCCATAGCGTTCAATCAGCACCTTGAGGATGCTGAAGTCGCTGTCATCAAAACTGCCAGGAGAGGGGGTCATAAATCGCAACCCTCCCAGAGATAAGCAACACAAGGCTGGCGCATAGTCTGCACAGTCTCCAAAGTTTAGTTATGGGAAATGAGGGGACAAAGTTGTGACTTTGTCCCCGACCCAAGGCCGCCAAGCCACCCGGTTACTGGAGCGCCAAGA
>JANNOU010000178.1:0-16457 GCA_031399305.1 Leptolyngbya sp. SOY_34_metabat_272
AACTTCTCAGTGGTGCGCAGTATCGTCATCAACCTGCTGCGCCGCGGGGGCTATGCGTCGGTGACGCAAGCCTGGCGCTGGCTGGCCAATGATTTGACTCTGCTCTGTCGCCTTATCGAATGAATCAGCCCTGCTTGCGCAAGGGGGTACTGCTGGGCTTAAGTCAGTGTGATTTGTCTTGGAGCCGGAGGCACGAGGTGTCGAGGCTCGTGTATCAGGTTCGGAATCTCGCGGGTGAGGTTTTGAGCCTCGTGGATGAGGCTTTGAGACTTTCGGACAAGGTTCTGGGACTCGCGAATGAGGCTTGGAGGCTCGTGAATGAGGCTCTGGGCCTGGGCAGTGAGGTTGGGAACCGGGTCTGCGAGGGTTGGAGGCTCACGCAGGAGCTGTAGAGGTCAACCCCAGGAACTGGCCACTGAGGTCCCACAGCAAGGGCAGCGCGTCGGTGAGGGCGTGGTCGCTCTCGATAAGCTTCAGGTCTACCCAGGGGCGCGGCGCAGCGTAGGCAACGCTCACCGAGTAATCGATCACTGCGTCCTGTCGCCCGTGGATGATTAGCGTGGGCACCGGGCGCTGGGGCGAGGCTTGGGTGTGCGTTAAGGCGTCTTCCAGAAAGCCGTAGCGCAACGGCAGCGGGCGGCGCTGGGCGTAGTGGAAGACCTCATGAATGCCTTGCTCGCGCCACTGAGCGACTGCTGCTGCGCCCAGCCGCGTCTGCCAGCGCTGGGCAAACTCAAAGGCAGGAGCCAACAGCACCAGCTGCGCCACCCGCTGATCGCGCTCTGCATAGAGAGCTGCCAGCAGCCCGCCCAGACTGGAGCCAATCAGGGTTAGGGGCTCTTCAACCGCCTGCAACTGCTGCCCCAAAAACGCCAGCTGACGGCTGAGGCTGATCTGCGAAAAATCCTCTAAGTTCAGGTCTGGCAGGTGCAGCGTTAGTCCTAAAGCCTGCATCTGCTGCTGAAAGAACACGGCCTTCTGCGAGGTTGGCCCCGAGGCGAAGCCATGAAAGTACCAGTACTGCATAAACCTCCCTAAGGACACGAGCCAACCGAGGTCGGTAGGGTTGCCAAAGCCCGGTTGATCTGGACCTGAAGCTCGGCCAGTGTCCCCTGGTTGGTCAGGACCACATCCGCGTGGGCCACTTTGTCCGCCAGCGGCATTTGCGAGGCAATGCGAGCGCGAATCTGAGCCTCGTCTAGGCGGTCGCGAGCCAGCAGCCGCTGCATCTGCAACGGCTCAGGACAAGCGACGACCCAGGTTTCTGTCACCAGATCGGTCATGCGCGCCTCAAACAGCAGGGGAATGACTAACACCACGATCGGGCAAGTCGCCAACCGCTGTAGCTCCTGCACAAAGTAATCGCGCACATAGGGGTGAATCTGCTGCTCCAGCCAGAGGCGCTCCGCCGCACGGCTGAAAATCAGCTCCCCCAGCCGCCGTCGGTCCAAATGACCATCGCTGAGCAGAATGCCGCTGCCATAGCGCTCCACGATTTGCTGTAGCACCGGGCTGCCCGGTCGCACCGCCTCCCGCGCCAGCAGGTCAGCATCTAGAACTGGCAACGCATAGGTCTGGCGCAGGTAATCAGAGACCGTGGTCTTACCCGTGCCAATGCCCCCCGTAAGGCCGATGACGCGGCTAGGGCGAGCCACGGTTGGGGGCTGGAGTGAAAGGGTTTCAAGGACAGTGTTCATGACCCCAGACTAGCCAACCAGTAGTGTCTGGACTAGCCCCTCCAGGGTATATTCGGTGGCCTCTAGGTCCACCCGTCCCAGCAGTTCCACACAGGTTTTGGAGGTCTGCGGGCCAATTGAGGCAATCTTCACCGTCGCCAGCCAGGCTCGCCAATCATAAGCCGCCAACAACTGTACAAAGTGGCGCACGGTTTTCGAGCTGGCAAAGGTGATGAAATCCACCTCCCCCGCCTGCAGCGCCGCGACCGCCTCTGGAGCCGCCCGCGCTGGACAGCCGGACTGATAAGCGGGCACTGCCACCACCTGCGCCCCGGCTTGGCTGAATTCGGCCACCAGAACTTCTCGCCCGCCGGTCTCCACGCGCGGAAACAGCAGCCGTAGCCCCGATAAAGGCGCGGGGAAATTCGCCACCAGTGAATCGGCCACAAAATCAGGCGGCACAAAGTCAGGCTTGAGGCCGCCCGCCCGCAGCACCTGCGCTGTTTTCTGGCCCACCACGGCGATCTGGAGGCCCGCCAGCGCCCGCGCATCCCAGCCCAGATGGTCCAGTCGCTCGAAGCAAGCGTTCACGGCGTTGGCCGAGGTCAAGACCAGCCACTGGAAGCGGGGCAGCTCAGCCAGCGCCTGGTCCAACGCCTGCCAGCTAGAGGGAGGCCCAATCGTGAGCGTGGGCATCTCGACTACCCGCGCCCCCTGTGCCGTAAGCAACTCACTGAACTGACCAGACTGCTCCGCCGAGCGCGTCACCAGCACCGTCTGGCCAAACAGGGGCCGTGCATCGTACCAGCGCAGCCACTGCCGGTGCTGTACCACCTCGCCCACCACAATCACCGCTGGGGAAAGGGCAGCCCCGTCAGTGTGCGCTGCGATATCAGCCAGACTGCCCGTCCAGACCTGCTGCTGGGGACGCCCGCCCCAGCGGATCACGGCCACGGGCGTGTGAGCCGGGCGTCCCGCCTGCTGTAGACGCTCGGTGATTTCAGCCAACTGCCGGGTTCCCATCAGGATGGCGAGGGTGTCGAGCTGGCTCAGCGCAGCCCAGGGCAAGCGATCTAGCTCATGCGCACTCAGCACTGCGAAACAGGTGCTCAGGCTTGGGTCGGTCAGCGGAATGCCCGCAAACAGCGGCGCGGCCAGAGCCGATGAAATCCCCGGCACCACTTCAAACGGGCAACCAGCGCTCACCAGTGCCTGTACCTCAGGCACCGAGCGCCCGAAGACAAAGGGGTCGCCGCTTTTGAGCCGCACTACCTGCGCTCCCGCTTGGCAGTGGCTCACCAGCAGGGCGTTGATCTCGGCCTGGGCACTGCTCAGCTCGCCGCCGCGCTTGCCCACCTCCAGACGCACACACTCAGGCTGGGTCAGCCGTAGCAGCGACGCATCTGCTAGGGCGTCGTAGACCACCACACTGGCTGCCGCGAGCAGTTGCTGGCCGCGCAGGCTCAGGTATTCTGGTCCACCTGGCCCGGCTCCTACCAGATAGACCTTGCCGAGTTGCGTCCGGAGCGGTCCGGGTTGGATTGACATGCCCTGCCCTGCCTGCTTCAGTCTTCGGCGTCATGACGCGCTCTAAGGATGACTTTACAGGGGTCAGCGCCGCTCGAACGACTGGACCTGCACGCGAAAGAACTGAAGCTCTTGGCGGCCCAGGCACAGTAGATCGCCGTCTTGCAGGTAATGACGACGGCCCTGCAGGCGACGGTAGTTGACGAAGGTGCCATTGTGACTGTCGTGGTCGGTCAGGTAGAAGCCGTCGGCTTCGAGCGTGTCCAGCTGGCCGCGCTCGATCGTGGCGTGGTAGCGCGAGACAAAGTGATTGCGAACGGTCACCGCGTTGTCGCGTCCTCGGCCCAAGTGCCAGACCTGGCCCGACGGCGTAAAGCGAATGGCACTGGGCTCAGGCATGAACTCCGGGCTGGGGGGCTCGGTGTCCGGCAGATTGGTCATTAAAAAAGCAGTGCTACGCGTGCAGACTGCTTGGAGGTAGAAGGGAGTTCGCGCACTCAATCTCCCCTGAACCCGAAACAGCGTTTTCATCAGGGCGGCTAGCATCGGCAAATCGTGTTGACAGTCGAGCAGCAGCATCTTGTACAGCTCAGGATGCTCCTTTAGGAAAGTTCGGGCCTGCTGTAACAGAGGACGCTCGTCCACTTGCGAGATCAAGTTTGTGCTCACGGTCCGGGGGATGGCTTTGGTTTCAGCGCTCTAGAACTAGGGGACTTTCCCTAAAGTCAGATGCCACAGCCCTGAGCTTTCCAGGGTGATGTATTGCTTATCCCAGCACTCATCAGTATAATCACGCAATTTCGTAACGCCCAATAGCGGGCTCCCCCCACAGGGGGTAACCTTCTATGCCGCAGTACCATTACAAAATCCGGATCGCTCCGGTCGAGATCACACAAACTTTTAGCGCAGGATCTCCAAGACCGACTCGACCTGCTTGACCACGCGCTGAAATCGGTCGTAGGTTCGCGCCACCTGTACACCGTCGACGTAAACCCGCTGGGTCGGATAATTTTCTAAGACATCGGTCAGGGTGAAGGGTTGCCGCTGTGTCGCGGAGAGAACCAGCGCCGCCCGCAAGGCTTGAGGGCTGCTGCGGTCGGGGGCAGGCCGAATGCTCTGGGATAATTCACCCAGAGCAGCTTCGCCGAGGGGGTTGTTGAGCACCTGGTCGAGCAGGCGTGGTTCTACCCGTGCTGGCGAATTGAGCACCCGCCGAACTTCCTCGGGGTTTTGACGAGCGCTGCGCAGAAAACTGTTCAGATCTGGTGACGCCTCGCCGCTACGGGCTAGCTCCGCGATGTCGGCAACCTGAACCGTGCGGCTCAGGGGGCCATAGGTTAGGACCAGCTCCTCGGCGGCGGCAGCCGGCAGAGCCACCGCGAGGAGCGCCAATGCACTGAGCGAAAACTTGAGCAGCATACGAAACCTTGCGCGTTCACCGAGGGTGGTTATACGGACTGGCTGCCCAGCGCGAGGTTCCCGCTGCTCTGGGCCTCTGGAGCTTCAAAGACATCGGGGGCTGAGTGGAACTCCAGTCCCAACACTAAGGCGAAGGCAGCCGCAACTTGCTCACGCACCGTCTCCAGGCGAACTCCCGGACAAAACTGAGCCAAACTGCCGACGGGCTGATCGGCCAGGCCACAGGGCACAATGCGCTCAAACCCTTGCAGGTCCGGGTCAACATTTAGCGACACGCCGTGCATCGTAATCCAGCGGCTGACCTTGATGCCCACCGCCGCCAGCTTGCACCCCTGCACCCAGACGCCGGTGCGACCAGCTATCCGCTCGGCAGACAAGCCATACAGCGCTAGTACTCGGATGATCACCTCCTCCAGGCTGCGCAGGTACCAGTGCAGATCGCGCCGATAAAAGTTCAAATTCAGAATTGGGTAGGCCACCAGTTGACCCGGAGCGTGATAGGTGACCTCGCCACCTCGCTCCACCCGATGCACTTCGGCCTCCGTTGCCTGAGGATCGAATTTGAGGAATTCCAGGCTAGCTCCCTGCCCCAGGGTGTAAACCGGTGGATGCTCCAACAAAAGCAGCACATCAGACAAGCTGGCATCCCGCTTGCGTGCGCTGACCAACTGCTGCTGCCACTGCCAGGCCTGCAGGTAGGAAACCAGCCCCAGCCGGTGAAGTTGACAACAGCGACGCGCTAAAGGTGCGCTGGAAGTTGCAGAAGCTTGAAGACTGCTCATTGCCAATAAATGACAGAATAAAATGAATGACAGAATAAATCTAACTTAGGGGATAGTCCAGTCGCTCAATCTGAAGAAAGTTAAAGGGAGTCTCTTATCCAAAAAAGGGTGTTAAGGTAAGCACACGACCTTCCATACCCATCAGACTTGGGGAGGCACCCTTATGAAGCTCGTTATTCACGGCAAAAACATCGAGCTTACGGACGCAATCCGTGAGTACGTCAATCAGAAAATTGAGAAAGCTGTCTGTCATTTTCAATCGTTGACGACTCAGATCGATGTTCATTTGTCCGTTGCTCACAATGCTCAAACCGTTCTTCAGCAGGCTGCTGAAGTGACAATTTTTGCCAGTGGCACGGTAATTCGGGCAGAGGAGTCGAGCGAAAATCTTTATGCCAGCATCGATCTGGTCGCCGACAAAATTCAGCGCCAGTTGCGAAAATACAAGGAGAAAAAACAAGCCAAAGCCCAGGGCACCAAAGCCAAAACCGAGGTTGAGACCCCACCCAACGGCGTTGTTTCCCTGCCCCGGACCGATCGCGAGCCAGAGCTTCCCCCAGCGGTGGTGCGAACGAAATACTTTTCTATGCCCCCCATGACTCTAGACGAAGCGTTGGAGCGGCTTGAATTAGTGGGCCACGATTTCTATGTCTTTCGCAACGCCCAGACCAGAGAGGTCAATGTGATTTACGAGCGCAATCACGGCGGTTACGGTTTAATCGTACCGAGGGAAAGTGTGATCAATGCTGGTAACAGCCGCAACGGCCATACTGCCACTCACCCGAGGAATCACCCTTCTGTTCACAAAGGTTGATCCTGAATTGAACTAATCACTGAGTCATTCCCTTGGTTTGTCGATGCTCCCGAGCGCTGGTTTGGGAACTCAAAAATCGGGGGAATTTCTTATCGGAAATTTGATGAAATACTGAAGGTCCTGTAAGCGAATGAGTTTAGCCGTACGCTCGGCTTGGATGACGCTGGCTGCTTTCGATTTGCTCAATATTCGGGACTTTTATCGACAGTTATTAACCTGTGAACCGCAGATCGACCTACCCGCCTATGTTGAGTTTCAACTACCAGGTCTGCGGCTGGGGATCTTCAAACCAAAGCCTGAGCTTGAGCCTGTGGTTGCCGAGTCTGGTCCGGTTAGCCTCTGTTTAGAGGTCCGGAACCTGCAGCAGGCTATGGCCCATTTGAAGACTTTGGGCCTAGAGCCGGTGAGCGAGCTGCGCTACGCCAGCCACGGACAGGAAATTGATTATTGTGATCCCCTAGGCACACGGCTAATCCTGTATGAGCCGAGCGCTCGCCTATGATGAGGGCACCCCCCGAAGACAACGACCTGCTATGGCTCTCCAGTTGCGCGTGTATGTCAAAGAGCATCCCCTGATTAAACATTGGTTAGCCGTCGTTCGTGACCAGGATACGCCCAGTTCCATCTTCCGCAACGCCATGACCGAATTGGGGCGCTGGCTAACCTACGAAGCGATTCGCGATTGGTTACCGACGCGCGATGGCATAGTGCAAACGCCCTTGTCCCCAGCCCCCGCCACCTTCATCGATTCGGAAATCCCAGTTGCGATTGTGCCGATCCTGCGGGCGGGACTGGCCCTGTTGGACGGCTGTCAACCCCTGTTGCCGCTGGCGTCGATTTATCATTTGGGCTTTGCGCGCGATGAGAAGACCCTGGAGGCCAGTTGCTACCTCAATCGGCTGCCAGATCAGTTCGACCCTCAGACGCGGGTGCTGATCCCGGAACCAATGCTGGCGACGGGCGGCACGATCGTGTCCACCATGGCCGAGCTGACCCGCCGAGGCGTCGCGCCCGAGCTGACGCGAGTTGTCGCTGTCGTCTGTGCACCTCAGGCCCTGCAACGGCTCAACCATCTCTACCCAGGGCTGAACATCTACACGGCGATGATCGACAACGGCCTCAACGAACATGGCTTTATCGTGCCCGGACTCGGAGACGCAGGCGATCGAACCTTCGGCACCTGAGTCCTGCAGGGGCATGGACGGCTTTTCCCCGAAATCGCTATGCTGGGAGGGCGCGTTGTGCAGGCTGGATCGATGAACGAGCGTTCAGATAGCTTTTTTACAGGGGTTGCCGTGGGGGCGGCAATCGGCGGTATTGTCGGCGGTTTGATCGGCGTGGTGGTGGGCTCTCGCTATGTTCAGCCCAGGCTTGAAGCTAGCGCTAGTGGCAACGAGCTGCCTGGTCAGGAGACCAACAGCGCTGTCCTGCGCGACCCATCCTCCCGTGAACAGCGGCGGGTTGAAGTAGCCCGTCGCGGCTTGGAAGACAAAATTGCTCAGCTCAATGAAGCAATCGACGCCGTACGCGATCAGCTCTCCAACTCCAGCAGCCCCGCCGCCGACAACGGCGGCTACCACGAGGGCAAGGCCGACTGAGTCAGGCATAGGCTAAAGTTAGAAATAGTGCCGCAACCCGAAGGATGCTCAGCAACCATGGCCGCCACTAGCTTCATCGTTCAGTGTCTTTACACCGCCATCTCGATTTATCTGGCTTTGTTGTTCATCCGGGTTCTTCTGACCTGGTTCCCGACCGTTGACTGGTCAAACCCCTTGTTCTCGACGCTCAGCCAGCTGACCGATCCCTATCTCAATCTGTTCCGGCGTCTGATCCCGCCCTTAGGCATGATCGATATTTCGCCGATGTTAGCGTTTCTGCTGCTAGGTTTCGTGCAGCAGCTTTTGGGTCAGTTTGCTGGTAGCAGTGCGCTCAGCATGGCTTGGTGAGCTCCCGCTTAGTCTCGCTTCTGCCTAGTATCACCGAGTCCCTGTGCGCGTTGGGTGCACAGGATGACCTGGTTGGCATTACTCACGAGTGTGATTATCCCCCCTCGGTGCGTATCAAGGCCGTGGTCACCGCTAGCCCGCTGAGTCAGCCGGGCCTGAGCAGTCGGGAGATTGACACTCGGGTCAAAGAGCACTTCCAGCCAGAAACAGAAATCGCTCAGCAGGAAACCGGGTTGTATGCCCTGCGAGCTGAGGTGTTGGCCAAGCTTCAACCCGAGATTATCTTTACCCAGCGGTTGTGTGATGTTTGCGCCGTGTCTTACGCTCAGGTCGAGCAAGTCGCAGCTCAGCTGAAGCCGGTGCCGCGCCTTATCTCTCTGGAGCCCACCCGTCTGGCGCACTTGCTTGAAGATCTGCGCACGATTGGCGCGGCCATCGGACGGGAAGCCCAGGCAGAGTCTCTAATCGCCGATCTCGAACAGCGAATTGCCCAAGTCCAGCAGCGGCTGAGCCAGGCTCTAACTCGCCCGCGTGTCTTTTGCCTGGAATGGCTGGATCCGATCTTCGCCTCAGGCCACTGGCTGCCAGAACTGGTCCAGCTGGCGGGTGGCACGGGCTTTGGCCCAGCGCCAGGTGAGCCCTCACGGCAGGTGGCTTGGGAAACGGTTTGCGAGTTCGACCCCGAGGTTTTGTTGGTGCTGCCCTGCGGCTTCGATATCGCCCGGAGCTTACAAGAAATGCACTTGCTAAGCCAGCGACCGGGCTGGGCTGGCCTGAGCGCTGTTCGCCAAGGGCAGGTCTATGTAACAGATGGCAACGCCTACTTTAATCGTCCTGGCCCCCGTCTGGTCGATAGCCTGGAAATTTTAGCGACAGTTTTGCATCCACAGCAGTGCGCAGACCTGGCTCCAGAAGGTAGCTTTCAGCGCTTTAGTGAGCATTCAAGCTAAGGTTTGAGACTGCTCCGCAACATCGTTGGGAATTTTGATTGAGTCGCTGGGCCTAGAAAGACAGGATCTGTATTTTGGGCATCCAGAGACATTTAGCAGACGTGCTTCACTGGGAATCTACTCTATACTCAGCTTGGATTCGATGACTCAGTTGGGCAACCGAAGGCGACTGAGAATTCGAGAACCCTGGTGTGGTGTGTTTCCCTGGATATGACGAGTGTTGCCAGTATGAATGACCTCAGACTCAGCCGCCTGGAGGATCTGACGCAGCAAATTGCCCAAACTGTCTTAGCGACAACCGAGAACCTGGATCGCCTGACTGAACGGGTGGACAGCCTAACCCTCCAAGTCCAGCAGCAGAACTGGCAAATCCAGGAGCAGGGTCACCAAATTCAAGAGGTTAGCGCTCAGCTGCAGCAACAGGGCCAGCAGGTCCTGTTGCTAAGCGAGTCAGTGCGTACATTAGCCCAGACTCAGGATGAGGGCTTTGAGCGCATCGACCAGATTACTGAAGCGCTTCGGGCGTTAATCAACGCCTTGGAAAACCGCCCAGAGGCGGAGTAACGTCTCAGCCCCAGTGCTTGGAGTGCAGGAGGACCGCTTCGGCGCTCTCGGTCACAATGCAGCCATCTTCCATGTAGATAATCCGGTCCGCCACATCCATGATGCGCGGGTCGTGGGTGACCATCAAGACGGTCCGGTTGCGTTCGCGGGCTAGTTTCTTCAGCAAATCAACCACGGCACGACCCGACTGCGAATCCAGCGAGGCTGTGGGCTCATCCGCCATGATCAGCCGGGGGTCACCGGCCAGGGCGCGGGCAATGGCAACCCGTTGCTTCTGACCCCCGGAGAGGTCGCGCGGCAGACTGTTCACCTTGCTGCTAAGGCCCACCTGGTCCAGCAGTTCAGCCGCTTCTAAGTGTGCCTTATGGCCTCGAATGCCCTTGAGATTGAGCACCAGCTCCACATTCTCCAGAGTGGTCAGCGCCGGTAACAGGTTGAATCCCTGGAACACGAAACCGATGTTCTTGAGGCGAAAGCGAGTCAGTTGCGCGGCAGACATCTCAGTGATGTCTTCGCCCAGAACTTCCACAAAGCCGCCTGTGGGAGTGAGAATACCCGCCAGAATCGACAACAGGGTTGTCTTACCCGATCCAGACGGTCCCATCAGCAGGACGATCTGGCCAGTCTCAATGCTCAAATCCACGCCGCGCAAAGCCCTCAGCGCTTCGGGACCACTGCCATAGGTCATCGTTACCCGATTTGCAGCAAGGGCTGCGGTGGGTTCCTCTAGAGTGGCAAGGGAGGCAGCTTGCATAAACGTGGTCATAGCCTGGCAGGTCCCGGTTAGTGTCAATAGAGAACAAAAAGAGGCAGAGCGTTGGAGAATCGCAACCTTTTCTCCTATTTTACTCACGACTCCAGCAAGGGTGAGCCGCAAGAGCCGCAAGACAATGTCAGCAACATCAAACCTTTAAAAAAGCTTGACAATAAAACTCTGATAAGACCCTGCTAAATCTACTTACCAGATATAGCGCCAAGGCCCTGATCTTTGCATGTACACAAGGGGTAAATGAGTTGCCAAATCTGGAATGCTCAGGTCTCTCTCTCTCTTCAGTATCCCTGAGGACGCGGGATCCAGACTTCACCTTACAGGGTGAGCCCGATGAACTGAAATCAGATTCAGACCTTTGCATGTCACCCTTTTTTTTACACCATTGATTGACAGAGTTTAGCCCTTGCGGAAGATGCTGAGTGTGAGGTGAGAGACAGATGAGAATCTGTCCACTTCGGTCTTTTAGGATGCGGCTCCTGCGGTTCGGCCTTGGCATTACCCTGTTTTCAAAAGACTGGCAGGTGCCCTAAAAGTTCCGAGCGCCCTTAAGGAGAATGGGCGCGGACCAAGCGTCTGCTCAGCGCAGTATGGCGTTGGCTGTCTTTAACCTGATGCACCGCCATCCCGATGGCCCGACGGGTGCCTACCAACACCGCCAAGCGGCGAGCCCGAGTCAGGCCGGTATAAAGCAGATTGCGGCTAAGCATGGGGTAGTGCTGCGTGTGGATCGGCAGGATCACTACCGGACACTCGCTGCCCTGGGCTTTGTGAACGGTGATCGCCCAAGCCAGGCTGAGCGTGTGCAGGTCGGCGTTGTCGTAAGTAACCAACCGCTCGCCAAAGCGCACCGTGACCTCCTGGTCTTCGAGGTCTAGATCGGCGATCACGCCCAGATCGCCGTTGAATACCTCGCGGTCATAGTCATTGACCTGCTGAATCACCCGGTCGCCGACGCGCAGGCTCAGGCCACCGCGCTGGAGCTCAGGCCGCCCCGGCCCTGGCGGATTGAGCTGAGCCTGCAGCACCTGGTTGAGATTGCGGGTGCCCACCTGCCCACGCGTCATCGGGGCCAACACCTGAACGTCCTGGTTGGGGATAAAGCCCAGGTCAGGAATCAGGTGCTGCAACACATCCTGAATTGCCTGAACGACGTGTTCTGGCTCCGCAGCTTGCAAAAACAGGCAGTCGGACTCAGGTTTGGCGCTCACCGGCTCGAGGTCTGGGAACCGTCCCTGATTAATCTGGTGGGAGTTGGTAATGATGCGGCTGCTCGCAGCCTGGCGAAACACCTCAGTGAGGCGAACCACGGGAATTTGCTCAGAGCTGATCAGGTCGCGCAGGACGTTGCCAGGGCCGACACTGGGCAATTGATCGATATCGCCCACCAGCAACAGTTGGGCATTGAGAGGCGTAGCCCGAACCAGGGCGTAGGCCAGAGGCAAATCTAGCATCGAGGCCTCATCGACCAGGATGGCGTCGGCCTCGATCGGCTGCTCGCGCCCGCGTTTGAAATCTCCTGTGCGCGGGTCGAACTCTAGCAGGCGGTGAAGGGTCTTGGCTTCCTGCCCGGTGACCTCCGCGAGGCGTTGAGCGGCGCGTCCGGTGGGTGAGGCCAGGGCGAGCCGACGGCCCATGGCTTTCCAAAGCGCGACGATCGTGCGTGTGGTGGTCGTTTTGCCGGTGCCGGGTCCACCGGTGAGGATCAACACACGGCTGGCCGATGCCAATTCTACGCACTGGCGCTGCTGGTCGCTGAGCTGGATCTGGTGCTTGGCGGTGAAGCGGTCGATCCAGTGCCGCACCCGCTCAGGATCGACCGCCGCAGGACGAGCCGCCAGTTGACGTAGGCGGTCGGCCAGATTCTGCTCGGCGTGATAGAGAGACGGTCGATAGCAGACCATCTCGCCCTCTAACCCCTGCATCACCAGCTCGTCAGCGATTGCCATTTGGTAGAGGAGCGCCTTGAGGGGCTCGGGCAAGGGGGCGAAGTCTTGGAGGCTGAGCAGGGCCACGGCGCGGTCGAGCAGCTCCAGTTCCGGCAGGTAGCAGTGGCCTTCTTCGGTGGCAACTGAGAGCACGTGCATTAATCCGGCGCGGTAGCGAGCCTCTGAATCGAGGGCAATGCCTAGGTTGTGGGCAATGGTGTCGGCGGTGATAAAGCCAATGCCCCAGATATCTTGAGCCAGTTTGTAGGGGTTCTGGCTGACCACCCGAATCGCCTCGTCGCGATAGGTCTTGTAGATCTTGACAGCGTGCGTGGTCGAGACGCCGTGGCCCTGCAGGAAGACCATCACCTCCTTGATGATCTTCTGCTCCTCCCAGGCACGGGCGATCAGCTGGACCCGCTTTTTGCCCACGCCGGGGGCTTCGCCCAGACGCTGGATATCGGTCTCGATAATCTCTAAGGTGTCCAAGCCGAAATGGGCGACGATGCGTTTAGCGGTGACTGGACCGACGCCCTTGATCAGCCCAGAGCCCAGATATTTCTCAATGCCCGTGAGGGTGGCAGGCTTGGTTTCGTGGTAGCCACTGACCTGGAACTGAGGGCCAAATTTGGGGTGATCGCGCCATTGCCCCTGAAGCTGCAGGGTTTGTCCCGGCTGAATATTCGGAAAGTTGCCGACAATGGTCGTGAGTTCGCGTACCCCGCGCACTTGCAAGCGGGCCACGGTATAACCGCTTTCGGCGCTGTGATAGGTGAGGCGCTCGACCACGCCTTGGAGGATTTCGGAGGGTTGGGGCCGTGGCTCAGTCTTGTATTCAGCCATAGCAGGAGCGGGCTGGCAGCAGAGAAGCAGCGATGCTTCGATCTTGACTGTACTTTGACCGGCCAGCCGCGTTCAGCCAAAACACCCGCCTAGCCCAAGGCTAAACAGGTGTTTTGGCTTGCGAATCGGGCGGGGAGCTAAAGCACCCTACTTCTTTTTGCCGTTGCCGTTGGGGCTGGGCTTTTCTTCGGCGCGGGCATAGTCGTCCTGGAAGCGCACGATGTCATCTTCACCCAGGTATTCGCCGTTCTGGACTTCGATCAGCACCAGGGGGATCACGCCAGGGTTTTCCAGGCGGTGGTTGGTGCAGGGGGGAACGTAGGTCGATTGGTTGTGGCCGAGCAAGCATTCGAGGTCGCCACAAACCACGCGGGCGGTGCCAGACACCACAATCCAGTGCTCACTGCGGTGGTGGTGCATCTGGAGGCTCAGCCGGTGGCCAGGCTTAACCTCAATGCGCTTGATCTTGTAGCCCTTGCCCTCTTCGAGGATGGTGAAGGAGCCCCAGGGACGCAACTCAGTTGCCGCCCGGGCAGAGCTCACAGACAACTGCGGGACCGGATGCGTTTCTTGAGCCTGTGCCATGGATAATATTTCTCGTGCCAACGAGGGTTACGATAGCAAATGGCCCCCGCCCTGCCCTCCGCACAGCGCGCTCGCCGCCTGAATCCATGCAAACTCTTCACGTTCTGGATGGAAGCTTCAGGCCAGCTTCAAGGTGTTTTTGCCGGTCAAATCGGCCTGGGCCATCGTGATCCCACTCGCTGGCTCGATTGCCGATGTCATGATCATCGGCGGCGGTATTCCGGGGCTGGCAACCGCCGTCGAGTGTGCCCTACGCGGCGCTCAGGTCACCTTGCTGGAGCGTACGCAGTGTGCGCGGGCAGCCTCTTGGGCGGCAGCGGGCATGCTGGCTCCTCAGGCCGAAGGCCTGCCGCCCGGCCCGCTGCTAGATTTGGCGCTGCGTAGTCTGAACCTCTACCCCCTCTGGGTGACAAAGCTGGAATCTCTGAGCGGTCTCGACGCCGGGTACTGGCCATGCGGCATTCTGGCTCCAGTCTTTGCAGATCACCTGCCGCACCAGCATCCTCCCAGTTGGCTATCGGCGGCGGCGATTCAGCAGCTGCAGCCGGGGCTCAGCCCCCAGGTAGCCGCAGGCCAGTGGTTTCCCGCAGAGGGGCAGGTCGATAACCGGCTGCTGAGTGCGGTTCTCCTGGCCGCCGCACAGCAGCTAAAGGTTCGCATCCATGAGGGCGTTGAGGTTCAACCGCTGCGCCTGGAACAGGGACAAATCCGCCGCCTGCAGACCACGGCAGGCGAGTTTCAAGCGGGATGCTATGTGCTGGCAGCCGGAGCTTGGAGCGGCGGCCTGCTCGATTTGCCCATAACCCCGCGCAAGGGACAAATGCTGGCGCTTCAGGCTCCAGAGGCCCCAGCGCTGCGGCAAGTCCTGTTTGGAGAACAGGTCTACCTGGTGCCCCGGCGCGATGGGCGAATTTTGGTGGGCGCGACCAACGAGGCAGTGGGCTTCACGCCCGGCAACACCGCCTCGGGTATTCAGTCGCTGCTGGCGGCAGCCCTTAAGCTATGGCCGAGCCTGGCCGAGCAGACCATTCTGGAACTCTGGTGGGGCTTTCGTCCCACTACCCCCGACCAAGCGCCGATTCTAGGGCAGAGCCCCTACCGCAATCTGGTGCTGGCGACCGGCCACTACCGCAACGGCATTTTGCTGGCACCCATCACCGCCCAGCTGATCGCTGACTGGATCCAGGGCCAAACGCCTGAGCCATTGCTGAGCGCATTTCGCTGGGATCGGTTCTGAACCCCCGCCGCTCAACAAACCCGCCGCTCAACAAAATTGAGCGCAAGCTCGCTAGCCCCGGCAAGCTGAGCTAGAATTCATGAACCCGCGCTTTACAAAAAAACATAAACCGTTCATGACTGTCACCTACCCCCGCAAACTGCGCAACCAGCTGGGTGCCCGCGCCATCCTCAAACAGGTTGTGCTGGACCGAGAGATTCATCTGATCACGCTGAACCGCTATCGCTACAACGAGCAGCGCTCCTGTAAAGATCTCACCGACTTGATCGAAACCCTCAACGGTCAGCCTCGCGAGCTAGTACGCGACCTGTCCCATCACGTGGCCGACGAAGCCCGCCATGCCATGTGGCTCACCGACTTGCTCTGCGAGTTGGGCACTGAGATCAACACGCCGCCCGGCGCTTCCTACATCGACGAGTTCGAGCGTCTCATAGACCACAACCAGAGCTTGGAGGACGGGATCATCGAGGCGCTGGCCGCGATCAACGTCACGGAGAAGCGCGGCTGCGAATATTTCTCCGCCCACATCAAGGCGCTCAAGGAAGGACCCCAGACCGAGGAGAACCTCAAAATCTGCCAGGTCATCGAGCGGATCATGCCTGAGGAAGTCGGCCACGTGCGCTGGGGCACCCGCTGGCTGGCCGAAATTGCCCGCCAGAGCCCAGAGAAGCGAGCCAAGGTTGAGCAAGCCAAGCAGAAGTACTCGGCCATTGAGCAGGCCGCCTACGAATCAGGCATGGACATCACCCTGGGTGCGGAGCTGCGTCGCCTGGAAAATCTGGTGAGTGTGGCCAACACCCTGCCCCTGTGGGATCGCCCCGCTTACCTGATGGAGCGCCTACCGCAGACCCTGCTGGCCCCCGACCTGCAGCAGACGCGCCTCATGGCCGCGCAAAGAGCCTGGGATCGCGACCCCAAGGCCTTCCTAGAGCGGTTTGTGCCGATGTTCCTCAGCGGTCTCAGCGGCAAAATGCCGACCCCACCCCAAAAGTCAGCGCCGAACTGAAGCCCGAAGCTCGCGCATTCAAACTCGAAGCTCCGGTCGCCAAGCCATTTGCTCGGCAGCCGGAGCTATTTACTGCAACCACCGACCTCAAAACCCAAAACCCCCAACCCTCTGCCGCAACCACCGACCCCAAAACCCAAAACGCCCAGCACTTTACCAAAATCACCCGCCTCAAAACTCAAAACGCCCAGCCCCCTGCCGCAATCACCGACCTACGAGCCCGACGAGTCAAGCTCCGCACCAAATGGCACCAACTCAAGCCAGTAACCCCCCCTTGCGCAGGCAGGGCTGATTCATTCGATAAGGCGACAGAGCAGAGTCAAATCATTGGCCAGCCAGCGCCAGGCTTGCGTCACCGACGCATAGCCCCCGCGGCGCAGCAGGTTGATGACGATACTGCGCACCACTGAG
>JANNOU010000028.1:0-53975 GCA_031399305.1 Leptolyngbya sp. SOY_34_metabat_272
GTTCATGAGGTTCTGAGGCTCACCTGAGAGGTTCTGAGCCTCGTCCACAAGGTCTGAAAACTGGCTCGCGAGGTTCTGATACTGGTGGCTGAGGTCGGGAGACGCAACCACAGGGTTATTTGCCTGCTGAGTGTTAAAGCATAAGCTGGGGCTGCCAAATGGAAGGTTTCAGGAAACCTCGCGAGTGAGTGAAATGCAGCTAAGTTGGAGAGCAGTCTGACTTAAACCCTGGCCAAGGAATCAAAGTTTTGCGACAGTTGGCTTGCGTACGTGGAAATACGGATGTCTAGTCTGTAAACGCTTTGAATACACTGGATGATGAACTGATTTGACCACCTTGCTTTGCAAAAAAACATGGTTTCAATCACAGATTGGGACGGGATTCTAGATAGCATCCTGCCGAATGAAGATACAGAGATCGTGATTAGGGATCAATTCGTGAAGCCGCTGCTTGAGGCCATTGGATTTGGCACTCAGGAGCGGCGACCCGAGTTTAAGACAGGCAATGGCAGCGATAAGGTTGATTTCGCCGCTCGCAAGAATCGCGTTGGCGACATCTTTGCTAACTCTCAAGCCAATCCTTATCTGCTGGTTGAAGTCAAAGCGAGGGCAAACAAGTCCGGAGCCAAGATTAATCTTTCAGAAGGCACCCCTCAATACCTAGATGCCAGAGAGCAGCTCAGGAGATACTTGCTTGCCCCTAACTGTGAAACGGCTCAATGGGGCATCATCACTAACTCGGTTCATATCCAGCTATTCCGACGCCATGGGAAAGTGATGGTTCCTGAGACTGCATGTATTTACATTAAAAAAGACAACATCACCGATATTGTTTCCCGCATCAGACGTTTAATTGAGAATACTCCTAAGGCCTTGACTGTTTGTGTCTACAACAATAAAGGCGGCGTAGGTAAGACCACGACGACGATTAACTTGGGGGCCGCGCTGAGGAAGCAAAAGAAGAAAGTTCTGCTGGTTGATTTTGATTCTCAGAGAGATCTAACCAAATCTCTTGGGCTAGACGTGGGAGCTAAAAGCCTATTTGACTGTCTCACCGATCGAAACCTGAACGTCCGCGAGGCAATTCAACCCTTCAAGATTAAGGACCGAGCCGGGAAAGAAGTCAGGATCTTTGATGTTATCCCTTCAGACCCAAAGATGGAGAAATATACAGATAGCGGCGAGGCTGAGACCATCCAAAAGGGAGCAGCGAGACTGCGAGATTTGCTCGAAGTCTTCAACTATGAGTATGATTACATCTTGATTGATTGCCCCACTCAATGGCTCTTTTTTAGCAAGAGCGGCGTGTATGCCAGTGATGTGGTTCTAATTCCTGCCAAGCACAATGGCTTGGCTTCGCTGCACAATGCAGCCAGAGTCATTAAAGACTTTGTGCCAGAAGTCAAAAAAGAGCGGAAAGACGGCGGCCCAGTTGCGCTCCCTATCTTCTTCAGTGGTGAGAAGACAACAGACGCACAGCTGCACACGGCCAATACTGAGATCGACGCAATCCTTAAGCAGGCAAGGACAGAATTTAGCTTTGACTTGCAACCTTACTTTTGGCCCAGAGAGCGGCGGGGAATTTCTGACAGGAACATATTCAGTCTCCCCAGCTATGCTACCGTTGCAGACGCCGCATTCGCTCACATTCCAGCAGTTTTTAGAAATTCCATAGTCGCCGAGCATTACCTCAACCTCGCCAGGGAGTATTTCTTGTATGAGTGACTTCGATAACATTGGCAAGTTAATGAATCTGCCGTTATCCGACATTGAACCTGGAGAAGAGTTCTCCGAGTCAGAGTTCATTGTCACCGCAGCCGCAGAAGCTGTCTGTCAAACCGGTGGTCGCAACTGGATCCCCGTGATTGTCAAAGAGATTGGCGACTACCAATACCAAGTCATTAGCAACCACTTTGTCTACGCAGTTGCTCAGCAGGCTGAACTGGAGAGAGTTTGGTGTATCGTCATTGAGCCAAGCGAGCAAAACATCGAGCAAGCGAAAATCCTAGCGCGAGAGGCGACGCCTAAAGTCAACCTCACCACTGCCTCCAGGGAGACTATTTTGGCGGCGCTCAAATTCCTGATTGCAGAGCCGGGCAGCGCCTTGAAAGGGGTGGACGCGGTGGTCGCGTCCAATCGAATTTCGTTAGCCGATCGCAAAGCGTGGTCAAATCTCAGCCCGATCACTACTCTGAAGTGCGGGATTACCAAGGGTAAGAAGCTTGATGCTCTGCGCAAAATATTCTTCCTCTCGGTTCCGCCGCCGCCGCCACCAGCGCCAGAAATCATCAGCATCAAGCAGGCGTCCAGAGATGAAATAGTGGAGCGCTTAAGCTATCTGGTGACTTACAAAGTTGGCGGATTTGAAAAAGTTGACTCAGGCGCGGCCGCTGATGCCATTTTCACGGCCAGCAAAGGCAAGTGGAAAAGCCTCAATCCGATCGCCAAGCTGGAGTGCGGCATTGTTACTGCCCAGATCAAGACCCTCAAGCAAGTCTTTAAGCTGTGAGCAAAGCTAAAGTAGCAGTACTCAGTGCAGAAAATGCCGCACGCCTGTGAGCAGCATGGTTACCCCGAGCTGGTCGGCCGCTTGAATCGAATCGCCATCGCGCAAGCTGCCCCCCGGCTGCACGAAGGCGCTGATCCCAGCGGCAGCGCAGGTGCGCACTGTGTCATCGAAGGGGAAGAAACCGTCGCTAGCGAGCACCGCCCCCTTGGCCCGCTCGCCCGCTTGCTCTAGGGCGATTTTGGCCGAGCCCACCCGGTTCATTTGTCCCGCGCCCACCCCTAGAGTTACGCCGTCGCGGGCGATCACAATGGCGTTGGACTTGACGTGCTTGCAGACCTTCCAGGCGAACTCCAGATCCTGGAGTTGCTCGGGGCTGGGCGGTTGTTGGCTGACCACGCGCCACTGGGTGGCGCTCAGGTCAGCGCTGCGCTCATCCGCGTCTTGCACTAAGAATCCCCCGGCGATCAGCCGCACCGTCTGGGTGGGACTGCTGACCAGATCGGGCAAGACCAGCACGCGCAGCTTCGACTTCTGGGCCAGCAACTCGCGCGCCTCTGGCTCACAGCCAGGAACCACGATGCACTCCAGAAAGGTCTCGGTCAGGGCTTGGGCGGTGGGCAGATCTAGGCGGCGATTGAGTGCCACAATGCCGCCAAAGGCCGAGGTAGCATCCGCCGTGAAGGCCCGACGGTAGGCCTCCACCAGGCTGGGGCCGGTGGCCACGCCGCAGGGGTTGGTGTGCTTGAGGATGGCAACGGTCGGCTCGCCCTCGACAAATTCGGCAATCAGACGCCGGGCGGCTTCGAGATCTAGCCAGTTGTTGTAGCTCAGCTCCTTGCCCTGGAGCAGGCTAGCGGTTGACCAGCCGCTGGCCTCGGTTTGGTAGCGGGCGGCGCGCTGGTGGGGGTTCTCGCCGTAGCGCAAGGGCTGGGTGGCTTGGCCAACCAGGGCGAAGCTTGTTTGAAGCTCGAAGGCTTGTCCCAGGTGGGCCGAGATCGCCTGGTCGTAGGCTAGGGTGCGGCTGAAGGCCCGGTGGGCACAGGCGGCGCGGAAGGCCAGCGAGGCTTGTCCCTCGTGGACAGCCAGCTCGGTCAGAAACGGTTCGTACTGCGCCGCCTCGCACAGGATGGTGACGTGGGCATAGTTCTTGGCGGCGGCGCGGATCAGAGTGGGGCCGCCGATGTCGATTTGCTCGATGGCGTCGGCTAGGCTGACGTCGGCAGCGGCAACGGTTTGCTCAAAGGGATACAGGTTCACCACCACTAGCTCAATCGGGCGAATCTGGTTGGCCTGCAAGTCGGCCAGGTCCTGGGGTTGGTCGCGCCGCGCCAGGATGCCGCCGTGGATTCTGGGGTGCAGCGTTTTCACGCGACCGTCCAGGATCTCAGGCGAGCCAGTGTAGTCCGAAACTTTGGTGACTGGCAGACCCGCCGCCAGCAGGGCCTGAGCCGTGCCACCACTGCTGAGTAGCTCGAAGCCATGTTGCTCAACCAGAACCCGAGCGAATGTCAGCAAGCCAGTTTTATCGGAGGTGCTGAGCAGGGCGAGGCGAGACATGACCGATTGCCAAACAATGCACAACCCAGTTAGCTTACTACGGACTCTGTCACTTTTCACTCTTAAAATAGAGCCCAGAGCTTGGGAGACGCGCGATGACCCAGAACCCTGAATCTTCAACACCCGACATCTCAAACCTCACCGAAAAAGACGTTGCCGCTCTGGCTCAACGCCTGGAATTGGACGACTACAAAAACGCCTTCGAATGTCTGGCCGATTGGCATTTGCTGCGCAAGCTGGCGTTCCAGCGTTCTGAGTTGGTAGCGCCCTACATGTATCTGCTGGATCTCGAAGCGTTTGATGAGTGCTAGACCGGCTGGGGTGCGTCGGCGAGTGCTGGTGGCGTTGTGCGGCGGCATTGCGGCCTATAAGGTTGGCGAGGTGGTCTCGAGCCTGGCCAAGGCGGGTCTGGAGGTCCGGGCGCTGCTGACCCAGAGTGCGCAGGCGTTCATCACGCCGCTGACTCTGGCGACGCTCTCGCGCCACCCGGCTTACACGGATCAAGACTTCTGGAATGCCGCGCAGGGCCGCCCGCTGCACATTGAGCTGGGAGAGTGGGCCGAGCTGATCGTGGTTGCGCCCCTGAGCGCCAATACCCTCGCCAAGCTGGCCTGGGGTGCGGCAGACAATTTGCTCACCAATACGGTGCTGGCCTCGCGTGCGCCGCTGCTGCTGGCTCCGGCGATGAATACCACGATGTGGGAGCAGCCGCAGGTTCAGCGCAACTGGGCGCAACTGCGGCGCGATCCTCGGGTACACAGCGTCGGTCCGGGCTCGGGTCGGCTGGCCTGTGATGCGGTGGGTGCGGGGCGGTTGGCGGAGCCGCGCACGATTCTGGCGGCGATTGAGTCGCTGCTGTGGACCGGGGGGCGGCGGGATCTGGCGGGAACTCGCGTGCTGGTCAGTGCG
This sequence comes from Leptolyngbya sp. SOY_34_metabat_272, assembly GCA_031399305.1. Classification (GTDB taxonomy): domain Bacteria; phylum Cyanobacteriota; class Cyanobacteriia; order FACHB-261; family FACHB-261; genus FACHB-261. The sequence continues at coordinate 4,976 of JANNOU010000028.1, forward strand.
GGCAGCACGCGAGAGCACCTGGACCCGGTGCGCTTCATTGGCAATCCGGCTTCAGGCCGCATGGGGTTTGCCTTGGCGCAGGCGGCCTATGACCGAGGCGCACAGGTGACGCTGGTGCATGGCCCGGCCAGCGCAGAACTGATAGAGGTCGCAGACCAGACGGGCATTGAGCGCCTGGACGTCACCAGCGCGGCGCAGATGCATGAGGCGATGAAAACCCACTTTGTCCAGGCGGACCTGACCTTGATGGCGGCGGCGGTGGCTGATGTGCGCCCGGCTCAGATCGCGGCGGCTAAGTTGCCCAAGCAGGAGCTGCCCAGTCAGCTGCCGCTGGCGTCAGTGGCAGACATTGTGGCGGATTTGGCGGCGCATAAGCGTCCGGAGCAGCGGTTGGTGGGCTTTGCTGCGCAGACGGGGGAGATTCTGGGTCCGGCTCGGGACAAGTTGCAGCGCAAGGGGCTGGATGCGATTGTGGCGAATGCGGTGGACCAGCCGGGGCGGGGCTTTGGTACGGCGACCAATGAGGCGGTGTTTCTGGATCGGCAGGGACGCACGCTGGCAACGGGCTGGGTGAGCAAGTTGCAAATGGCGCATCAGCTGTTGGATTTTTTGCAGGTGCCGCAGTCTCAAGCGGGGCTTGAAGGAACTGATTGAAACAGAGTTATGTGGGGGTGAGCGTTTGCTGTTTGGCTTTCAGCGTCGGCCCAGGATCGCATAGACTCTGCACCCACTGCTAGTGACGGCTTCCAGGGGCAGGTTCTGGACCATCTGCGCGATGGCTGCAAGGGCTTGACTCTCTTGTTTGCTGGACAGATGGGGCTGCGAGAGTAGTACTGCGGTGTGCAAGCCATCAATCAGGGTGTCGGTCTCGGGTGCCCCTTGAGGGTTTAACTCGCAGGTGGGTGCGCTGATCAGTAGCTGTTGGGGGGTGGTTTTGGGGGGCAGCCAATGCTCAGGATGGCAGGTGGCAACATGTTTGCAAGCTAGGGCTCCTGCGGCGGCTGGAACGGTCGGCTGGGTGGCCATCGCCGGCTTTGGCGGGACTCTCGGTTGAGTCGAGTGGTTTTTGGACTCTGTAGACTCAGAACTCTGGAATCGAAGCGGAGTCATGGTTTGCGCATTCATAAGCTTCTACTGTGTCCAGGGTGTCTGTGGTCTTGTCTATGGTCTGGGAGCTTGCTAACTCCGTCTCTCCTTGCCAAACAAATCTGGAGGTCTGAACCAGTTTGATGATCGATGGAACGGCTTTTTCTGGGACAGATCCGTGGCTCAACAGACCGACATAGCAAGCTACTTGCCTGATCATTAAGATGTCATATTGATCACCATGAACCCGGATGTGATTGCACTCTTTCAATCTCAGTGAGCAACTCAAGATTGATTCTAAACATAGAGTCTGGAAGGCAACCTGGATCCAGGTTTCACAGTCTGTGTCTGCGAGCGTGAAATGCCATTGGGGCAACCCGTTCGGGTCAAAAATGGCCATGCCTGTGACGTGGTCTAAGAACAATTGCTGTTCTCCTCGTCTGCCGTTCTCAGCATACAAACTAGATCCACAACGGCACGTTCCCTTTGCCCCAAGGCTGATTGCGGCTTCGCTCAGCTAGGTCTGCGCATTTACGCATCCCCTATCCTGTAACTCTGGCTGGCGATGAGTATTGGCAACGGATTCGGGAGCGGATGTAACGGATGGGCGACCGGTCAGCCCCTCAGGTCCCCATCCATTACATCCGTTTTTCATCCGTTGCCAAGCCGAATTGAGTCTGCTGCCAGATTTCAGCTCAGATCTCGGGCAACGCAGCTCAGAACTCGGACAATGCAGCTCAGATCTCCGATGTCGCAGTTCAGAACTCCGATGTCGCAGTTCAGAACTCGGGCAGCGCAGCTCAGAACTCCGATAATGCAGCTCAGAACTCGGACGATGTAGCTCAGAACTTCGATGACGCAGCTTCAGCCTAGAATCATGCAGACTCCAGCAGCACTTCTGTTGTTTTGGTCTGCGACGACGCAGTTCTGGCAGGCTAGCGACTCAGGCGGGTCAGAGTATCGTTGCGACTAAGGCGCACCCTCCCAGAGACCTTCCATGAATTTTTTTGATAAGTTGAGCGCGGCAGTTGAACGCAACCAGAGCCTACTCTGCGTGGGGCTCGACCCGAATCCAGACCTCCTGCCATCGCGCTACGGCTCCAACCTCACGCCAGAGAGCTTGCTGGGGGCACTGCGCGATTGGTTGCACGAGGTGATCGCCCAAAGCTCAGAGCTAGTCTGTGCTTACAAACCGACGCTCGGCTTTTACACAGCGCTGGGCTCGGGCGGACTGGACCTGCTGCAGCAGATTTTGGCCGCAGTCCCCGCCGAGATTCCCGTCATCCTGGACGCCAAGCACAGCGACCTGGTCACGGCGGCTCCCCTAGCGCGAACGATGTTTACGCAGTGGCGCGTGGATGCTGTGACCCTGAGCCCCTATGCAGGCCAAGATTTGGTTGCGCCTTTTTTGCTCTATCCCGGCAAAGCCGTCTTCGTCCTGTGTCGCACCGCCAACGCGGCAGCCGTTACCGTGCAGGGAGCTCCCGGCGCAGAGGCCCCCCTCTATCTCCAGCTGGTGAACGAAGCCAAAACCTGGGGACCGCCCGAACAACTGGGGCTAGAGCTGGGCACCAGTCAGGCTGAAGTGTTGGCTCGGGTGCGGGCGGCGGCTCCAGAGCGCCTGATCCTGTTGCGCGGCCTCTGGTCAGCGGGCAGTGACCTGACCCAGATGCTGGCAGCGGGTTTGAACACCAGTGGCAGCGGGCTAATCGTGCCTGTGCCGCAAGAATTCTTGGGCCAGATCCCCGCCGCGCCGCCGATCCGAGCCTTGCGCGACGCCATCCAGCAACAGAGAGCGCAGACAGAGCCGGATCGCTCCACCTGTGCCGTGTGGTTTGCGGATGTCTGTTTGCTGAACCAGTCTGTGCATGCCGATTTGATTTTGCAGCTTTATGATCTCGGCTGTGTGAAATTTGGCAGCTTTGTGCAGGCGTCCGGGGCAACCTTTCCCTACTACATTGACCTGCGCACGGTGATCTCGAACCCTCAAGTTTTCCACGCAGTTTTGAATGCTTACACAGCAGTTCTGCAAACCCTTCAGTTCGACCGAATTGCAGGCATTCCCTATGGCTCACTGCCCACGGCAACCGGCCTGGCCCTACGCTTGGGCTATCCGATGATTTTTCCGCGCAAGGAGGTCAAGGCGCATGGAACTCGTCGCTTAATCGAAGGCTATTTTCAGCCCGGCGAAACCGTGGTCGTGGTCGATGACATCCTGATCAGCGGCAAAAGCGCCCTGGAAGGAGCCCAAAAATTGGCATCGGTGGGGCTCAACGTTCAGGACATTGTGGTGCTGATTGACCACGGCCAAGGCGTGCAAGACAAACTCCAGGCAAACGGCTATCGAGGCCACGCAGTTCTAAGCCTGGCCGAGATCGCAGAAACGCTGTATCAGGCGGGCCGCATCCGGGAGGAGCAGTTTCAACTGCTGGGGGGAAGTTGAGCGCCTGTCACCGCTTTTTGTGAATTGAGTAAAGCCTCAACCTCTGGCTGCCGATGTCCTGACTGTGACCCAGCCGCTGGAAAGGAGAAGAGGTGAGGGGGCAAAATCAGGGAAACCCTATCGCCCTTGAGGAGCAGTTATGAACGGTCTCCATCACAAACTCTGTTGCGGCGGCCTCGCGCTGGCCCTGAACCTATCCGTCCCGTCGGTACTGGCCCAGCCCGAAACCCAGGCTAGTGTGTCTGTTGACCCGGTTTTCAAAGGCCGCAAGGATATCGCTCAGGTTGCAGAAGCAGTTCTGCGTTACTTGCAAGGCAGCGCTAGCCGCCAGGAGCCGGAAGTGACCGAAGTGCTCATTGCTCAGCGCCAGTATGCCCTGGCTAAGTGGCGGTTGGGCGAGGTGTCAGGCGATGCGGTCTTGGTTCGCCGCGAGGGGGTGTGGCGGGTCCTCAGCCCCGGTTGGCATGAATGGGACATACTCATGCTGGAAAATTTGGGTGTGCCGCGAACCGCCGCTCAACAGTTACTGGCAGCTCGACAAACTCAGCGGTCATGAATTGATCGCTTTAATTAGTTTTTAACCTGCCCTTGTCCTGACTTAAAAATTTGTCAAAGGCTCTGCGCAGTGGTTAAGATTCCAGTGACGTATTGCGAAAAACCAGAGTAGGAGAAGGGTATGAAAGAGCAACTTGAGGCGATTATCTTTCACCTCGTTCGGCCCGACCGTCAACAGCAGGTTGCCCTTTTAGACCCCGTCCAACAGTGGGACGAAACAGCCAGTGAACCGACTGCAATTGCTCGGTCTCTGAATGCGGCTTTCTTAATCACATTGGCCGGTCCTCAGCACCCAGCATTTGAATCAGCCAGCCACTTTATCAGCCGTTTGGCGACTGTTGCTGATTGGGCAGAAGTGGCCCGTTTTTACCAAGCGGGCATCGCCCAGATTCACAGCGAAATTGAAACAGTTTGCCAACAGAATCCTGACTTTGCTAGTCGTCTGGTCGCGCTGGCGCAATGGCTGTCCCAGCCTGAAAATCACAACAACGCCGAGGCGGTTAGCGAAAAAACCTGGTCGGTCTTTTTCCCGGAGGGCCTGGGCATTCGGGCGGCCCAAGCCGCCCAAGTCGAAGCGCTGCGGGCCAAGCGTACGGTCACCCTCACTGACCTCGCCGCTGAGCCCCTGGCCGAACCCTGGCGGCAGGTGCTGTTCACCTCCAATGTTTTGCTGACCCTGCTGCCGGCTTCTAAATCTCTAGACGAGCTGCCGTTTAGCGCCGACCTGAAAGAAACGCTGCGCCAGAGCAGCCAAGAGCCCCAGCTCTACTGGTACGACCATCCGATTCAAATTGGCGTTGAGTTCGAGAAAAACGAGATTCTGTACGGCCTACGCGCTTTAGATGCGGCGTTGGACGTAGAGCGCAGCCGGGGCAATTTGCCGGAGGGCGCAAAGGTGGCTTGTGCTTTGTCGGTGTCTGTGACCCATCAGAGCTTGCAGAAGATCGGCAAAAAATATTTGGAAGAGGAGCTGACCAGCTCCGGCGGTTTAAAAAATCTCGACATCTACGCCTTTTCGGAAGCAGACACGCAGCACCTGATCGACCAAGTGCTGGCCCCCGCCGCCCAACACTATTTGCAGCGAGACGATGCCGCCGAGCAATTAGCGGTCTTTGGTGTCGATGGCGAGTATGGCCGACACTACAGTTTCCTCAAGGCGATTTTGGCCTTGTGGAATCTTTTCGTGCAGCCAGAAGTCAAAGCGACCTTCAAAATTGATCTGGACCAGGTATTTCCTCAGCAAGCGCTGGTTGAGCAGTCGGGTGCCTCGGCTCTAGAGCATTTCAAAACGCCTCTGTGGGGCGCGCGCGGCGTTGACAGTGATGGGCAGGCCGTGGAGCTGGGCATGCTGGCGGGGGCGCTGGTGAATGAGCGCGACATTGCCAAATCGCTGTTCTTCCCGGATGTGCTGTTTCCCAATCGCCCGCTGGCCCCAGACGAATACGTGTTCTTCAGTACCCTGCCGCAAGCTCTCTCAACCGAGACTGAGATGATGACCCGCTACGATGGCGGCCAGTGGGACGGCCAGCGCCAGTGTCTGCAGCGCATCCACGTGACGGGCGGAACCAACGGTATTTTGGTGGATAGTCTGCGCCGCTATCGTCCGTTTACCCCCTCGTTCATCGGCAGGGCCGAAGACCAGGCTTACATTTTCTCGACCTTCCCTCAGTCGGGCACCCAGCTGGCCTACGCTCACGAGCCCGGTCTGATCATGCGCCATGACAAGGAAGCGTTCGCCCAGGAGGCGATTCAGGCGGCTTATGTCGGCAAGCTGATTGGCGACTATGTTCGCCTGCTGTATTTCTCAAATTACACCCGGGTCTTGAGCGACAATATCGCCTCGGTCAAAGACAAGGTGAATCCATTCACCGGCTGCTTCATCTCCGAAATCCCAGCAACAGTCACCTACTTGCGCTTTGGACTGAAGGCTGCCTCATTTTTTGTGGCGGGCAAAGAACAGCAGGGCCTGGAGTTCGTCTCCATTGGCTCCAAGCGCATTCATCAGGCGCTTGAGTTTGTGACGGGTGAAGAAAGCGCGCTCAAAAGTCAATATGTCCAAGAACGAGAGGGCTGGAACCTGTACTATGAGATCCTCGACGCCCTAGAAGCGGCTTTAAATCAGGGTGAGAGCTTTGCCCAGGAGTTGAGTCAGAAGGTCAAGGCTATCGTGAACCAATGCGCGGTTCACTTTAGCTAAAGATTGACTGGCCTGCTGCAGTCTAGTTTTAGGGAGGGGGGGCTGTCTTCAGCCCCTCACCCTGATGCCAAACCGATTGCATTCGCCGACCGGATTTTGCGGTGCTCAGGTTCGCGAGCGCACAAACGCCTCCAGCCGATCCATCCCCTGCTCAATCGTGTTCAGGTCAGTGGCATAAGACAGTCGGATATTGGTGTCGTTGCCAAAGGCAATGCCGGGCACCACCGCCACCTGCTTCTCGTCGAGCAGCGCCTTACAAAAATCGATCGACCCCAGATCCAAGGCGCTAATGTCCGGGTACAAGTAGAAAGCCCCATTCGGCTTGGGACACCGGAGGCCGGGAATCGCGTTCAAGCGCTCGTACATCACCTGCCGCCGCTGGGCAAAGGCCAGACGCATTTCCTCCACACAAGCTTGGGAGCTGGTCAGTGCTGCTACGGCCCCGAACTGGGCGAAGGTACACACGTTCGAGGTGCTGTGACCCTGCAGCGTCGTAGCCGCTTCGATTAAGGCGGTGGGGCCAGCCAGATAACCAATGCGCCAGCCCGTCATCGAATAAGCTTTGGCAAAGCCGTTGCTGATGATCGTGCGCTCATAGATTTCAGGGCCAACTGCGCCGATGCTGAGGTGCTCTGCCCCGTCATAGAGAATCTTTTCGTAGATCTCATCGGACACTACCCAAATGCCCTTTTCCACCACGACCTCGGCTAAGGCTCGCACCTCATCGGGCGTGTAGACCATGCCGGTGGGGTTGGAGGGCGAATTGAGCACAAACAGGCGCGTGCGCTCGGTAATCGCCTCACGCAGTTGTGCCGGGGTGATCCGGTAACCGGTTTCCCGGCTGGTGGGCACAATCACCGGCACCGCATCGGCCAGCTTGACCATCTCCGGATAGCTCAGCCAGTAAGGCGCGGGGATAATCACCTCATCGCCCGGATCGAGCAGGACCATCATCAGGTTGTAGAGCGAGTGCTTGCCGCCATTGGTAACGATCACTTGCTTAGGGTCGTAACGCAAACCGTTGTCGTTGTGCAGTTTCTGGGCGATGGCGGCGCGCAGCTCGGGCTGACCTGCGGCCGGACCGTACCGGGTCTTGCCCTCGGCGAGCGCCTTGACGGCAGCGGCCCTGATATGCTCTGGTGTGTCAAAGTCAGGCTCCCCGGCGCTGAAGCTACACACCGCGATGCCCTGACTCTTCATCGCCTTGGCCTTGGCATCAATAGCCAGTGTCAGAGAGGGAGTGATCTGACCAAGACGAGCTGCCAGTTTCATGAGCCGACTGTAAAAACTTCAGCTCTCACTGTAGTGGATTTTCGAAGGGCCAGTGCCTACAGGTCATCACTTGGGAACGCCTGCGGTCGGAGCCAGCAGGTCCGCCGCTTACCAGTTGGCTACCGCTTGGTGCAGAGCCGCACGGGCCTCAGCCAGCGCCTGAGCGCGACCGCCTTCTGTGTTAGTGCCTTGCACGTTGACGAAGGTGATATCCGTGATGCCAATGAAGCCAAAGATCGCCCGCAAATAGGGCTCCTGGAAATCGTAGGCGGCCAGGGGGGTGCCAGGTCGAAAATCGCTGCTGCGCGTGGTAATAACCAGCAGCTTCTTCCCTTCAATCAGTCCTTTAATTCCATGGGTATCAAAGGCGAAGGTTCGATGAACGCGAACGATCTGATCGATGTAAGCTTTGAAGGCTGACGGTACATTGAGGTTGTACATCGGAATCCCGAAAACATAGCGATTAGCTGCAAACAATTCATCGATTAATTGGTCGGAGATCTCTAACGCGCCTGCCAATTCAGCAGGGTGTTCTTCAGGGGGGGTAAACGCCGCCGCGATCCAGCTCTCATCCACGTGTGGCACGGGGTAACGGCCCAAATCTCGATAGGTAACCGTGTCACTTGGGTGAGCTGTTTTCCAGGCCGTGATGAAGTCCTGGGCTAGAGACCGTGAGAGTGAACGCTCAGCACGAGGACTGGCGTCTATCTGCAAAATGTGCGCCATCTAAAGAAGTTCCCTAAGTTTAAGAATTGGGAGAGATTGACTAGTCCAACTGCAACCCTGCAATGTGCGCAATCCCGAACGTCGGCAGCGAGTAATCGGGACCGGAGATATTCCAGTGGGTTACATTAGCCACTATAAGCGAGTAGTTTAAAATGTAAAGTAGGTTCTCTCCAGTAACTAGTAGTCACTTTAAGGTAACTATCCATGCCCTTGCCCAAGCACTCAACCATCTGCCCGATGGACACTTTTTTGCGCTTGCTCACTGGCCCCTGGACGCTGTATATCCTCTGGGTCCTGCGCACCAACGGTCCCACGCGGTTCGGAGCGCTTAAACGCCAGCTCGAAGGCATTTCGTCCAAAGTTTTGACCGAGCGGTTGCGCATGCTGGAAGCCGCTGCACTGGTCTACCGCCACTATGAACCGACTGTGCCGCCGCAGGTGACCTACAGCCTAACGGAACGCATGCGCGACTTAATCGTGGTGTTTGACCAGCTCAATGACGTCGCTCAACGCTGGTATGGGCCTGATGCAGCTTCACCAGAGGGCACGCAGCCGCCGGTAGAGCGGCAACAGGAGGTAGTGGCTGGCGGAGAGCGAAACGCCCAGACCAAGGCCCAAGGTGGCAAAAAAGCTGCACGTAGACAGAAATTCTCGAAAGCTGATTCGGCCTGTGTCAGGGTGTAGCAATGCTGAAGGCCAGAGGCTGACCAGCGGTTCAAACGGGCCTGCTAGCCCGGGGAGCAGCAGCAACAGGCTGCACAGTCCGGCAGTCCCCAGCGCGGTGAGACCGGCATAGAGCAGGGCATCGCGTTTCAGGCCCAAGCCCAGCACTAGCAGGAGACTGGCGCTGAAGGCGAATCCCGGCAGGGCCAAGCTGGAGACTCCCAACGCGACTAGGCTCTGTAACCCCAGCAGGCCCACCAGATAGCCACTTAGCCCCGTCAGGGCGGACAGGAAGTAGCGCTGTTTCTGGCCGAAGCCTCCGGCTTCCGTCAGACCAATGCCGGTCGCCAAGCCTGCCAGCAGAAACGGCGCAACCTCCAGTCCCGGGCTTGCACCCGTGGCGGTCGGCTGTTGCAAGAGCACTAGTAGCCGCTGCACCAGCAGCGGTCCCAGGGGGATGACGTATGACAGCAGACTGCCCAGCGCACAGCCTGCTAGGCCCCCAGAGGCAGCCAGCAAGACGCTCCAGCCGGTGTCTAGCGACGCCTGCAAAGCAGCAAACAGCCCCTGGCCCACGCGATCCAAAACGGGCTGTGAGCCTGAGGCCCCAGGTTTTAAGCCGCTGCTGGTGGGCAGTGCCCAGCGTGAGGTGGCCTCGCCCAAATTGCGAACTGGCACCGCGAACTGATGTAGGCGCTCCAGAATATCGGCAGCACTGGCGGGGCGCTGCCGGAAATCGTCGCGAGTCATGTCTTCGAGCAACTCAACCAGGGCGGGATCGAATTGCCCATGCACCTGCCAATTGAGCGCCCCAGTCACCGGATCTTCGAGTTCTGTGGGAAAACGCCCTGTGAGCAGGTGCAACAGGGTGCGACCTAGGGCGAAGAAGTCTGACTGGGGACGCACAACGCCGCCGGAAACTTGTTCTGGTGGGCTATAGCCAGGCGAGTACAGGCGAGTGGAAGACTGACGCTCGGGAGTACTGTCCTGGCTCAGGGCCGTGCGCATGATCTGTTTGACGCCACCGAAGTCGATCATCACCAAGCGCGAGTTGGCGTGGCGCAACATCAAGTTGGCCGGCTTGATATCGCGGTGGACGATGTGCCGGTTGTGCAAGACGCTCAGGATCTCTGCGGCTTGGGCCAACCAGTTCACGATCTGTTCGGGGGGGCAACCTTGGGGCTGCTGCTTGAGCAAGGCCTGCAGGGTGATGCCGTCGATTTTCTCCATGACTAGGCAGGGCAGGTGCCGGGAGGGGGTGCTCACGCTGAAGTAGCCACCTGCTTCAACGCGGGGGATGCCACCGTGCTGGATGCTGGCCAGGACCTGCGCCTCCTGTTGGAACAGCGCCAGCGCCTTGGGCACGGGATCGGTGAGTACCTTGAGGACCTTTTCGGTTTGGCTGTGGCAGTCTAGGACCACGTAAGTGACTGAGAAACCGCCTGCACCGAGCCGTCGCAGCGGGATGTAGCGCCCGCCGAGCCGCAGGGTGGTACCGCACGCCTGACAGAATCGATCACCCCAAGGTCGTGGGGAGGGCTGCCGACACTCTGGATTGATGCAGCAGGTGACCTGAGAGGAGGACATCAAGCAGGAGGCAGCCGACTTACGAAGGGTAATAGCCCCTATCCTAGCCGTCTGCCGCTGGTCGGCGGTTTCGCTCAGTGCTCGGAATCCGCCCAGCTCGTGTGTTTGGGCTAGCCGGATCGACAATCCGAGCAACGTCCCCCAAAATCTGGTGGGGGTTGCAAGCGCTCTGACCAACCCAGTCAGTATTGGCAAGGAGGCTATTAGGGCCAGGATGACCTTATTGAGTACGCAAGAGATCGCGGAACGGTTGCACAACGCGCCGATCTTTACGACTGCAAGGTTCAGGATGTGGCGCATCTCATTCCCCCTGTGGTTGAGCGCGGCTTGGATGCTGATGAAGTCCTGTTCGACGCAGGCAAGCCAGCGACTGAACTGTATCTCGTACTCCAGGGAACGCTCCGCTTGATGTCAGGCCGTCGCAATGCCGATGAGATTACGCAGGGATTTGTCGAGAGAGATTTAGGGCTTTTCCTAGGAACCTCTAGAACTCATCAACTTGGCTGAGTATGAGACTTTCGCTGAGTGGCAGATAGCCGTTCACAAAGCAAATGAACAGGCAAATTTTTTGCTGATCACCAATTACCAGACGCTCAGATGTTCTGTAGAGGACGATGTGATTTGCAACCTAAGGAAGTCGAGCGGTGGACGGCTGAAACAAGAACTACATAGCGGCTGATCCTAGGTTTTCTTCAGCCCATCCTCTGAATCTCAACCCTCCAGTAGCAGGCATTTCATCTGAATTTCATCTTTGCGTGCAAACCTGAGCGAAGCGCTTGGGCTGGATTGCTGTTGGTTCAGATCCGCTCCTGACAGCAGTCAGCGGTCTCGCTCTCCAAAGTGCTAGACCAGGGCCTCGCTTTCCCTATCCATCTCCAGGATCTGCAGTGATGTTCTCTTTTACCCATGCCAACACTTCCAAAACCAGGCATCGCCTACCTGGAGCGCTGTTGAGCCTACTCCTCCTGAGTGCTCCGACCGCGGTTTTGGCCCATGCTGGACACGGCAATGAGTTTGAAGGGGGAAAGGCTAGCCAACCGGCGGGTGAGATCAAGGTTGATGCAGACACAGCAGAACGGTTAGGCCTGAAAGTCGAGCCTGTGACCCGCCAGCGGTTGGCGATTGGTCTTGCCACCACCGGACAAATCGAAGCCCTACCCAATCAGATGGCTGAGGTCACCACCCCAATCAAAGGAACGGTAGTCCGGCTGTTGGTCGCTCCGGGAGACACGGTAAGAGCTGGCCAGGCGGTAGCGGTTCTGTCGAGTCCCGAATTAGAAGCGCTGCGAGTTGAGGCGATTCAAAAACGAGTAGAAGCGCAGGCAGATCTCGAACTGGCCCAAGCGGACCTGAAGCTGGCCCAGGAAAATTACAACCGGGATCGGGAGTTGCAAGCCGAAGGAGCGATCTCTCAACGCAATTTTCTCGAAACTGAGAAAGACTTGCGGCGTGTCCAAGCTGAATTGAGGGTAGCGCAATCGCGGCTCCGCCTGAGCAACTCGGCCTATGAGGCTCGCTTGAAGCAGCTTCGAGCCAGGGCCAACAACGAAGGGCTGGTGACGATTACCGCTCCAATTTCAGGCATCATCTCAGACCGAAAATTTTCGCCAGGAGAATCGGCGGAAGAAGCCGGTGAACCGTTGATGACGATCCTCAACGGCAGCCGCGTCTGGGCAACCGCCAATATTTATGAAAAAGACCTGGCTCAAGTGGCTCAGGGCCAGCCAGTTCGTCTGAAGGTTGCCAGCCTACCGAGCCGGACCTTTAGTGGGCGCATCGCTCAGATCGGCGCAGCGGTGGAAGGTGAAACCCGCGTGGTCCCTGTGAGAGCTGAACTGGGGAACGCCGACGGCTTGCTCAAACCGGGCACGTTCGCCGAGATGGAGATTTTGACCGCTCAGACTTCTGAGGCGGTGTTGACCATCCCGGCCAGTGCAGTGGTGGACGTGAACGACCATCCCACCGTCTATGTCCAGAATGGCAGCGCCTATCAGCCGGTTGAGGTCACGCTAGGGCAAACCTCCGGAGGACGGGTTGAGGTGACTCAGGGTTTATTCGAAGGCGATCAGGTGGTCACGCAGCGGGCACCGCAACTCTATGCCCAATCCCTACGGGGCGGAACTCAGCCCGAGGAGGAAACGAGGAAAGTGGCTTCGGCTGAGGCGGCAACACAACCCCAGGTTAGTGGCGTTGGGATGCCCTGGTGGCTCGTCGTACCGATTGGAGGTGTCGTTGCTGCCGGTGCTTTCTGGGCTGGGCGCCGGACCCGACCCAGAATGGTGCTGCTGCGCGACCCAGAATACGAGGGGTCCGCCTATCACCCAGATCCTCATCAGCCCAAGTAAGTAGCCCACCCTTTTGTTGAACCCCAATGCTCGGTACGTTCATTAAGTGGTCGATTGCGCGGCGCTGGCTCGTGGTTCTGGCCGCTGTCCTGATCACCGTTTGGATCGTTCGGGTGGCGTCGCAGATGCCAGTGGATGTCTTTCCGAGCTTTGCTCCCCCCCAAGTTGAAATCCAAACAGAAGCCCCAGGCCTAGCTCCGGAGGAAGTGGAGTCCCTGGTGACCCTACCGCTTGAGAGCGCCCTTAATGGCACCCCGGGTGTCCAAACCGTTCGCTCTGCTTCTGCGGTTGGTCTCTCCGTGGTCAAAGTGATTTTTAACTGGGGAACCGATATTGCTCAGGCTCGCCAACTGGTGACCGAACGATTACAGCAAGCGCAGAGCCAGCTTCCAGCAGGGGCTGACCCTCCTCAGATTTCCCCCACCAGTTCTCCGATTGGGACAGTTCTGCAATATGCGCTCACCGCTGAAACCACGCCTCTAATGGACTTGCGTCGCCTCGTCGATTGGCAGATAACCAATCGGCTGCTGGCGGTTTCTGGTGTCTCCCAAGTCATCGTTTACGGCGGCGACGTCCGCCAGTATCAGGTGCTCGTGGACCCAGCCAAGCTGAAGGCGTTCGGCGTGTCCCTCCAGGAGGTATCCGAAGCGGTGGCAGCCGCCAATGTCAATGCGCCGGGTGGTTTTCTAAGGACCCCTGACCAGGAACTGCTGATTCGAGGGGTGGGTCGAATTGGATCGATTGAGGACCTGAAGCAATCGGTCGTTACGGCCCGTCAGAATACTCCTGTCCGTCTGGGAGACATTGCTGAAGTGCAGATTGGAGCGGCCCTCAAGCGAGGGGACGGCAGCTTGAACGGCAAAGCCGCCATTGTGCTCCTGGTCAATAAACAGCCCCTGGCCGATACCCCTACAGTGACCCGCGCCCTGGAGCAGGTCATGGCAGAGGTGAAGTCAGGTTTACCCCAAGATGTCCAAGTCAATGTGACCTTCCGTCAGGAAGACTTCATTGACGCCTCGATCGAGAACGTGCGAGAGGCTCTCATCGAAGGCAGCCTGATCGTGGCGGTGATTCTGATCCCGTTTCTGATGGATTGGCGCACCCTGGCCGTCAGTCTCACCGCCTTGCCACTGTCTTTGCTGCTGGGGTTGTTAGCGCTCAATTGGCTGGGACAAGGGCTCAACACAATGACCTTGGGCGGCTTGGCCGTAGCCATTGGCTCCGCTGTGGATGATGCCATTGTGGACGCCGAAAATGTCTACCGCTCCCTGCGAGAAAACAAGCTGGCTGGCAATCCGCTCCCAGCGATGCAGGTGGTCTTTGAAGGCTGCCAAGAGGTGCGCGACTCCTTGTTTGGCGCCACGTTGATTACCGTGGTCGTTTTCTCGCCAGTGTTTGCCCTGGCGGGGGTTGAAGGTCGAATTTTTACGCCGATGGGCATTGCCTATTTGGTGGCGGTTCTCGCCTCCAGTGTGACTGCCCTCACGATCACCCCAGCATTGTGTGCGATCTTGTTGCCGCACGGTCGCTTGCCAGAGCGTGAACCTTGGGTCGCTCGCTTTTTTAAGCGACTTTACCAGCCGATTCTGACGTTTTCTCTGCGTCGTTCTCAGCTCATTTTGGTTCTGGCTGCCGCGAGTTTAGTTGCAGCAATCGTGATTTTGCCCTCTTTGGGACGGGTATTTCTGCCAGAGTTTCAGGAGCGTTCCCTCGTGAATACGCTGACGCTCTATCCTGGCTCCTCTCTGGAAGCAACCAATCAGGCTGGCTATGCCCTTCAAGATGCCCTCAAAGATGACCCCCGCTTTGATTTCGTTCAGTTACGCTCAGGACGCGCTCCAGGAGACGCTGATGCAGCGGGGGTCAATCTGGCCCATCTGGATGTCGAGCTGAGTGATGAAGGAATCCAAGACCGACCGGGAAGTATTGAGAAGCTGCGACAGGAATTCGCCAAACTACCGGGAGTCGCGCCCAACATTGGCGGCTTCATCTCTCACCGTATGGATGAGGTGCTGTCGGGCGTGCGCTCAGCCATTGCGGTCAAAATCTTCGGCGCTGATTTAGAGCAACTCCGCAGGATTGGGCAACAGGTTGAGACGGTGATGAAAACCGTTGACGGGGTAGTTGACCTCCAACTCGAACCCCAGGTGCCCGTCAAACAGATCCAAATCCAGTTCGATCGGATTGCAGCGGCTCGTTATGGCCTCAGTGTGGGGGAACTTGCCGAAACTATTGAAACAGCGCTCAATGGGCGAGTGGTATCACAAGTCCTGGAGCAGCAACAGACATTCGATCTTATTGTGTGGTTATCTGAGGCGGCCCGAAGCAACCTAGACACCATCCGCAATTTGCTAGTGGATACGCCAGGGGGGACGAAAATTCCTCTGGCTCAATTAGCCAGAATTGACTATGGTACCGGCCCCAACACAATCAACCGTGAGAATGTCTCACGCCTCCTGGTGGTTTCCTCGAATGCGACCGGGCGAGATTTGCGATCGATCGTCGGTGAGATTCAGCAGAAGGTCAGACAAGAGGTGAATCTGCCCCCAGGCTATTTCATCGAGTACGGAGGTCAATTTGAGTCTGAACAGCGAGCCACTCAAAACCTATTGATTTTTAGTGCTTTAGCCTTTGTGATGATCACGGTTTTGATGTACTTGACCGTCAAATCTTTCCCCTCGACGGTGATGATCATGATTAATTTGCCCCTATCTTTAGTTGGAGGAGTGATTTCGGTAGCACTCTCTGGGGGAGTGATCTCGGTTGCCTCTTTGGTTGGCTTTATTACCCTGTTTGGAGTGGCTACTCGCAACGGCTTACTCTTAGTGGATAACTACAACACTAAATTTGCAACTGGGATGCCCCTGCGGAAAGTTCTGGTGGAAGGGTCAATGGAACGACTCAATGCCATTCTGATGACAGCTTTTACCTCCGCTCTGGGTTTGGGACCTCTGGTGATTGGAGGGGGTGCTGGCAAAGAAATCCTGCAACCACTAGCTGTTGTTGTGTTGGGAGGACTGTTCACCTCGACTGCCTTAACTTTGCTGGTTCTACCCGCGCTGTATGCTCGGTTTGGAAAGTTTTTGATGCCTAAAAAAATTGATCCGGACCCCCAGGCTGGAACCGTCGAGGGGCTGAGCTTCTGAGGTTTCGTAGATTAAAGTTGTCGCAAGTGAGGAACAAAGACGATGAAACGACTAAAGACAGGCTTACTCATTTTCAGCAGCATAGGGCTAATTTTTTTAGGGGCTTGCAGTAACGAAAGCCCTGCAGCCAGTTCGAGCGAAAGCCCCGCAGCTCCTGCCCCTGTGCAATCTGCTGAACCGGTTCCGCAAGTTAGTAGCGCTGCTGAATCTGAGCCATCTAGCCATGCAGCAGAACCTCAAGCGGGAGGGCAAGTAGTAGAGTCGGGTCCCTACCACTTAGAACTGGTTGCTGAGAAAGAACTCGCTGCAACGCATGTAGATTTCTTCCTACAGAAAGGAGCCAACCATGAAGCCATACCCGATGCAAAAGTGACTGCACAAGTTCAGCTGCCAGATGGCACACAAAAAACACTAAACTTCGCCTATGATCCTGGAGATAAGCACTACACTGCAGTGCTACCCGGACAGGTACCTGGAGAATATAAAGTTGCAGTCCTGACCGACATCAATGGTGAGAAAGTGAATGGTCGTTTTACTTTCAACCGGTAGATTTCATTCAATGGGAATATCAGGTTTCTGAAGCATCAGAGCTCTTGGCTTTCGCTCAAGAGCTCTGAGTAGATGGTAGCCGCTCCCGCTCTGCCGGAGGTTCCGGCCTAGGACTGCCTATCGCTCAGGCTAATGATCAAGGGCATAAGCAACCAACCCTGTTCTAACCAGCGTCCTGCCTTTGACTGACGGTGTCTTCGAGAGCCTGTCTTCCGTTTCTCGTTCAGGGTTCCTTGCGCCCCAAAAGCTTCTTCATGGGAATTTCATGGCCCTGTGCAATAGTTTAACTATCTGGTCAAATATCTAGTCTTTTTATCACTTGCTTGGGGAGCGTCTATGGCAAGCGTTGGTTCGCGGTTTGTGATTGGATCCCTTACAACTTTGGGGGCAGTTCAATCGGGGCGGGCAGATTGTGACGACTAATTTCTGGGTCACAGTAGATTCTTGAGGCGGCAACCACGATGCGTGTACTACTGGTTGAAGATGAACCGGAGTTAGCCCATGCCCTTAAAGATGCCCTGGAGGACGCAGGCTATGTCGTAGATCTGGCGCTGGACGGCGAAGATGCTTTGGCTTACTTGCTCACAGAACCGATTCCCTACAGCCTGGCTATCCTGGATTGGATGCTGCCGGGAGTCTCTGGCCTGGAGCTGTGTCGGCGTCTGCGCTGGCAGGGCAATGTCTTACCCGTGCTGATGCTCACTGCCAAGGACCGTTCGTCGGACAAAGTGGCTGGGTTGGATGCGGGGGCCGATGACTACCTGGTCAAGCCCTTCGACATCCCAGAACTGCTGGCCCGTCTGCGAGCCCTGCTGCGCCGTCCACCCCAGTTCCAGGCTCGCCGTTTGAAGGTGGGTGAACTGGAGCTGGACTACGACACCCACCACGTTCGCTGGCAGAAAACCGCCATCAGCTTAACCCTCAAAGAATTCCAACTCCTGGAGTACTTTATGCAACATCCCAACCAGATACTCAGCGGTGAGCAGATTCGCCGCAGACTTTGGGAGACTGGGGTTGAACCTACCAGTAATATCGTCGCGGCACAGGTTAGGCTGCTGCGCCGCAAGTTGTCAACGCAAGGTCTCAAGCCGCCCATTGAGACCGTTTTTGGGGTGGGCTATCGCTTGACCTGTGCAAAGGCTGGTGGCGCAAGCTGATGAGTTCAAACCAGTTGTTCCGAAACACCCGTTTGCGGCTGGCTGGCTGGTATGCCGGGGTCATGGGTGTCACTGTCCTGACCGGTGGACTGCTTTTTTACCACTGTCTGAATATGGTTGAGACTTGGTGGTTCGACCGAACGGTCGAAGACCTGGCGGGCACGTTTCATGACTATCTCCAGCCAAAGTTGGGGCAGCGGGGCCAAGTCCAGCCAGAGGTCTTAGACATTTTGTCTGGGGCAGGCGTTCATCAAACCAATCTGATGGGAGTGACCCGCCAGCGAGACTACTACATCCGCCTGTTGGATTCTTCTGGTCGAATCCTCGCCAAATCCAACTTTCAGCCACCCGGCTTACCGACCACCCCTGTAAGACAGCAACGCTGGCAAACCTTGACTACAGCTGAGGGCATTCACTATCGCCAAATTGATGACTCCTTGCACAACCCAAGCGGCCAGGTCTGGGGCTATGTCCAACTGGGGCGCTCGATGGCTGAATTCGATGCCCACCGCCAACAGCTGCGGCTCATTCTTATCCTCAGTGTTCCTGGCGGTATGCTGCTGGTGGGGATCTCGGGTTGGTGGCTGGCAGGGCTGGCAATGCGGCCGATTTACCGCTCCTATCGGCAAATGGAGCAATTCACGGCTGATGCAGCCCACGAACTGCGCACCCCTCTGGCAACCACCCGTGCCTTAGTGCAGACGGCATTAAGCAAAGCCCAGGCAGGCAAAGAAGTGAGCCCCGAAACCTTAGAGATTATCGAACGTCAGAACGACCGGATTAATCGACTGGTGGCGGATCTGCTACTGCTGTCTCGCACAGACACGACAACTCCTCCCACCACTGCCCAGCCGTGCTGCCTGGATGATCTGCTTGCAGATTTACAAGAAGAATTAGCACCTCTGGCCCATTCAGCAGCGGTTGAGTTGGAAATTGAGATTCCCAATGCTCCTTCTGCTTACATTGTGGGCAATGAAGAGCAGCTCTACCGCCTATTTGCGAACCTTATTAACAATGGTATTCAGTACACCGCTAGTGGAGGTAAAGTGACAATTCACCTCAAACAAACCCATACGTCGGTGATAGTTCAGGTTGAGGACACGGGCATTGGCATCTCGGCTGAGGCCCAGGCTCACATTTTTGATCGGTTCTATCGAGTCGATGCTGCCCGTTCTCGTCATACGGGTGGAGTCGGATTAGGGCTATCAATTGTTCAAGCAATTGCCCAGGCACATGGCGGCAAGATTCAGGTGCAGAGCCAGTTGGGCAAGGGGAGTCGCTTCACCGTGACACTGCCGCGTTCAGCTTAAACCGTTGATCTCTAGAAAATTAAGGCACTGCCCTTTCCCGGCCTGCTCAATCGCTGCACAAGCTAATGGTGCATAGCTGATTACCAACCCGAAGCCCTCTAAAACCCGTTACAGGGACAGGGCTGTTTCAGCCTCCAGGAGTGAGTAGACCCATCTCACGCGTGAGCCTCCGAGCACCCCACTGGCTCTCTGAACAGAATGCCCCTAACCCAGCGTGACACTCACCCCTTGCGCAGGGGGTCTGGGGGAGGCGCTTCGTCCCCCAGTGGGGGGTTTGGGGGGCAAACGCCCCCCATTCCTGGTTCTCTAGCACCCCCACTTCCACTCCTGTATACACAGAGGAGAGTCTGTCCCAGTCACCGATGGAGTTCCCAGTGTCTGCGGAGAGCTTCCAAGCGTCTACGAAGAGTGCCTGAGGGTTCACAGAGAGTCTCTGGGTGTCTGCGAAGAGTTCCTGAGAACCCACGAAGAGTGCCTGAGAGCCTACGGAAAGTCTCTCGTAGGAATAGCTGACTGAGGGCAAAGTCGCGATCAGTCAGAGAACCCGGAAAGTGGCGCTGAGTGGTTTGCGACTATTGAAAAGTTAAAGAACCCAGTTTCCTAAGTCAGGAGGCAGAGGTAACTAGCTTTGAACCTCCACCACCCCTCGAAACATGTTCATGCCGCAGGTGAATGCATACTGACCCGGTTTTTCTGGCGTGAATTCAACTGAAGTAGTCTGATTGAGAGTTAGGTTCTCAGCGATATGGAAATCCGGTAGCAGAACCCTTTCTAGACAGCTACTGGGGTCTCGGCGTAGGAAATTGAGCCGTACAGCTTGTCCTGCCTTCACAATGATCCGGCTAGGTTCGTACCCCCCATCGACTGTGATGGTCATTTCTTGTACCCCCTGATGGGCTGCCGCCTGTTGTGATTTAGGCTGGCTCAGCAGAAACCACCATAACTCAAGGCCAATCAGGGCTAAACCGCCTAAAGTAACACCGACTTTCAACCCTAAAGGTTGCTCGATTCGCCGAAATTGACTGGTCTGCTCCGAGGCGTGACCAGGCATTTCCATAGGTGTCTGTGCGCCTGCTGTGCCTGAGACAATGTTAAGCAGTAAGCTCAAACTGGCAAGACTTCCTAAAGTTGTAATTCTACTGAACATGTGGCAATTTCCTTCAAGATTAAGCAGTGAATTTCGGCTGAAAATTGCGCAGCCTTAGGGCATTGGTGACCACAGAAACAGAGCTAAAAGCCATCGCTGCGCCTGCGATGATTGGGTTGAGCAGCCAGCCAAAGAGAGGGAACAAAACTCCGGCGGCAATTGGAATCCCAGCCACATTAAAGATAAAGGCAAAGAAGAGGTTCTGGCGGATGTTGCGCATCGTTGCCCGGCTGAGCTGAATAGCGGTGATGATCCCTCGCAAATCTCCGGAGATGAGCGTGATATCACTGGCCGCAATCGCGACATCGGTTCCCGTACCGATGGCAATGCCCACATCTGCCTGAGCGAGCGCCGGTGCGTCGTTGATGCCATCACCGACCATCGCCACCACCTTTTTGCCCTCTGCCTGAAGCGCCTGGACTTGGGCTGCTTTTTGATCAGGTCGGACTTCTGCAAATACCCGAGTAATTCCGACCTGTCGAGCGATTGCTTGGGCGGTTGCCCAGTTGTCTCCGGTCAACATCACGACCTCGAGGCCGAGTTTCCGTAACGCTCTAATGGCTGCGCCTGAGGAAAGCTTCAAGGTATCGGCAATGCCGATTAACCCTTGCATTTTCCAATCTACCGCCAGCCAGACAGCGGTTTTGCCGGAATTTTCCCAGACGGTTTTGTGCTTTTGTAGAGGACGCGTATCGATCCCTAGCTCTTCCATCCAACGCTGAGTTCCAATTTGGACCCAGTGCCCGTTCACATTACCCTGTACCCCGCTGCCAGCAATGGCCTCAAAATTCTGCACCTCGGGTATCTCTAACTTGTGGCCCTGGGCGTACCTGATTACAGCTTCTGCCAGGGGATGTTCTGAATTTCGTTCAACTGCGGCGGCCAGCTGCAGAAGCTCTAGCTGGTTGCTGTTGGCTAGTCCTTCAACGGTTGCAAAGTCAGTGACAGCGGGTTTTCCTTCAGTCAGGGTGCCTGTTTTATCGAGCACGATGGTCTGGATTCGGTGGGCTAATTCTAAGCTCTCGGCTCCCTTGATCAAGATGCCGTTTTCTGCGCCTTTACCGGTGCCAACCATGACGGAGGTCGGTGTGGCTAAGCCCAAAGCACAAGGACAGGCAATAATCAGCACGCCGACTGTAGTGATCAGGGCAAGAGTGAGGTTGCCCATGACGTTGAACCAGATAATGAAGGTAGCAATTGCGATCGCCATGACCACGGGTACAAACCAGCCGGTCACCTGATCAGCCAATCGCTGAATTGGCGCTTTGGAGCCCTGCGCTTGCTGGACCAGCTTGACAATCTGAGCCAGCACAGTGTCTTTGCCAACGCGAGTCGCTCTGAATTTAAAGCTACCGGTTTTGTTGATCGTGGCACCAATTACCTCGTCACCAGGCTGCTTCTTGACCGGCAAACTCTCTCCTGTCACCATGGCTTCATCCACAGTGGATCCGCCTTCAACGACCTCGCCATCGACTGGAATTTTTTCGCCGGGGCGCACCAGAATCACATCGTCGATTCGGACTGCTTGAATCGGAACGTCCATCTCTTGGCCATTGCGAATCACGCGAGCGTCTCTCGCTTGGAGACCGACCAGGTTGCGAATGGCTTCAGAAGTCTGACCTCGGGCTCGATTTTCCAGCAGCCGACCCAGCAGGATTAGAGTGATGACGATCGCCGCCGTTTCGTAATAGACCTCAGGTCTCAAGCCTTGAGCAAGCAGGAAATTGGGAAAAAGAGTCGCAAACAACGAGTAGCAATAGGCGGCACTGGTCCCAAGCGCAATGAGTGTGTCCATCGTGGCTGCATGGCGTTTGAGCGCTTTCCAGGTGTTGATGTAGAAAGCGTGACCACACCAGAACTGCACCGGTGCCGTTAGGACTAACTGCACCCAGGGGTTATGCAACCAAACCGGGAGTAAAGGCACCTGGAGCCCCGTCATGGCTGGCAATGAGCCCACCAACAGCAGCACGCTGATGAGGCCTCCGAGCCAAACCTTGCGCCTGAGGTCGCGGGATTCTTCTAGACGGGCTGTTTTCTCGGCATCTTCTTCCGTCGCCATTTCTGGCAGTGGATAGGCTGTGTAACCAGCCTCATCGACGGCCTGTTGGATTGCCTCTAGATCCGTTCTTTGAGGCTCGTACTCGATAGTGGCCTGCTCTGTAGCGAAATTAACCTGACAAGCCACCACCCCTGGCACTGCTTGAATCGCCTGCTCGATGTTCGAGGCACAGGAGGCACAACTCATGCCTCGGAGCTTGAGCGTGAGATTTTCCATAATGGTAGATTTTTCAACTATCTTTCGACTGAATTTTGTGGGTGCAGTGGTTAAGTAACAAGGGAGCTTGCTACCGCAGCCGCTGCTTGAATGTCTGATTCAGAGGTCTGAGTTTCCATGGTGTGCCATGTGGTTGACCTCAGAATTCCGATAGCTTCATCCTGAGGCCTTGAGTAGGCTGTAGAGTCAAGGGGCCTTTCCAATCTTTTTTCATCTCTTGACTCTACAGTTAGCTTGAGGGTTTAGAGTAGAGGCAGATATCCAATAAATAATTGATATGAACCTGAGTGCGTCAATCGCGAATAGGTTGCGGGAGAATTCATGGTTGCTTTAACAGAAAGATTTCAGGGGCCAGTGTCCGAGGATAAGCTTCTAAAAATTGGTGAGCTGGCAGCACAAGCGGACGTGGCTGTCGGAACCATTCGGTATTATGAGACCTTGGGTTTGGTCGAACCTGCCTCGAGAAGTGAGAGTGGCTACCGCTACTACAACCCAGAGGCGATCAAGCGACTGCACTTCATCAAGAAAGCGCAATCGCTGCAATTTTCTCTTTCAGAGATCCAGCAGGTCCTTGGCATTCGACGGCAGGGTAACTCTGCTTGCCCAATGGTTCAGCAACTGCTCAATCACAAAATTGCTCGTCTTGAGGAGCAGATCTACCGTATGACAAATCTGAAAGCTGAGCTGGAGGTCTATCGAGACCAGTGGGCCGATCAACCGCTAGAAGCTTCTCATAGCCAGGAGATTTGTCACTTAATCGAGGAAGTTTCTTATTAAGGATTCACTGTAGTGAGGGATGAGCTGCCGGATTGCCCCAACCTGGTTCTCAAGCCTCTTGGCGCCAGACAACGTAAACTTGCGGAGGCTAGGCGCTGGCTGTCGGGGCTGAAACTCACGCCAAACACCCGGTCGCTATGACTCTCCAGGCGGTTTTGCCCAAACGCGGTCAGGCCCAGGAGGGTGGTGATGATCAGGCCAACCGTCAGTGCCCCCGCACCCCCTGCTGAGTCTGCGTCTCGGCCTTGCCGCTCTCGATAACGTACAGATCCCTGTTGTTCAAGGTGAAACGGTATCAGGTCTCTCCTGGGCGGGTCTGAATCTCGGGGCACGAGCCTCCGAACCTCGCTTAAGAGTCTTTGAACCTCACTCAAGAGCCTCTGAGCTTGATGCGTGGGTCCTGGAACCTCACTCAAGAGTCTTCGAACCTCGATTGAGAGCCTCTGAGCTTGATGCGTGAGTTTCCGAACCTCGATTGAGAGTCTCTGAGCTTGATGTGTAAGTCTTTGAACCTCGGAGTCCGAGCTGGATACTAGGGGTGCCCAGCTCGCAACCCAAATCGCAGTCCCAATTCAGGGATAATGCTGGTGTCGCAACCCGCCACGGCAGATCCCCCATCGTGAAAGCAATCACCCTGCTCGGCTCCACTGGCTCGATCGGCACCCAAACCCTGGATATCCTGGCCCACCACCCCGACCAGTTCCGCCTGGTGGGACTCGCCGCAGGCAATAACGTAGAGCTGCTCGCCGCCCAAGTGCGCCAGTTCCGCCCCGAGATCGTGGCCCTGTGCAACCCTGACAAGCTGCCTGAGCTGCGAGCCGCCATCGCCGATCTAGTTCCCCAGCCGCTTCTGGTGTCAGGCGACGAGGGCGTAGTCGAGGTCGCCCGCTACGGCGATGCTCAGGTCGTGGTCACTGGCATCGTCGGTTGCGCCGGTCTGCTGCCCACCCTGGCGGCGATCGAAGCGGGCAAAGATATCGCCCTAGCCAACAAAGAGACGCTGATTGCCGGTGCCCCAGTGGTGCTGCCGCTGGTGGCCAAGCACGGCGTCCGGCTGCTGCCTGCCGACTCCGAGCACTCGGCGATCTTCCAGTGTTTGCAAGGAGTCCCGGCGGGGGGGCTGCGGCGGATCCTGCTGACCGCCTCGGGCGGGGCCTTCCGCGATTGGCCGGTCGAAAGACTGCATGAGGTGAAGGTCGCCGACGCCCTCCAACACCCCAACTGGTCGATGGGCCGCAAGATCACCGTAGACTCCGCCACCCTGATGAACAAGGGCCTGGAAGTGATCGAGGCGCACTACCTCTTCGGCCTCGACTACGACCACATCGATATTGTGATTCACCCCCAGAGCATCATCCACTCGCTCATTGAGCTGCAAGATACCTCAATGCTGGCGCAGCTGGGCTGGCCGGACATGCGTCTGCCGCTGCTGTACGCCCTCTCTTGGCCCGAGCGCCTCTACACCGACTGGCAGCCGCTGGACCTGGTGAAAGCTGGCAACCTCAGCTTCCGTGAGCCGGACCGCGCTAAATATCCCTGCATGGACCTGGCCTACGCGGTTGGACGGGCCGGGGGCACGATGCCAGCGGTGCTCAACGCCGCCAACGAGCAGGCCGTGGCACTGTTCTTGCAGGAGGCCATCGAGTTTCTGGATATCCCCCGACTGATCGCCGCCGCCTGCGAGCGCCATGTGCCCTACCATACCGCCAGCCCCGGCCTGGACGATATTCTCGAAGCCGACCGCTGGGCCAGAGCCAACGTACGTGACCTCAGCAGCTTTAGCCACGCCACGGTGTCATAAGCGCAACCGTTCCAACCTACCGTTCCAATCTGCAGTTATTGTCTGTCTTCCTCCGCAGAAAGCAGGCCCGGTCTCCTAGAATTGAGGGGCGGTGCTAGGTATATCTGCAGGGAAAGTTACGATGGCCCATAGCCCTCAAGGCAACGACGTCCTCTCGGATCGGGAGCTGCAGGTCATTGAACTCGTTGCTTCCGGGCTGACCAACCAGGATATTGCCGAAAAGCTGGATATCAGCAAGCGAACCGTGGACAACCATGTCAGCAACATTCTCAACAAGACCAGCACCGAGAACCGGGTGGCCTTGGTTCGCTGGGCCTTGCGCTGGGGCAAAGTCTGCCTCGACCAAGTGAACTGCTGTGCGATAGACACGCCCCGCGATGGCACCACTCCCTCTGCCTGAACAATACCCCAACCGTCGCTACCAGCTGGCTTGCGATCCCATGCCTCTGGCGGTCTATCGCGAGGTCGCCGCCCATCTTCGTCAGGTGCGGGGGGTTGAGACCGAATTAGTCTGGCAGCGCAGCCAGACCTTTGACTACCCACAGAGCCAGATCGGCGGCCTCTGGATCGAGCAGCCGACCGAGCTGGAGGCAAGCGAGCAGCAGCACCTGGCCGCGATCCTGGCGTACTATGGGGAACGCTACGGCCCCTGGGTGACCCAACAGCTCAGCGATGGCGCACAGACCCAAGAGGATTAAATGGGTTCAATTCAGGCCCTGCGAGGCACCCGCGATATCCTGCCCGAAGAAGTCTTCTACTGGCAGCATCTGGAAGCCGTTGCCCGCGAACTGCTGCAACGCTCGGCTTACCAGGAAATTCGCACGCCGTTGTTTGAGCAGACCGACCTATTTGAGCGCGGCATCGGCGAAGCCACCGATGTCGTGGGCAAAGAGATGTACAGCTTTGAGGACCGGGGCGGTCGCTCGCTCACCTTGCGGCCCGAGGGTACGGCGGGGGTGGTGCGCGCTTATGTTGAACACGGCCTGCACGCGCAAGGTGGCGTGCAGCGCCTATGGTACCTTGGCCCGATGTTCCGCTACGAGCGCCCCCAAGCCGGGCGGCAGCGGCAGTTTCACCAGCTGGGCGTCGAAGTGCTCGGGAGCCGCGATCCTCGTGCAGACGTCGAGGTGATCGCCCTGTTCGCCGACTTCCTGATGAAGCTGGGCCTGAGCGAGCTGAGCCTAGAGCTCAACTCGGTCGGCAACCTGGAAGATCGTCAGCGGTACCGCAGCGCCCTGGTCGAGTACTTCACACCCTATCAGGCGGAGCTGGACGCCGATTCGCAGGAGCGTCTGGGCCGTAACCCCTTGCGCATCCTTGACAGTAAGGATCCCCGCACCCAGGCGATTGCCAAAGATGCGCCCAGCATCCTGGACTATCTGGGGCCAGATTCCAAAGCGCATTTCGATCAGGTGTGCAGCCTGCTCACTAATTTGGGCATTCCCTATCGGCTCGATCCCAGCCTGGTGCGTGGCTTAGATTACTACACCCACACCGCCTTCGAGTTCAAATCTGGGTCGCTGGGCGCTCAGTCGGCCGTGGGCGGCGGCGGGCGCTACGACGGCCTGGTCAGCGAGCTGGGCGGGCCGGACACTGCTGCCGTGGGCTGGGCTATAGGACTGGAGCGTCTGGTGATTCTGCTGCAGGCGGTGCAGCCGCTGGCGGCCCCTGCGGTCAATTTGTATATCGTCTCCCGAGGGCCAATTGCCGAGGCTAAGGCGCTGAAATTGGCACGCGATCTGCGCAAACAGGGCTTCGCTGTAGAGCTGGATCTCAGCGGCAGCGCCTTCGGCAAGCAGTTTAAGCGGGCTGACCGCAGCGGCGCAGTGGCCGCGCTGATTTTGGGCGACGAAGAAGCCCAGTCCGGCACGGTGCAGCTCAAATGGCTGGCCTCCGGCGAACAACAGACCCTGCCCCAAGCCCAACTGCTAGCCGACGCACAGAGACTGTTCGGCAAAGAGTAACCCCAACGGTTAGGATTTTCTCGTCGAGTCGGCCAGTGACAAAAAGCTGGTTTAACCTGGAGTGTTATCGCAACCTCCCGGATTAAACACTGCCTTTGATATGAACTACTGGGAATTCCTATTACAGAAAGACGGCGACACCATTTGGCTGCCGCTAGAGCCGCCCAACGTCGAGATCCTGGAAGGCCGTTACCGCGTGATCGCCCGCTCTGCGCAGCCAGAGATCTCAGTTCAGATCCAATTGACCTATCAGCCAGACCCCCAGATGGCGTTGGATGGCTCGCCGCGCGTCCGCCGCCGCCGTGCTCAGACCAACCGCGAAGGTCTCGTGGTCGTGTTCCCCTTCACTGAACTGACGCCGGGTCTCTGGGAGATGAGTTGTGCCCACCTTCAGCAGACCTGGGCAACTACCCATCTGCAACTCCAAGTCCTGCCCCTGAGCGACCGCGAGGGCAACACCTGGGAAGCCCCTGATTTTGCCTCCGAGCTGGACCGTGAGAGTGCCGCCACGGCTCAAGCTACCCCCAGTCCAGGCCTAGAGCCCGCCCTCGATCCAGTCGAGCGGCTGTTGCGGCTGGCCGAGCAACTCTCCGAGCAGGTGGTAACCCAGAGCTTTGACGCGATGGACCAAGTGCTGGCCGCCTCCCCAGACCGCCCGGACGACGCGTCCCAAATGGCCTTGCCAGCAGTAGCAGTGTCTTCTCTGCCGCAGCCGGTTCTGAGCCTGGACCAAACCTCATACCTGGCCTATCGAGGCGAGACGATCACCCTATCGGGCTGGGTGAATCGGGGCGGCGACCTGCAGATTAGCCTGCGCGATCCCCAGAGCCTAGAGAGCCTACTCGACCTTCGCCAGACGTTGCCTAACGAGCCGCCACCCTTCCCCTTTACCTGCTCTATTAGCATCCCCGGCCAGTTTGAGACGCAAGTCCTGCTAGGGGAGGTGATCTTGCACGGAGACGAGGCAACCCACCCACTGAGTCTGAGTAATAGCGTCTCCCAGACGTTCACCATCACCTGCCGGATCGAAGAACTCCTGCAAGCGATCTCGCCCGACCTCGAAGCGGCGGTGTTCGGCCTGCCGCCCGATCCCGATCCCACCTCACCCCGGCCAGCCTCGACGATCCCCGAGTTGCAGGAGACGTTGCAAGACGCTCCTCTGCAGGGCTTGGGTCCGGCCGGGCTACCGCCATTGCTGCGATTTCCCTCGCCGCAAGCGGACTCTGAAGTTCCGCGTAAAGGGCCAGAGCTGCCCTCGTTCGGCAAGCCTATCGCCCACCTGGACTGGCCTTTAGAAAGTGCCGTAGGCCGAGTGTTGGCCGCAGAGAGCCTATCTGAAATCACTGCCGAATTCAGCGGCGCGCCCTCTTCTGAAGGGGTAGAACCACCGCCCGTCCCCCCTGAGCCGCTGGTTGCCGAACTGCTCGACGAGGCGATTGCCGCCCCAGCGAGCCAGCCGCCGGACCAACCGGAGAGCGAAGCGGTCGAAGTGCAGGATGAGCCAGTTGCTGAAGCGCTAGGGCCGCCCCCTCCAGACCCCCTGCTTGCCGCCACGCCGCCGCCCGCGCCCTTGCCAGCTAGCCGTGCCACCGACGCCGCGCTGACCGCTAACGAATTCGTCGTGGAGCTGCCCGACTGGGAGGCCCGACCGGCCCCAGGACCGATTCCCCCTCACCTAGCCTCCTCGCTGCTGAGCGCGCTGATGACCCTGCCGGACACCGAGCCGGTTCCCGTGCCTGAGCTGGAACTTGACGTTGAGGAACTGATCGCGGGCAGCTCTGTGCAAGTCACCGTGAAACTGCCCGAACTGATCCCCCGCATCTATATCAAGCTCTGGCTCAAGGACTGCCAGACCCGGTCGCTGCTCGACGGCCCCCGCTGTCTGATCGATTTTGCCGCCGACGGTCAGGGGCGCTGCCAGGCCGTCACCCAAGTCGCCATCCCTGCCGGCAGCCTGGAAATCTCCTTCGAAGCCGTAGCCGTCGAATTGCGCACCCAGCGCGAGAGCCGCAAAACTGTGGTGGATCGCAAGGTGTTGCCCCCCAATTTGCCTGCCGAACCCTCCGCTTCACTCTAAATCTGCGGCTTCGCTAGCACCCTACCCCTAGGACGTAACACTTCGTAACGTATAATAAGGTTGCTCAGCAGATTGATTCAGACATGCGTGTTGCGATTGCCGGAGCAGGTCTAGCAGGATTAGCCTGCGCGAAGTACTTGTGCGATCTGGGCCATACGCCCGTGGTGCTCGAACGTCGGGACGTCTTGGGGGGCCTGGTTGCAGCCTGGAAAGACCAAGACGGGGACTGGTACGAGACCGGCTTGCATATTTTCTTCGGGGCTTACCCCAACATGCTGCAATTGTTCAAAGAATTGGGCATCGAAGATCGGCTGCAGTGGAAAGAGCACACGATGATCTTCAACATGCCCAATGTGCCCGGCACCTATTCGCGGTTTGACTTTCCCGATCTGCCCGCACCCTTGAATGGCATTGTGGCTATCTTGCGCAACAATGACATGTTGAGCTGGCCTGAAAAGATCAAGTTTGGCCTGGGATTGCTGCCTGCCATTCTCAATGGGCAAACCTACGTTGAGCAGATGGATCAATACACCTTTTTGGAGTGGCTGCGGCTGCAGGGCATTCCGGAGCGCGTGGCCGATGAGGTATTCATCGCCATGTCCAAAGCGCTGAACTTTATCGGTCCTAAGGAGATTTCAGCCACCATTCTCCTGACCGCGCTCAACCGTTTTTTGCGCGAGAAAAACGGCTCTAAGATGGCCTTTTTGGACGGGTCTCCCACCGAGCGTCTGTGCCAGCCGCTGGTCGATTCGATCACAGCGCGCGGCGGCGAAGTGCGCACTCTCGCCCCTCTCCAAGAGATTGTGCTCAATCCAGACGGCACCGTGAAGGCATTTATGATCCGAGGCCTGGATGGTGCGCCGGATGAACTGCTCACCGCCGATGTCTACGTGTCTGCAATTGCAGTTGACCCCCTCAAGAGCTTGCTGCCTGCGGCCTGGCGCGAGTTGGAATATTTCCAAAAACTGGAGGGACTCGAAGGTGTGCCGGTGATTAACCTGCACCTGTGGTTCGACCGCAAGCTCACCGAGATCGACCACCTGCTGTTCTCGCGCTCACCATTGCTCAGCGTCTATGCCGATATGAGCAACACCTGCCGGGAATATGCCGATCCTGACCGCTCGATGTTGGAGCTAGTTCTGGCTCCGGCCAAGGATTGGATCGACAAGTCGGACGACGAAATCATTGCAGCAACCCTGGCCGAGCTTGCCAAGCTCTTCCCCGACCAGATCCCCGAACCGGCCAAGCTGCTCAAAGCCAGGGTCGTCAAGACGCCGCGCTCAGTTTACAAAGCGACGCCCGGACGCCAGCAACATCGCCCGGATCAGGTGACGCCGATCGCCAACTTTTTCCTAGCGGGCTCCTACACCATGCAGCGTTATCTCGGAAGTATGGAAGGGGCAGTGCTTTCTGGTAAGCTGACAGCGCAAGCCATCGCCCGCGCCACCGCAGGCTCTGTGCCCGAGCCTCAGGGCTCCGCTGTCCCTGCCCAACCTTTGAATGTTGCAAAGCTGTAACGCTTCTGGAATGACTTCCCTGGCTTCACCGACTCTAGCTTCTGTGTCGGACGCCTACGAGCTGTGTCGTCAGATCGCGCAGCAGTACGGCAAGACCTTTTATCTGGCAACCTTGCTGATGCCGAAACCGAAGCGTCAGGCGATTTGGGCCTTCTACGCTTGGTGTCGGACCACTGATGAGCTGGTCGATGGTGTCTGGGCCGAAACCACTACGCCTGCCACCTTGGATCACTGGGAAAAGCGTCTGGAGGCTTGCTTTGCGGGCCAGCCGACCACGGATATGGATGTCGCTTTGTTGGACGCGATTGAGCGTTACCCGCTGCCCATCCAGCCCTTTCGCGACATGATCGCCGGACAGCGTATGGATCTGACCCTTAGCCGCTACGCCAATTTTGAAGAGCTGCACCTATACTGCTATCGCGTCGCTGGCACCGTGG
This sequence comes from Leptolyngbya sp. SOY_34_metabat_272, assembly GCA_031399305.1. Taxonomy (GTDB): domain Bacteria; phylum Cyanobacteriota; class Cyanobacteriia; order FACHB-261; family FACHB-261; genus FACHB-261. The sequence goes on from JANNOU010000028.1 coordinate 36,007, forward strand.
GCCTGATTTCTTCGGCGATCATGGGCTTCGAGGGACGGGATGCCACGCAGGAGGCGATAGCGCTGGGCATTGCCATGCAGCTCACCAACATCCTGCGCGATGTCGGCGAAGATGCCCGTCGCGGCCGCATCTACATTCCTCAGGAGGATCTTCAGCGCTTCGGCTACAGCGAACAGGAGCTGCTCAATGATGTCGTGGATGAACGCTGGCGGGCGCTGATGACCTTTCAGATCCAGCGGGCCCGCGGGTTTTATGCCCGCGCGGAGACCGGGGTCGGTGCCCTGTCGCGAGAGGTGCGTTGGCCGGTCTGGGCGGCGCTGATCAACTACCGGGCTATCCTCGACGCCATTGAGCGCAACCAGTACGAGGTGTTTCGTCAGCGTGCCTATGTCTCTAGCCTGCGCAAGCTGGCGTCCTTGCCGCTCGCCTGGCTGTGTGCCAAGGAAATTGTCTATCCTTAGCCCTAGCCCTAAACAAACGGCTCGGCCTGCTGGGCGAATTCGGCATCGCTGAGCACGGGTTCGGCTGCGCCGGTCAACAGCGACTCAGCCAGTGGCAGCCAACTGACGCAGCCTGCGTAGCTGTCTCGTGCTTGGAGCCAGTGCGCTTGCGGCAGGCGATAAACGCGTAGGCTCAGAACGTACAGCGGTTTATTAGGCTTGTAGTCAAAGCGCAGTTTCAGGTAGTCCTCACTCCAGATCAAGCGGTCTAAGCGAGCCCGCAGCCAATCCCGGTCAGCAGCCAGCCGGATCTGCTCGACGGTGGCAAAGCTATCCAGGGCAATGTGCCCATCGCGTGTCGGGTTGGCGATCACCTGTTCCAGCAAGCGGTGATAGGCCGGTTGAAGATAGGCTGGCTGCTGGTGCTCAAAGGTTGGATAGAGCCAGAAGGCCCTGTGCTCTGGGGAGAACACGCCGCCGCGATCGTGGATGCCGCCCTTACGCAGTAACACCGTCTGTAGGCCCTCGCGCAGAGCCGCGCAGATGACTGCCCACTCCTTGAGTGCTGTACTCGACTGGGTCACTAGGGGCTGGGTCGCAGAGAGGCTGTTCACTGATTGGTGGGGTGTCTGCGGGCCAAACAGCGGGCCAAGCGATATTCTGGCAACTCGCGGCGCACTTGGCGGCGAAACGACCGATCTAGACGCTTAAACAGCGGGTAGGCGATTAGATAGTGTGCCGAGAGCACGCTTCCCCACACCAGCGCTGTCCAGCCCTCCCAGCTCACCTGCCCATCGCTGGAGTCGAGTGCCAGCAGCAGCAGATTGCCCAACAAACAGCCCAGCCCATGCATTCGGAAGATTAGCCTTGCCCGCACCTGAGCCTCAGCCTGACGGTAGCGCTCGATCGTGTCGATAAGGTCAGAGGTAGGGATAGTCATAAAGGCTTTTGCGCAGGTGGTTCTGGAGACTTCCATTGTGAGCGACAAGTCGCAACCGCGTCATGGGCAGCGCCGGTCTTTTAATCGACTCCTTAAACGCTGTTCGCCTGGTGTTCACGGAGTTCTGACCAGCAAGGCGACGGCATAGGCGGCAATCCCCTCCTGACGGCCCTCGGGTCCTAAGCCTTCGTTGGTGGTTGCTTTGACGCTCACTTGCTCGGGCTTGAGGTCGAGGCTGGCGCTCAGGCGGTCGCGTATGGCGCTCAGATGGGGTTTGAGTTTGGGCTGTTCGGCCACGACTACGGTGTCTAGATTGCCTACTTGCCAGCCCCGCGCTCGAATTAGGCTGTGGACCTGATGCAGGAGTTCGATGCTGTCAGCGCCTGCCCATTGGGGATCGGTAGGTGGGAAGTAGTGCCCAATGTCGCCCAGCGCTAGGGCTCCCAGGAGGGCGTCCATGATTGCGTGGGTCAGCACATCGGCATCGCTGTGTCCCAGCAGTCCCAAACTGTGGGGAACCGTAATACCGCCCAGAATCAGCGGCCTGCCAGCCACGAGCCGATGGATATCGTAGCCATTGCCAATGCGTAGATCCATAACCAATGGGAAAAGACCGAGTCCAATGATAGGCGAACGGCTGGGTTGGCTCACTCAAGAGTCTTCGAAGAGTCTTTGAGTATCTCTGGAGAGTCTTTGGGTATCTCTGGAGAGTCTTTGGGTGTCTTCGGAGTATTCGCGAGAGTCTTTGGAGAGTCCTAGGGGAAATGGAGCTGACTGGGCGAAAAGTTAGCTCGGGCCTCGCAAGAAAGTCTAAAGCCTCCGAAATTGCCCGCCCACACCTACGCTCACCAGAACCGGCCCTCGCCAAGTGTAGAATCAGACCTGGGAACGCCCGGATCGCTCACACAGGGATTCAGCATGGATACCAAGGCATTGCGCCGGTCGCTGCATAGCTCAGACAACTACCACCGCAAGGGCTTTGGGCGAGAAGCAGAGATCGCCCCCACCCTGCAGAGCGAATACCAGAGCACGCTCATTCAGCAGCTGCGCGCCAGTGGCTACACGCTCACCCGTGGCGAAGTAACGGTTCGCCTAGCTGAGGCCTTCGGCTTTTGCTGGGGGGTCGAGCGGGCGATCTCAATGGCCTATGAGACCCGCCGCCAGTTCCCCGCCAAACGCATCTGGATCACCAACGAGATCATTCACAATCCGTTGGTCAATGAGAACCTGCGCCAGATGGACATCCAGTTCATTGAAGTAAACGCACAGGGACACAAAGATTTTTCCGACGTCGAAACCGGCGATGTGGTGATTCTGCCTGCGTTTGGAGCCAGCGTGCAGGAAATGCAGTTGCTCAGCGGCAAGGGTTGTACGATCATGGACACCACCTGTCCCTGGGTTTCCAAGGTATGGACCAGCGTCGAGAAGCACAAGAAAAAACAGTGCACCTCGATCATCCACGGCAAGTACAACCACGAGGAAACGATCGCCACCAGCTCCCACGCCGAGCAATATCTGGTGGTGCTCAACTTGGCACAGGCAGAATACGTCTGCCGCTACATCCTCCAGCCGGAGACCGAGAAAACCGCCGCCGACAAAGCCGAGTTTCTGCACAAGTTCCGCAAAGCCAGCTCAGCCGAGTTCGACCCAGACCGCGACCTCGAACGCGTGGGCATTGCCAACCAAACCACGATGCTCAAGGGCGAGACCGAGCAAATCGGTAAGCTATTCGAGCGCACGATGATGCAGAAGTACGGACCTGCCGCCCTCAATGAGCACTTCGTCAGCTTCAACACGATCTGCGACGCCACCCAAGAGCGTCAGGATGCCATGCTCAGCCTGGTTGAGGAAGCGCTGGATGTCATGGTGGTAATCGGCGGCTTCAATTCGTCCAACACTACCCATCTGCAGGAAATCGCCGAAGAGAAGAGGCTGACTTCGTACCACATCGACAGCGTGGAACGTATTGGTCCGGGCAACCAAATTCAGTACCGCGCCCTAAGCGGCCAGCTTTGTACGCAGGCGGGCTGGCTGCCGCAGGGTCCCATCACAGTTGGCATTACCTCTGGCGCATCGACGCCTGACAAGATTGTCGAAGACGTGATTGAGCGCATCTTCGACCTGAAGCTTCGCGAACCGCACGCTCAACCGATGCCAACCTGAATTCAGCCGCAAGTTTCTGGGTTAATACTCCCGGCCAGTTCGCTCAGGAAGCTCGCCACAATCTACTGAGCCAGGCGAATAATTTTGAGTTCGAGACTGGCAGATCTGATGGGTCTGAATCCGGTGGTCGCTTCAACTCTGCAACCGACTGTTGCTCATCCTGCAATCGGCGGCTTTGCCGTTCTGCCCGCTCAAGATCTACACGCCATTCCCAGGTTACGAAACGCCTCTTCATCGCTAAGCTCCTTGATGGTGATCGATTGCGTTTGCGCCCTGGATAGTTGCAAACGCCTCTCTACCATTTCAGTGAACTAGCTGAGCCGGGCTCCTGTCAGCCGGGAAACGTCTGAAAAGGTCGGCAACGCTCCAGAACAGGACAGTTGAGTTTGCTCATTGATGCCTCCGCGTCATCCATCAATGACTGGTTGGGACCCAGCGACGGACTCCTGCCACGCATCAACTGCGACTTGCGTCAGGCGGATTGGTTGATTTCCTGGCTTGATAGACCCAATGTCTCGGCGACCTACTCCCGGCTCAGACCCATCGCCAACAGTTGGGCGATCGCCGCTCGCTCCAGAGCCCAGCATGGAATTCCACACTGGGCTCTGAAGGGCTCGCGAAGCCAACGGGTCCGCGCGTCGAACTTACTGAGCGGTTACGCCTTCGACAGCAGCTTTGATCAGGGGTTCGAGTTCACCACGGGCGTGCATTTCTAGAGCAATGTCACAGCCGCCGACGAATTCGCCATCGACATAAATCTGGGGAATGGTCGGCCAATTGGAGAACTCTTTGATTCCTTGCCGGATGTCCGAGTTGGACAGCACATCGACCGACTCAAAAGGATAGCCGTAAGAAGCGATAGTCCGAACCACGGCAGCAGAGAACCCACATTGGGGGAACTCCGGCGTGCCCTTCATGAAAATCAGGACCTTATTGTGGTCCACCAGATTCCGGAGATTTTCTTCAACGAGTGGATCCATAGTCCTTATCCATTCCTGCGACTTCTGACAACTGCTCGGCGATCTGCTGTCATCTTAGCCCCGTTTGAGAGTGACCCTCAGGCCGAGGCCGAAACCTTCTGCCACTGCTCGGGCGTGTAGGTTTTGAGCGTGAGCGCGTGGAGATAACCGCTGTCGATCTGGGCCTGAACGGCCTCATAGACCAACTTGTGCTGCTTAATCAGGGTCAGACCGGCAAAGCGCTCAGAGACCACCACTGCCTGAAAATGCTGACCAATGCCGTCGAGATCTTGCACGTCCACCCGAGCCTCTGGCAGAGATTGGGCGATTAAAGACCGGATTTCATCAGGGGACATCACCAGCACCACTACTCCTAAACGTTGGGAACCAATCAGACAGAACTCAGCGGTGCTGGCTAAGCCATTGCTCAGGCGAATAGGTCTTCAAAGACAACGCATGAATCGTCTGCTTCAACTCATCCGCCAAGGCCGCGTACACCAATCGATGCTGTTGCATCAGGGATTGCCCCGCAAACTGCGGCGAGACGACCAAGACATTGTAGTGTCCGCCGCCACCCGCCCCTGCATGGCCCGCGTGCAAGTGGCTTTCGTCTTCCACCTCCACGACCGAAGCCTGCAACTGCGCTTGGAGAATGACCTGAATCTTCTGGGGCATATTCATGGGCCGATCATACCGAATCTAGGTCAGGGGTTGGCACCGGCGGTGCGTTACTATTAAAGGCTTGAAGAGGCGGAGGATCGAACCATTCAGTGCCCAAAAGATCGCAAAATCAGCCTGGTTGATGGGGTGCTATCCGGCAAGCTACCGGTCAAGTGTTGCCCAGACTGCAAGGGAACCTGGATCCCTGCCTTTGAGTACCAAACCTGGCTCGCCACGCAGCCCGCACCCACTCAAGCGCCTCCCGCCGACTTGCCACAACTGACTGTTGATTTCGTGCAGTCGCCCCTCGACACCAAGGCAGCGCTGTGCCCAGATTGTGGCCGCTACCTATCCCGGGCCAAAGTGGGCCTTGACACCCATTTCTACGTCGAGCGCTGCATGGACTGCGGGGGCATCTGGTGCGACTACGGCGAATGGGAAGTGCTAGAGAAATTGGGCCTCCAGACCACCGTGGCTCAGATGTTCTCCGCCGAGTGGCAGTCCCGCGTGCGTGAGAACGAGTCTGCCCTGCGCGAACGTCGCCTTATGGTCGAGCGGTTGGGCGAAGAGCTGGCTACGCAAATTTTTCAGCTGGCCGAGATTCTGGCCGTCCATCCCCACGGTGACTTCGCTGTCGCCTACCTGATGCGGCGCTTTGATCACTCCTAGGGGCGAGCGCGAACCAGCCAGCAGCCGGGCGGTCCAATCGGCAACCGACGTAGCCAAGCCGAACTGGCAGGCAAGAAGGAAACCGCCGCTCGCTCAGCCTCTAGGCTGAACCCTGAGTCGCTCAGGAGTCTGCGCAGCTCGGCGCGGCTGTAGAACTGACCGTAGAAAAAGGGATCCTGCGAGTAGACCCGCCCCAGGCGCTGGGCAACCCCCCAAACACTCGCTCGGTTGAGGACGGCCAGGATCAGGCTGCCCTGCGGTCGCAACACCCGCTTGAACTCAGCCAGGGCGCGCGCTCGATCCTCGACAAACTCCAGCACATTCAGACACAGCAGCCGGTCAAAGCTACTCGACTCAAAGGGCAACGCTTCTGCCCGTGCCTCGCGTAGATCTACCTGCAACCCCTGGCGGTCCAACTGACGGCGTGTGAGTGCTCGTAAGGAGGCCGAGGGTTCCACGGCGCTGAGTTGTGCTGCCACTCGGGCCAACTCAAGCGTATAGATGCCACTGCCGCTGCCGACCTCCAGGACTACTTGCCCAGCCAGGGACCCACAGAGTGCCTGAGCTTGGATCCAGACCGAGGCAAAATAGGCTTGGCCCAGCGGCGTGGCGTACCACTGGTCCAGATCGCGGAACTCTCGCTGCGTCAAGGTTAGGCAGTAGGGGATCAACCAACGTTAAGTTTCGCTGCACCGGGGCTCTAGGCGCAAGCTATGACTGGAGGCGATGCCAACTGCCTGCCTGCCCATGCTTGCCCCTCCTCTTGAAAACTCTCTGGCGGCTCACGAACGAGCCTTTTGGCTGGCCTGGTCGAAGGTGGTGGGGATCGGGCCGGTGTTACAGAAGCGGCTGCACGCTCATTTCGGCAGCCTGAGCGCGGCCTGGCAAGCTACCCCGGAGCAGTTGAGCCGGGTAGAAGGCATTGGTGCTCAGACCTTGCAGGCAATTCAGGAGCAGCGTCGCCGCGTCGATCCCGACCAATTGCTGCACCAGCACGAAGCCAAAAACCCGCTCTTTTGGACCCCCGCCGATCCTGACTATCCCCCTCTATTGTGGGAGATCCCCGATCCGCCGCCAGTGCTTTACGGACGCGGCGAGATCGATCTCGCCGACTTGGCACAACGCTGGCCTGCGGCGGTGGCGATTGTCGGAACCCGTAGCCCTAGTCCCTATGGCAGCCGCTGGGCACGCAAGTTAGCTCAAGTGCTTGGTCAAGCTGGTTGCCTGGTTGTGTCAGGGTTGGCGGAGGGCATTGATAGCGAAGCGCACCAGGGCTGTTTGGCAGGGGGCGGTCAAACGCTCGCGGTGCTCGGCACCGGCGTCGATCTGGTCTATCCGCCCAAACACAAAGACCTCTATCAGCAGATTCTGCAACAGGGATTGGTGCTGAGCGAGTACCCCCTGGGAACACCGCCGGACCGGCCCCACTTCCCCCGCCGCAATCGGATCATCGCTGGACTCTGCCGGGCCACGCTGGTGATCGAAGCGCCCGAACGCTCTGGAGCGCTGATTACCGCCTACCAGGCCAATGAGTACAACCGTGAGGTCTACGCCCTGCCCGGCTCACTCGACAACCCCAAGGCTCTAGGCTGTCTCAAGCTGATTGAGAAGGGGGCGCAGATGCTCCTCGGGATCGAGCCACTCCTGGCGGCTGTGGGCGCTCTGCCACCATTGGACTCGCCCCCAGCCTCAGCACCTCAAGCTCACGCCCCGACCCTAGAGGAGCCTTTGCAGCAAGTGCTCAACCTGCTCAGCGCCGAGCCCACACCGTTGGATAGGGTGGTTCAGGCCAGCGGTTTGGAGACGGGGCTGGTGTCTGGGACCTTGCTGCAATTGGAGCTGATGGGGTTGGTCACCCAGACGGCTGGGCTGCGCTACCAACGGCTCAGGTCGTGACGAGCGGTTCCATTGAGCCACTCCGTTACAGGCTCACTCAGATCCTCGGCGATAGTCAGCACCTCGGGCTGGCAGCGCTTGATGCTGGTCTTGAGCCCGCGCGCGCCCTCGCCCTCCAGATCCTCAACATAGCCAGGGCAGAAGGCTTGCGCCTCGACAAAACTCTCGAACGGCCCAAAGTAGTAGATACAGGCGGGGGTAGTGGTGGTGATCTCCACCCACCAGGGCATCCCCAGTTTCGGCAACCAGCTTGGCAGGATATCGGTAAGCATGTTGAGCATTGTCATGGAAGGCTGTATGTGAAAGAGCCGATGGGGGAATTCAGCAAACCAGTCAAAGATCGTCAAACCAATGAGCTCAACTGCAGGACAGTTTGCCCCGATCCACAGATTTCAAAACACTGAGCGAAGCTGCACTGAAAACTCGAACGCGAGCGTCGGAAAAAACCCGAGTTCTGCTATTTCCCTCGACACACCGGTTGCCTCAGGGGATCCCATACCTGGAGCGCTACGCGATGCCAAATCCTACACTCTCAGCACCAGCAGAGCCTTCTGTCGCCTAGATCTGCGGCTCTGAGAGCTTTACTCAAGCAAGATAGCAGGGGATCCCAGAAGCGGCTGCCATTAGCATTCGTATTTTAATAAAAATTGATAGGTTGTGAAGGGGAGATTGAGTGAGTTCCGCCTAAGTTCTAGCACGTCTTTGCTGGCGTCTGAAAAAGTCTCGGACGGGGGATCAAGGTCGCGAACTGTCAGCTGGCAAACCAGAAGGTCATCGACCTTTGACGCAGGAGGCTAAAATTCGCAGTTTGAAGCGTGCTAGCCTACGAAGCCTATTAGGGCCTCGCTCAGAAAGGTTCACTGGACATCTTGGCGCAGAATGGGCTAGGAGCCGACAGCCCGTATACTTTAGCTCTACCGATGGACAGCGCCTGCCAGTCGCTAAGTCCAGAAGCAGAGAAAGCTTAGGTTGAGGGGGCAAGATGATTCGAGAGATAGGCTGGCTGCCACTGGTCATTGCCTTCTTCTGGTCGGGCTCGGTGCAAGCGCAGATGAATCCAGCCCCCAGTGTGCCTCAATCAGAGACGGTCTTTGTGCCCCAAGCGGTGCGGCCTCTGCCAGGTGGCCTGGACAGTGAGCTGATGTTCAACAGCAACAGCCCGGAGGTCGTGCTCACCGAGGGCATCTTGCTGTCTACCTTTCCGCCTGCTTATGGACGAGTGGCCACAGCGCATCTGAATCAGCTGCTGTCTGGCGAATTTGAACTGTTCGCCCATCACATCGCCCGCGAGCGTGCGCCAGGCGATCTGACCAGCCTCTACCTTGGCATCCTGTTGCATAATCCAGGCCGTCAAGCGGTCATGGTCGATGTTCTTAACGCCGCTAGCTACCTGAGCCAGCCAGACGCACCGTTCATTGACCTGCCGGACTTCGTTGAAGATGCCAGCGGTAGCATCTACGCCGGTCCCGGCTCGCGAGTCACCAGCGACTTCGTGCGTCGCCAATTTCCCCAACAGCGAGACGCCAGCCTCTGGCCTGCCCGACTCAGCCTAGCCCCGGGCGAAAGCCAGATGCTGATGAACCTGCCGATCCCCGTCCGCGAACTCACGCCGCCTGTTAACGGACGCTCCACCCTGATCCGTGTGCGCACCAGTGGGCCCATCTACGCCGCTAGCCTGGGCCTGCATGCCCGCTTGAACCCCGACGGTAGCGAACGCGCCCCCATTGTGCAGGAGTGGGAAACGCTGCTGCGCAGCAGCGACGTCGCTGGTCCGCGTGACCGCACACCGACCCCGATCGTAGACACACCCACTGGTCCGGTGATTTACAGCCGCGTCGCTGGCGTGGCCCGTGGTACCCGCTGGCGAGCCCTGATCACCGATGCCCCAGAGCAGCCCAACCTCAGCATTCCGGCAGTCGGACAGGCGATTTCCTACGTCCTCAACACGGTCTACCGCAACACTTTCGGCACTGGCCAAGTTCAGAGCGCACCGCTGATCGAGCGCTACCCAGACACGGCCTACCAGGCCCACGGCAACTACGCTGTCCACTACGACCTAAGCTTGCCCCTGCGCAACGCCAGCGACCAACCGCAGACCGTGACCCTGGCCCTGCAAACCCCTCTTAAGCTCAGCGGCGATCGGCCTGGCAGCGGCCTGAGCTTCCTCAATCCGCCGGGGCGACAAGTCATGTTTCGGGGCACACTGCGGCTGCGCTACCAGGATGATCGGGGTCTGCCAGTCAATCGCTTCGTCCACCTCGTCCAGCGCCAGGGTCAACAGGGCGAACCGCTGGTGACTCTTCAGATGCCCCCTGCAAGCGAGCGCCTTGTCTTGGTGGACTTCTTTTACCCGCCCGATGCCACCCCGCATCAGGTCCTGACCATCCGGACGCAGGGGCCGCCCACTACGAATTAGGCTTCAGGGGCTTCAAGAATAGAAAAAACACAAAGAACAGACTGGAGATGAACAACAGCGCCAGCATCATCGCCGATGGCCAGCGTAGCAGCGCCAGACATCGGTCAGCGATGCCGAACACGAAGCCAGATACGCCGGTCCACCAGAAGCCCGAGCGCATTGTGTGAAGCTCCTTTGACATAAATACACAAAAATTGACATCTCTACCCCGATGATAGCCAACGGATCGGTGGTTGGCGACCGCCCAAACGGGAGAGCTGGCCTAGGATGAGGACATGAGTTTTCACGAAGAGCTGCTGCAAATCCTGCCGCACCCGGTTGCCCAGATTCTGGAGGGGCACCGGCTCGCAGCTGAGTTTCGGCACGAATCCCAGCTGCGCGATGACCACGAACGCCACTGCCAGTGGTACGCTGACACCGCAGAACGCCATCGGCAGGAGTTTGAGCAATTACGTCGCGATTTTAACTTCTTGAGCTGGCTACGCGCTCGCCGAGGCTAACGCCCCAGACAACCGCTGCCTGCGTGGGTAGATGATGACAAACCCAACTCAGTGACACCGGTCAGAAGCCGATTTTGCCCGAGTCTACAAGCTTCAGGCTTGAAGGTTCTGGATCCGCTAACTTTCGCGTGATCCGGATCCGCCTAGGCTGTGATCTCTGACATCAGCCGTTCGACTGATTCCTGGGAGATTGAGGGTGCAACACATTGGTCAACACTTTTCAGGAGCCTCCCTGATGACTCTTTCCCTGGCAATTCTCGAAGCGTTTCGAACGGGGCGTCTTTCGCTGACCACCCAGCAGTTCATTGAGCAGTTTCTCTGCTGCGCAGGGCATAGCGCGGCAGAGCTAGAAACCCTAGACGTGCTGATTGAAGCCGTGCTATCTGGCGAGATCGAAATTGAGGCTCCGCATCACCTGGCATTGGCCTGAGCGTCAATTCGGACCAGGCGATAGACCCCAGCACTAGCGAGCAATTTGTATTCTTCCGAGCGTAATTGGGTCAGTCTTAAGTCTTTCTCAGAGCCGAGCACTAGTAGATCCGGGTGCGGCTGGCTGAGATACCGAACCCGAAACTTCTTCGAGACCTGTAGGAACTTCACGTTCTGACGCGCATAGAACACCACACTGGGTTTGATCACCGGTCCTAGGGCTACCAGGCTTGTTTCGCGATCAGGGTGCATCTGCTGGTATTGCGCAACAGAGGCGGCCAGTTGTCGCAGCGGCAGTTGTCTCTGCAGATCCACCGTCGCCATCGCAGGCAGAATTGTCAGAGCAATCAGACCCACACAGCCCAGGCTGTAGGTGAGCGGTAGCCAGAGCCCACTGCCGCGCCGCCGCCCAAGGCTGACGCCCAGCATTCCCACCCCTGCCATTGCCCCCGCCAGCAGCGCGCCCCACCAGTCCACGCGCTGCCGAGCCAGAGTTGCCGGTAAGTCTGGCAGCCAGGGGTCCTCCGGTAACCAGCGCAGACTGTGCAAACTCAGCACTGCCAGCAGCGCGCAAACCCCCGAAGCCACCAGGGCCGAACCTTGAAAGCCCCGCCCCTTGAGCGCTGTCTGGTCGGCCCACAGCAAGCCCAGCAGCAGCGACAGCGCTGGCAGCAGCGGCAACACATAATTGACGCGCTTCGTAACCGCCAGGCTAAAGAAGGCCAACACCGCTACCACCCAACAGAGTGCGAATAGACCCAACTGCTCGCCACGAGAGCGTTCGCGCCATTGCCGCCACTGCCAGACTCTCAGCCGAGCCACCGCCAGAGGCAAAAAAGGCGACCAGGGCAGGAAACCCACCAGGCTCACCAGCCAGTAAAAATAAACGGGCACCGCAGTGCGGTTGTCATGGCGATCGACCACGGACACAAAGCGGTCAAAGTTGTGATGGCCAAAAAAGCTGTCGATGAATGCCTCACCGTTGATCGCGGTCACCGCGAGGTACCAGGGAAGCGTGAGCAGGACCAGGATCAGGCAGCCCCGCAGCGGCTTGAGTTCCCGCAGCACCGCTCGCCAGTTGCCCACCAACCCCAGAAACAGCAAGATCGTCAGAACGGGCAGCACGATGGCGACCGGGCCTTTGGTCAGCGTTCCTAGAGCCATCCATCCATAAAAACTCACATAGGCCGTTGGCGACTGCCGCGCGTAGCCGACGAAAAAGGCCAGCAGCGATCCGGCGATCAGCAGACACAGCAGCATCTCGGCGGTGCCGATTCGGCTCCAGATCAAGCTCAGGGGCGACAGGGCGGTCGCGAGGCCACCCACCCAGGCGGCCTGCCAGGAGCCAGTGAAGGTCCGCAGCGCCCAGAAAACCAACAGGACCAAGCCCGTGCCCGCTAGAGCTGAGGGCAAACGAACGCCCCACTCATTGACCCCGACCATGCCAAAGGCGGGCAGCATCAGCCAGTAGATCAGCGGCGGCTTGTCGAAGCGAGGTTCACCGTTGAAAGTTGGCGTGATCCAGTCGCCAGTGCGCAGCATCTGCCGGGCCGCCTCCGCAAACTTGGGTTCGGTTTCGTCGATCAGACCCACGCGGCCCAGTTGCCAGCCGAAAGCTAGCCAGCAGACCAACAACAGCCCCGCCACCGCCAACGGCCAGAGGAGGCGCTCCGGCACTCTGAGCTTGCCCAGCACAACGCTCTGACCAGCGCTGAAGCCCTCCTGGTCAACCCCATTCACGGCCATGGACGCTCCTCACTGCCACTGCTCACTGGGGATGACTCTACCAGGCGGACCTCTGCCTCAGCTAGCCAGACCCGGTGGGGCTCACGCCTTAAACACAATAACCGGATCCACCTGGGTGACCTTCTGGATTGCAAATACTGCCGAGCCAACGCACATCAGCACGGTCAGCCCAAAGACCCCTGCAGCGGTGGCAGGGCCCACCAAGATGTAGATGCCCTGCGTGGTCAGCGCCCAAGTCCCCAAGCCATAGCAGACCCCCATGCCCGAGGCAAAACCCAGCACCGCCATCCAGAGCGCTTGCTCGCCGATCACCCGGTAGATGTACCAGTTGGAGGCCCCGATCGCCTTGAGCGTGCCAAATTCTCGTACGTGATCGACCGCAGACGCATACAGAACCTGACCGACGATCACCGCCCCGACCACCAATCCCAGCCCTGCGCCCAAGCTCAGGATGAAGCCGATGCCAGTGCTGTCGCGCCAGAAGCTGCGGGTGCGTTCGGCCAGCTCGTCGCGGCTGTAGGCGTGGGTGCCCGGCAGCGCTCGATCGAGCGCTTGTTGCAGCTGTGGAATACTTTGTCCGGGCTTGGCCTTCACCAAAACGTAGAGGATCGGCGGCTGGTTGGCCTGGGCTGATTTGCTCGCAGTTGCTGAGGTCGGCTTGGGCGCAGGGGCACCCGGCAAGGTCAGGTCTTCGGTCGAGTCCGGGGGCGTGAGCCTTGAGCCCACAAAGTCGCGCGCACTGTCAATCGAGGCGAAGACAAACGGACTGGCGACAAAAGAATTCACCTGATGCGTAAACGCGCCAACTCTGGCGTTGACCCCGCCCAATTGCACGACATCGCCGATGCTACTGACCCCCAACTTCGAGGCGTCGGTGTCATCAATGATGATCGTGTGCCTCTGCTCGACCACCGAGGGGTTGGTGCCGGGGATCAGGTTCCAAGGGGCGAACAGCTGACCCTTGGGGTCGTAGCCAATCACCTGAACCGACTTGATCTGACCCTGGGGATCGCGCCAGAGAGTGGTGTTGATCGTCAGGGGCTCAGCTCGCTCCACACCGGGCATAGCCTGGGCCTGGTCGAGTCGCTCACCGGGCAATGGCAAGGTCAAATTGAGGTGCAGCAGGTCCTTCGAGGCCACCCAAATGTCAGCGTTGGAGCGGTCGATGACCAGGGTGACCGAACGGGTGAAACCGTTGAGGATACCCAACTGGACCGAGATCAAGCTGACCGCAAAAGTGATGCCTGCCTGAGCCACCAGCAGGCGGGGCAGGTCTTCGAGCAGGTTTTTGCGGGCGATGGAAACCATAACGCGCTTGGAGCCTCAAAGTGAATGGACCGCCGGTCGATGGCCCCAGTTCCGCAAGCTCACAGAATCCACTGCTAGCCTACCCCCATCTGAATGAACAAGGTGGTGGATAGCGGAAAACCGCGAAATCTGGGATGCTGGGTGTCGTCATTGTCGTTGGCTGGGAGGACCCTGAGCCCGGCAGGCGAAAGCTGCCTCTTGCTCGGCTTACAACCCCGTGGTTTCAATTACAGTACTTAATATTGGAAAGCGTGAGCGGACATCCAGACTGCCAGTCCGCTCTCCTGTTCAGTCTGTGGCGTCCCGTGAAGTGAGGAGAGTTTTGTGCAAGTCGTCAAGGATTACGTCCAAGCCTGGCTACAGAGTGGGCTAGCTCCTGATGAGTATGTCTGCCATGTTCGGCAGGGCAACCAGGTCGAGGTCGAAGATGTCGCCACCGGTTTTCGACGGACAGCTCTGACCTTTTGTACCAATGATATCTTGGGCCTCGCAGCGGATGAGGATGTACGCAGGGCGGCAATCCAGGCGACGGAGCAATACGGCCCCTCCAATAGCTCCTGTTCGGTGTTGAGTGGTCGTATTGATTTACACCGGCAACTAGAGCAGGAGCTCTCCGCCTTCAAGCGTCTGCCCTACACCCAGTTGTTTATCAACGCCTGGATGGCGATGCAAGCGTTGATGGATGCCTTCTGCCATCTAGCAATTCCGGTGCCGGGCTTCCACAATGAGCGCGAAACCCTGATTCTGACCGATGTGCTCAACCACGGCTGCATTGTCTCGGCAGTGGTCAACGCCAATACCCGCTCGGGTAAGGTGTTTGGCAACAGCCCAAGGGTGCGGGTCAAGCCCTACCGTCACTGTGACATGGACGACCTAGCCCGTAAGCTCAAGCGCTACGCCCGGCCCGATGACCGCGTCCTGGTGGTCAGCGATGCCGTGTTCTCGATGGACGGGGATGTGGCACCGCTGCCGGACATGCTAGACATCCTCAGTCACTACGAGGGCAGCACGCTGCTGATGGATGAGGCCCACGCCTCAGGCGCATTGGGACCGGTGGGCGGCGGCATCTACGACCACTTCGGCCTGGAGCCCCTAAAGGCAGTGGAGCTGGGTGTTAACCCGCTGATCATGACCACCTTCTCCAAGTTCGCGGCCTCGGCTGGGGCGGCGATCAGCACCCATGTGCGGGAGCTGGTGCCACTGCTGAATGTCTCGCCAACCTCGATTGGCACGATCTCGTTGGCTGCGCCGCTGGCCGGGGCCGCCCTGGAGAGCATCCGCAAAGTGCGCCGTCAACCGCAGCTAGTGCAGCGCCTACAGGAGAACACCCGCTACCTGCGCACACGGCTGGCTGCGGCTGATTTCATGGCCCTGGGAGAGACCAATGTGGTGCCCGTGCTACTGCCCGAGGGCGTGAGCCCCAAGGAGTTCGCCCGTCGCCTGCTCGAAGACCAGGGGATCTGGGCTTCGGCGATTTGGTTCGTCGCCAAGCCCAGACTGCGGATCACGGTCAACGCCCTGCACACGCGGGAAGAGATGGATCTGCTGGTGGACAGCATGATCGCCACCCGCGCCCTGCTCTACCGTCAAACTGTGAGCGCTTGAGGCTAAGCCCCTAGCTGGCCAAGGCCGGTTCCGCAAGCTGAGGCGGTGGCAACTGAGCCAGCTGGGCTTCAATCTGGTCGCGCACGACTTGGCGGTAGTGGAGGAAGTGCTCGATGTGGGCGCAGTTGATCACATAGTGCTCAAACACACTCGGGTTGTGCACGAGCATCAAGACCAACTGACGCCAGAACTGGAAGCGGGTCTTGCGCTTAACCCCCTGCCGCCAGCAGATGATCAGCAGCGCCCGCAGGCTGTCCCAGTCTGGCAGCTTGAAGGTTTTGCGGCGATGCGGCGGTGGATCCATCTGGCGGAAGTGCCGGTAGACGCGCGCCAAGTAGCGCTGCGGGTCATAGAGCTCCCAGAAGCAGCTCACGTACTCGCGCGCCAGGTCTTCGAGCGGCCGGGTTGGGATGAAGTTGGTGAGTGTGGTCTGGTGGATATTGGCCTCTTCGCTGCCCTCTAGCAGCCGCCCCTCGCGCTGCAGGCGGTGCCACAGGGCCGTATTGGGCAGGGCTTGGAGCATGCTAAACAGCGCCTGCGGGATCGCAGTGGCTTCGACGAAGTCGATAATGCGCTGGCCTGCGCCGGGCTTTTCGCCGTCGAAACCGAGAATGAACCCGGCCATCACGCGCAGGCCCTTGCGATTGATGATCTGGACGGCTTCGGTGAGGGGGGTGCGGGCGTTCTGAAATTTTTGGGTCAGGGTCAGGCTGTCGGTGTCGGGGGTTTCAACGCCCAGAAACACGGCGTTGAAGTTGGCGGTGATCATCAGGTCTAGCAATTCGGTGTCCTGGGCCAGGTCTACGGAGGCTTCGGTAGAGAAGCGGAAGGGGTAGTCGTGGGCGGCCATCCAGGGACCGAGTTCGCGCAGCAGCAGCTTGACGTTGCGCTTGTTGCCGATGAAATTGTCATCGACGACAAAAATCGAACGCCGCCAGCCCAGGTCGTAGAGCGCTTGCAATTCGGCCAGCAGTTGGGCTGGGGTTTTGGTGCGCGGTTTGCGCCCGTAGAGCACGATGATGTCGCAGAACTCGCACTGGAACGGGCAGCCGCGCGAGAACTGCACGGACATGTCGCTGTAGGCATCCAGCATGAGTAAATCGAAGCGGGGCACCGGCGTATGCGTCACATCGGGTTTGACGCCGTCGGACCGGAAGATGCCCGAGGTCTCGCCCCGCGCCAGCGCCTCGACCAACAGTGGCAGTGTGATCTCGCCCTCATCCAGGACCAGGAAGTCGGCCCCGGCGGCTTGGGCCACCTCGGGCACTGAGGTGAAGTAGGGGCCACCCACCGCGACTGGCTTGCCGCGTCGCTTGGCCTCGGCAATCAGGTGCAACAGGTCTGGCTTCTGGACGATCATGCCCGAGAGGATTACCAGCTCTGCCCAGGCCCAGTCTGCTTCGCTCTCGGGGCCAATGTTGCGATCCACCAGCCGAAACTCCCAGTGCTGGGGCAGGAGGGCGGCGACCGTGATCATCCCCAGCGGGGGCAGCGATACCTTGCGTCCAATCAACTCTAGTGCTTTGTCGAAGGACCAGAATGATTCCGGAAACAAAGGATGAATCAGCAATACACGCATTAAAAACTCCAAGGGTGGCGGGCCTGACCAGCCGCATTACTGTAGACAGTGCCTCCGCACTGTAGCGTTGATTCGGATCAAACTCGAGCAAACCGGCTACAAGCCAGGCCAGCCGCGTGCCAAACGCCAGCGTTTGAGCTCAGGATCGCAGGCTTTGAGCCCGTTTCTGGCAACCCCGAGCGTTTGGCTCAAGCTCTCAGGTTCGCGGCTGCCTGACCCGAGGTTTCTGCTCTAGGAGCCGAGCTTGGAGCGAAAAACTGGGGGCGGGCGAAGCCGAGCCTGAGAGCTTGAGCCAAACGCTCGGCGGTTGGGGCTCGCAGCCTGGAGGTCGGAGTTGATCGCTCGGAGCCTAGGGCAAAAGGCTCGAAGACCGAGGTCCGCAGCTCGGACAGTCGAGAAAATTGCCTGATTGATGGAGTTCAGAACTTGGCGAGTCGAGAAAATGGCTCGGCTCCTAAAGCTTGGAGACTGGAAGACGGGGCTTTGCTCTGGAAGGGCCCAGCATGGGACTGGGCTGGCTGAGTAGCGAGCTCAGTGGAGGGCATTTGGGACTTGGGGCGTCGAGTGCCGTAGCCTGTAGGAGTAATGTATTGATGAAAGTGAGTGCATTAGGCGTTGAGGGTATCGTGTTCAAGGTCTTCTGGTGAAAGGGGAGACTT
>JANNOU010000093.1:0-22723 GCA_031399305.1 Leptolyngbya sp. SOY_34_metabat_272
AAAGTGACCCAGATAGTTGACACCGAATTGCAGTTCAAAGCCATCATTAGTTTCCAGTCGCTTTGGCGGCATCATTACACCCGCATTGTTAATCAGCAGGTCAAGACTGTCCTGCTGGCTGCGGAGTCGTCCGGCAAAGTCCATGACGGACTGAAGATTGGCAAGATCGACTTGTTCAAACCGAACTCTCGCTGATGGCACTTCGCTACGAATTTTTGCGACTGCTTCTGCGCCTTTTCGAGCATTGCGACCCGCAATGATCACATCACCTCCAGCCCGTGCTAATGCCAGGGCATCCTCGAATCCAAGTCCCCCAGTACCGGTAACAACAGCCGATCGGCTTTTTTGAGAAGGAATGTTTGCAGTTGTCCAGTGAGTCATGAGTTTTGACCTTTGAAGAGTTGAATTTGGCATTCACCCGTGTGTCTGCTGTGTTTGACTCATTAATGACTGTCTAGCCAATCATTAACCAGCTAAAAAATTAGCTAATCGCGCGCCAAAATGTCTCGAAGCCAGTTTTGCAATGCTTTTTAGCATTGTCAGGGTCATCAATCATAGTGACGATTGTCGCTTCAGCTAACCCGTTCAGAAGCGCGCCAACAAAGCTCATCGGCGCTGTTTGCAAAGAGCCGTGGGCGCGGATCCGTTTTATTAAATCGTTAAAATCAACGGCAATTCTGTCTGCTGCACTGCGCGTCGCAGGGGTAATGCCATCTGAAACATTCAGTTGCCTCAAGGCGTACCGCTTGTGGGGATTGGACACAGCCCAATCGATCCAGTTTGACCAAGCGTGAAAAACATATTTACGGAAATCGCCACTCTCCGGAAGGTCTTTCATAGCGGCTGCGGTCATTTCGGTTTTTAGTTCAAGATAAAGTTGGTTGAATAAATCAGTCTTGGTCTCGAAATAAGTGAACAGTGAACCATTCGCAATGCCCGCCTCTTTGGCGATTAACGCGGTTGACGCACTTAATCCCTGTGAAGCAATCACGTGTGTTGCCGCCTCCATAATTGCATTCCGCTTATCTTCGCTTTTAGGTCTTGCCATACTCACACTATAATAATGAGTGACTAGATAGTCAATTAAGTGAGGACTGTGGCATCCCAAAAAAGTAGCGATTTTTGTTGTGGCTTGTGTCATGGCGTTATCTCAGATCGTGCACCGTTGGCAGGAGTGATCGCTGCTCCCGCATCCCTGACTGCCTGACACAAGTGGGTGAAAGGCTTGCAACCTCGTGACGCGAGGGGGAAAGGGTGAGCTGACATGAGACGCTGAAATTTGCGTCATCTCAGGGTCTGTACCATGTCAGCCACCACCTGTCTCTATGATCAAGTGCTGCCATTGCTGCCATTGCTGCGTCAATATAGCCATCGCCGTGACCTGCGGCACCTCAAAGCCCTGGCCTGGATGGTGACCGCGCTGGTGTGCAGTGGTCAGTTGAGCCTGCCGGAGTGGGAATCGTATGTGCCCAGTCGCGCCCGCCAAGCGCAAAGCACCGAGCGACGGTGGCAGCGCTTCATGGGCAATCGGCGGGTACAGGTCAAAAGTTTGTACGTGCCCTTGGTGCTAGCGGCGATTCACCAGTGGCAAGGGCGACGGCTCTACCTGGCGCTCGATACCACGGTCTTGTGGAATCGCTACTGCATGATTCACCTGTCAGTGACCTGTTGCGGACGAGCAGTGCCGCTGCTGTGGCGGGTCTTGGAGCATTCGAGTGCCACCGTCAGTACGGAGCGATACCTCCCCATGCTGCGGTTAGCCCATCGGCTGTTGCAGCCCTACCCTATTGCCAGGATTTGTTTTTCATTCCGTCGATAGCGGCAATAATCTCATCGTCGTTAGGAATGATGCGCTCGACGTTGCTGAGCCGGTAGTCGCCCTGGCGATCTCGCACCTTAGACTCAATACCGGCAAAGTCGGCCAACCGCTGGAGCTTTTGACAGGCGACCTGGCGACTGCGGCTGTTGGGCTTCCACCGATCCACCACATCATCCAAAAGAAGAGGCGTTAGTTTTGCCGTTGGTGGTAACCATTTGAAGGCTGGGTACCAAAACTGTTCTCGCCAGCGCAGCGCAATGGCTGCTTCATCGCCCTCCTGCTGCTTTTGCCAATCCTGCTGAAAGCGATCGATCCACGCCTGGCAGGTTTCGCTGCTCTCCTTGGTGTTGGGCTCCACCTCGCGCCAGTCAAAGCGCTTCTGGGCAAGTAGCGCTCCCAGTCGAAAGGCCTCTGCCTCGGCGTACTCAATGCCTGCGGGGTTGGCGTAGACTCCCAGGGTGATGAACTGCTGCTTGGGCCGAGTCTCCTTGCTATCTGGTCGGGGTGGAAGGGTGCCCCGCAGCGAAAGCTTCTCGCCGCGCTGGTAGAGCCTCAACCCCATCTGAGCCGCGTCTAACCGTTGATTGGCCGCTTCCACCGTCAGCACTTTTCGTCCCATGGCGAGCTAGCTCCTGATCTAAATTTGATCTAGAAATGCCTCCGTTTATTCTAGTTCAGCCCCATTCAGTCAGTTCTGGCGATGCTTGAAGCAACCGCCTGAAAAGGCCTGAGGGCTTGGGTTTCCTGTATGGGCGATACTGGATTCGAACCAGTGACATCCTGCTTGTAAGGCAGGCGCTCTACCGCTGAGCTAACCGCCCAAGAGTCTCTCCGAGTATATCAAACCTGCTCTTATCCTTGTCCCATGCCGCTAGGCCGAACGCACGACCAGATCACCCTATGGAGCCTGCCGTTAGTTACCGGCATCGTCTACTGGGGAACCCGTAGCGGCGAGCTGACCCTGCTGCTAGCAGGTGCCTACCTGTTTGCGGGACTGATGTTCGGCGGCGATCTAGACATCCACTCGCAGCAGTACCGACGCTGGGGGCTTTTACGCTGGATCTGGTTACCCTACCGCAAGCGCATCTCCCATCGCTCTTTCCTGTCCCACGGCCCAGTGGTCGGCACCCTGATCCGGCTGGCCTATTTGGCCTGTTGGTTGGTGCCGTTGGCGCTGTTGGCAATCTGGAGCTGGTCTCAGGTGTGGGGCCTGCCTTGGCGATGGGACCGCCTCGGCCAGCAGGCCCTAACCCTAGTCATGGTTTTCCCAGAGCACTGGCTAGCCGTGCTGCTAGGTCTGGAGCTGGGCTCTATGAGTCACAGCCTGAGCGACTGGCTCGGCTCCAGTTACAAAAAGCTGCGGCGACGGCCCAAGAAGTAAGATCAGAGCTTAGGGCAACCCGCGAGAGGCGAAGCCAATGGGAACTGAAATCATCCTGCTCATCGGCGCGCTGGTGGTCGCTTTTTTGGTATTCACCTGGCTCATCAAGGTTGTCAAGGTAACAGTCGGCGTCGCGCTGGGGGTAGCCGCCTTAGTGTTGGTGCTGCAACTGGTGTTCGGCATCGGCCCTGACCAGCTCTGGGCTTATCTAGGCGACTGGCTGGCGCAGCTCTGGCAGCTGGTTCCGGGTCGTTAAGCCCCAACCTGGGGGTATTTGCCCGTTTGTCTAGGGGGATTCACCCCTCAAAATGAAGGAATCCCAACCCCTACAAGTTTTGTCCAGCGCAAGGATATCAATGAGTAGAACCACGAAGTCATTACCCCCCGGAGGCCTGCTGGGGGGCTTTTTTATGAGCTAAAATCGTAGCCTAGGAAGCTCAGCCCCAGGAACGCCTTTTATGAAAGCAGCAGGCTGGCGGTTCGGCGAGCGTAAGCGCAAGCGCTCGGGCAAAAACCGCTCCCATCACAACTCTAGTGCCAATCAGCGTCGCATTCAGAAGGCCACCCAGGCCCTGCGCAAGAAGCTCAAGGACGCTCAAGACCCACCTAAGAAATCTTCCGCCATTTCTAGCAAACCCCCACCGACATCGGCGGGGGTTCTGTTTTGGGAGCTTCGCCTTTGCTTAGGGACTGCTGACTCTGAGCAGCGCTTTCCAAGCCTCTAGGACTGGCCTGGGCCACAGCCAGAGGTCAGGCAGGGAGTCAGGGTTGGCGTAAGTGCGATCCGCTGCCAGAACTTGATCGCGCAGCGCTACCGCCTGAGCCAGTTTGGTCTGCTTTACTGCGGCGGTTTCTCCGCCTTCTCGGGCGTCGCGCATCAAGCTCAGCGCCAGCCCTGCCAACGCAAAGCGGGTGTTTTTAAGGCCCTCGGCGTTGTTATTCTGCTGGGCGGCTGCCAGCGCCTTCTGCCAGGCGTCATTGGCCAGGGCATTAGGGTTTGCGATTTCCTCGCTGCTGTAGTAGGCCACCCCCAAGGCATTTAGGTAGAGCGCATTGTTCGGTTGTTGCTCAACTGCCTGCTCAAAATTGCGGCGGGCGACGCTGGGGCCGTTGCGCGGGTAGTCTCTGTAGCCTTGCTGGTAGCCCTGGAGCGCCAGTCGGCCCCAAAGGTAATTCACTTCGGGCCGGACTTTGAGAGTTTGGGGGTCGGCGGGGATCGCGGTGAGGGCGGCCTCGGCGTCCGCAAGCTTGCCCTGCTCCAGCATCTGGGCGATCGCCTGCCGCTCCGCCGTCGCCGGCGTCAGACCCGAACTACCGGGTACCGGAGGGACTCCGCTCTGCGGCAGCGGTGGCATTCCCAGACCGTCGGATGGCGTACCGCGCTGCTCAGCCTGCCAAAACAGCAGCAGACTCACCAAGGTTGCGGTGAGCGCTCCTGCGGCGAACAGCGAAACCTGCATCCGCGTCTTTGATCTGAGCCCAACCGGAGGTCGATTAGCCGCAGTTGGCGGTGCCTGAGTCGTCTTTCCCCAATGTGGCCAGCTCAGGGGCCAGCGGCGGCGGGCAGGGTTTGCTGCTGCTTCTGACTCGTCCGGTTGCTCTGCCGCCAGAACTTCCCCAGGTAGCTCTAAGATTGGGGTCGGCTTAGATCGCTCTAAAGCAGAGAGTTCAAGGGGCGGGGCGGGCGGCTCTGCGGCGGGCGCGCTGGCTGCTGCGGCCACAGGCAGCTCAGATAGAGGTGGCTCCGAGGACAGGGCGAGTGGTGGCGTCCAAATTAGTGACGGGCGCGATCTGGGAATCAGGTAGCCGTCGAACTCCGGGTGCATGTAGAGCACGGGTAGCACCCAGTGACGCTGACCAGAGCCGTAGCTCGACAAAAGACCTTGACGTGCACGCGCCAGGCTCAAGTCCACGCTGGCCCCCTGCGTGAGGTTGCGGTAGAACAGGCGCGATAGCTCTAGAGCCACATCGTCAGGGATGCGCTCGGCCATGGTTAGTACTGCCGGGATGCCGCGCTTCACCAGCGCCTCGGCTAGACTGCGTTCCTGGGAAGCGGGTGCCGAACTGCTGCGGCAAGAGTTGAACACCGCCAGCCGCACGCCATTATTAGCCAGGAGTCCGGCTAGGTCGTCGCCGCTCAAGAATTCAGTCAGGCCCGTCTCATTACTGACCAGACATAGGCTGCCGCCATCAGAGCCCAGGTCGCTATGGCCGGCATAGTGCAGGATTTGGTAGTTGCCGCGTTCGAGGGCGCGGGTCAGGTCCGCCCGGCCCGGCTGGGGCAAGAGCGTGATCTGAATCTGCGCCCCGAGTTCCAATTGCAACTGCTCGGCCTCGCGTTCGGTGGCGAGTTCTACCTGATCGATGGGCGTGGCCATCACCATCAATACTCGCAGCGGTTGGGTAGCATCGGCGGGCAGGGGCGAACGGGCGATGCTGCTGAAGGTGCCCTGATAGCGCGTGAAGGTCAGGTCGGTGCCCATGGTCAGCGCCCGCGTGCCGTCATGCAGGGCTTCCCAGGGTAGGCGGGGCAGGCCCGGCCCCTTCAAGCCCAGCCGCAGCCGCAAAAAAGGCTGAAGCTCAGTTGCAGCAACTGATTGGTGCTGGGCGATGCCCAGTGCTGCCAGCCAGCTATCGCGGACACTATTGCTGAACAGAGCGCGATAGAGTTCTTGACCCAATCGGGTCAAGCTCAGGTCCACACTGTCCTCGTCTAGGCTCGCCGCGACAGCCGACGCTGGCGGAGTGCCCCGCAATAGGCCCAGCAGCGGATCGCCCATCAATGCCTGAGCCTGGGCCAGCCAGGACTCCACCGGCCAGACCGCCAGCTCCTCTGACAGCGGTACCCCCGGTGCAATCCGCTCGGTGCGGATCAGATAGCGGCTGTCGCCCACCGGCGTCACAGAGAGATGAAATTCGTGCTGGGTCACCCGTCGCAGCGCTCGGCAAACTCTTCTCCTCCTATTCTGACCCGCTGCGGCAAGGCCAGGATTAAACCGAATGCCCCATCGCTAGCTCCCCCAGAGCATGCAGCAAAAGTTACTGCCGATTCTTCCCACAGAGCTTCCGGATTTATGCCTTGCATGGTGGTAGGAAAGGTTGGTAGATGCACCCTGATTCAAATCCCCCAGCGCCTTCGGGTTCTGGGGGATTTCCTTCTAAATGCTCAGGGTCGCCACGGTTTTAATCTTGTCTTTGAATTAAGTATAATTACTGAGGTCAAGCTTGATCCGTGCTGCTTTGCGCTTGAGCTGTCCAGGGCCTCTCGGGTATCGTAGAGAAGCCTAAGCCTTTTGCGAGTACCCATTCATGCCTTGGTCTGGCCTGTTGTTCGCGCCGACCCTATGGGAGGATTTGGCCTTGGCCCTCCCTGGTCGTCCGGAAGCGCCCTCTCTGGAGCTGCAATTGCTCCTACCGGGACTTTGGCTAGGGCTAGTGTTCGGCCTTGCTGAGATGCTCAACCGCTCTGCACAGCCAGGCAATGGTGAGCTGGCACGCAAGGTGGTTCACATTGGTGTAGGCAATGTGATGGTGCTGGCCTGGTGGCTGAGCGTACCGACCTGGCTCGGCCTAGGCGCATCGCTGCTGTTTGCAGGGCTGATGGCCTTGTCCTACCGGCTGCCAATCCTACAAAGCATCAACGGTGTGGGCCGCCAGAGTTTTGGTACGCTGTTCTACGCCCTCAGTATTGGGGCGTTGATTCTATTTTTTTGGCCCCGCAACTTGCCGCATTACGCCGTGCTGGGAGTGCTCGTGATGGCCTGGGGCGACGGGCTGGCGGCGCTGGTCGGCCAGCGCTGGGGCAAACACGACTACCGAGTGCTGGGAACGAAGAAGACGCTAGAGGGCTCCTTTGCAATGGCCCTAGTCAGCTACCTCGTGGTGGCAGCGGTGTTAAGCGTAGCGCAGGGGCCGAACCTGACTACGTTGTTGCTGGTGCCGTTGCCAGTAGCGCTGCTAGCCACCGGGCTAGAGGTATTCTCCAGCCGGGGCATCGATAACTTAAGCGTGCCGCTAGGCAGCTCTTTGCTGGCTTGGGCGCTCAGCGCAGTAGGGTGAGTGGGGCCACAGCGTGCGCCCCACTGTGGTTCTGGGCGGTCAGGGGTTGCCCTCGCGGCGGGGGCGGTCGATTCGTTTGATTGGCTTGGTCACCGGGCCAGTGCGCGGCGGTACCTGCGGTGCTTTGACAGCGGAGTCGCGCCGCAGTCCGCCATCGCCCCCGTGCCCGATCGGCGCACGCTTGCGAGTGGTCGGCGGCAGGCGACGCTTCTTGCGGGGGGGCATGGCGGCGACGGATTTGCCGTCCTGGATCAGGAGATTTTCGCCGTCGCGCAGCACATCCAGGCTCCAGAAGTAGCCCACGCCCTTGCTGGGCAGGAAGCCGGACAGGCGCAGTTTGAAAGACTTGGGCTTCTCCTTATCTCCCTTGCGGGGTGCCTGACGGATCTTGAGGATTACGTAGCCCTTGTCCTGAGACTGGAAAATGATCTCACCGCGAATCGAGAAGTAGCCATCCTCAATGCCTGGGTCAATCGGCGCGTCTGCCCGACCCAACTCCACGGGTTCCCAAACGCCCAGGATCTGGGCGTGGAGCTGATTGGTTTTGTCGCGGGTCCGGGGATAGACCACCCATAGATACTCGCGTTGCAGATCTAGGTGGTTCTTGACCAAGCTCATGACCCGGCCCAGCAGCACAGCGTTGATCGGCGTCCCGTCCGAGGCGATCAACTCTCCCCGCGTGAATTGCTCCTCAGACGCCACATAGCGGCCCCGGATCATGCCGATGGCCCTGTACTGCATGGGCTCACTGGGGGGCGGAATCGGTTGCTGGCGCTGCAACCCTTCAGCGGGGTTTTCGTCTGTCTCCTCGGAACTGTCTGGAGAACTCACCTCGTCGCTGAGCTCGGGGTTGGCTAAGTCATCAGAGGGGGAGGCTTCGGGCGCAGCAACCGGCTGCGGGCGCATA
Organism: Leptolyngbya sp. SOY_34_metabat_272; assembly: GCA_031399305.1. Lineage (GTDB taxonomy): Bacteria > Cyanobacteriota > Cyanobacteriia > FACHB-261 > FACHB-261 > FACHB-261. Next base: position 8,167 of record JANNOU010000093.1, read on the forward strand.
GGCCGCGACAGCGTGGGCCGAGGAGCCAGGCTTTGCGAGCCCGCGTTAGACGTACCCGGTGAAACCTCGTTCTCGCTCAGGGGGGGCTCAGGGTTGGCCTGCTCTTGAGCCTCGGCAGGGCGATTGGGGCGACGCTCAGGGGGGCGAGGGGGACGAGGAACACGAGGGTCGGGAGAGGTTTGACTCATGGGCTTGTGTCAAGGCTGGGTACGGGCCGATTGCACTGAATTTATGGTACCGGCCTTCCTCAAACGAGGGCCGGGGGCAATGGAGCATGGGAGATGCCCCTGCGCTAGCAGAGACCGGATAGCAAGCTCTCTCGCCTGGCGAGGGAGTCTATTCCTGCGGTTAAATCCTTCCACTCTATCCCTGGACATACAGGGGAGTCCGGTAATTGTTTCAACTATTTGCCTGTCCCAGTACGGCTCGAACCGTCAAATCATCAAACCTAAGATATCCAGCAGACAATTGTGCCCGCAATGATTGAGCTTGCCAACCTCAGTCTGGGTCTGACCTGCACAGACCATCCGCCTCCGGATGTGTTCCATAATGACACCAGAGTTCAAGGGGGGTTCGCGTGGCTCAAAAGCGCAAACGCTGGCTGACCAGTGGCATACTCATCATCGGCGTGGTTGCCTTGCTCGGGTTTTCCATTGCCCCATTTGTAAGCAGTTTTAGCGCGGCACCGCCAGTCGGCGGCGCTCAGAGTACGCCCACCAGCCAAGCATTCGATCTCAAGAGCCAGGAGCGTGGCTACGCGGCGGTGCTCCAGCGCGAGCCCGAGAACGAAGCGGCGTTGCAGGGGCTGGTGGAGACGCGCTTTCGCTTGGGCGACACGCAGGGGCTAGTTGAGCCCTTGCAGCGGCTGACGAAGTTAAACCCACAGGAGAGTCTCTACGGCCTGATGTTGGCCGAGGCGCGTCAGAAGCTGGGCGACCGCGAGGGAGCAGCACGCGCTTACCGCGATCTGCTGGCCAAGTCTCCCGGTGACCCGCAGGCGCTCGAAGGCTTAGTGGCAATCCTGCTTCAGGAACAGCGCCCAGAGATGGCAGTGGGCCTGCTGCAGAGCGCGCTTCAGACAGCGGCGCAGCAGCAAGCGAACCCAACCGTGGCCCCGCCACCCGGTCAAAGCCCGCCGCCGCCGATCAATCAATCAGATGTGCGGTGGATCCTGGCCCGCGTGTACGCCGCGCAGCAGCGCTACGACGAGGCCAACCAGGTCTATGAGCAGATGGGGCGCGCTAACGCCAAGGATTTCCGGCCTCTGCTGGGCAAGGCATTGATTCTGCGTCAGCAGGGCAAGGCCGAGGAGGCTCAGGCGATGTTCGCCTCTGCTGCTGCACTGGCCCCGCCAGAAGCCAAAGACGTGATCAACCGGCTGGCCACGCTGCCCGCTACACCGCCCGCCGCAACCTCTACCCCTGCGCCGGCCGAGCCTGCCACGCCTCCGGCTCCGGCCGCCACGCCCTGAGCCAGGCGCCGCCACCATGCTGCTGCGGCTAGAGCAAGTCGGTCGTCAGGTTCGGCAGCCAGCCACGGGCGAGGTTCACTGGCTGCTCAAGGATCTCAGCTTCGGCCTAGCGGCAGGCGAGTGCTTGAGCATTGTCGGGCCGTCGGGGGCGGGCAAGACCACGCTGCTGCGTCTGCTGGTGCGCTTGGAGGAGCCCACGCAGGGGCAGATCTTCCTGGAGGAGACGCCGTTGAGCGCCTGGCCAATTCAGAGCTTGCGGCAGCGGCTGACCCTGGTGTTTCAGGAGGGCCGTCTGTTTGCGGGCAGTGTGCGCGAGAATCTGGCCTATGGCTTGCAGCTGCGGGGCTGGCCACAGGCCAAGCTGGAGCTGCAGCTCAGCGAGAGCGCGGTGCAGGCGGGCCTCCCCCCCGAGTGGCTGGACCGACCGGTGGAACAGTTATCGGGAGGGCAGCGGCAGCAGGTGGCACTGGCGCGGGCGCTGTGTGTCGAGCCCGCACTGTTGCTGCTTGATGAGCCCACGGCCAATCTAGACTCGCAAAAAGCGGCGCAGCTGATCGAGATGCTGGCACAACTCAGCCAGCAGCGCTCGATGGCCGTGATCCTGACCACGCATCAGCGGCAGTGGGTGAGCCAATTGGGCGGTCGAGCGCTGCTGTTGCAAGCCGGACAACTGACCTGGCAAGGTGCCGCCGAGGCGCTGCCCGACGAACGCTAGAGTAAAGGCGTTGCCCGCGCTCAACCAATGGAAGCCATCAACCCCAGCTGGACTGACCTGAGCCGTAGTTTGGGCCTGATCGGCGTGGTACTGGGCCTGTCGGTGTGGCAGCGGCTGGGGGTCACCCAGGATCTGCTAGTGGCCACCTTGCGCACTGTGGTGCAGCTGCTGCTGGTCGGCCTGATCCTCAAGTCGGTGTTTGAGCTGGAGAGTGCCTGGGCGGAGCTGGGCATCTTGCTGCTCATGGGCTCGATTGCGGCGCTAGAGGCCGCCAATCGTTTGGGTGTGCCCTTGTTGCAGTCGCTCCCGACTTTGGCGGGGGCGATTTTTTTGGCTTCGGGGTTGACCTTGGTCTATGTAATGCAGGTGATTATTCACCCCCCAATCTGGTACGACCCCCACTATGTGATTCCGGTTGCGGGCATGGTGCTGGGCAATGCCATGAATGCGGCGGCGCTCTCGGCTGAGCGGCTGTACGCCACCTTGCAGACGCTGCGCCCCGAGATTGAGGCTCGTCTGGTGCTGGGGGCCAGTCCGTCCCAGGTCTGTGCGCCCCACGTGCGTACGGCGCTGCGGGCGGGGTTGATCCCGACGATCAATTCAATGATGGTAGTCGGGGTGGTTAGCTTGCCGGGGGCGATGACCGGCCAGATTCTGGCGGGAGCCGATCCCACGGTGGCGGCGAAGTATCAGATTGTGGTGATGCTGATGCTGGCCTTCACCAATGCGGTGACGGCGCTCTTGGTGACCTCGATGCTGTCGCGGCGCTGTTTTACCCCGGCCTGGCAACTGCGGCTGCCGGGGGAACCCTGAGACGCTGAGTGAGGTGCTCGTCTACGGGCCAGTCTGCGGCGACTCTGAGGCCGGTGTGGCGACCCGATGCGAGAGGGTCTTGAATAGCTCACGCACGTGGGGTTGGCCGCGGTAGGTAGCGCGAGCGGCGGTGTTGAGGTACATCAGGCTCTCGTAGACGGTTTGGATCGCCCGACGGCGGTTGGCGGTGGCGATGCGGCGGCTGAGCTTGGCTTTCTCTTGCTGGCGGTTGAGTTGGTCGAGCTGGTCGCGCAGGGCCTGGCCCTGGCTAGCGTAGTCGGCGGGCTGGCCCAGGCTGATCAGGACGCTGACGTGGCTGCTGGCAATCGCAATCAGGCTGGGCAGGACCAGCAGCATCTTGGACTCGTTGTGCAGGGCAGCGCGGAAGCTGCTATTGGGAAAGGGGTTGTGAGGGGTGGCGCGGTAGGCGAGTTTGCAGCGGTCGCGCAGGAGGTTGCCCCACTGCTCGGCCTGGCGCAGGGTCTGATCTTTGGTGGCGGTGAGCGCTTTTTGGTGGCTGAGCAGGGTGTCGTCGCTGGGCAGCGCTTCGTAGGCGAGAATGCTGGTCTGGAACTGGTCGAGCCACGGTTGGCTGATGCCCATGCTGGCGAGGTCGCTGAGGCATTCGCGGGCGAGGTCGAGCTTGGTCTTGGCGTCTTCGAGGACGGCTTCTTCGGGCAGGTTGAGGCTGGAGGTTTTCATCTGCTGAAGTCCCTGATTCAAAGAGGTGGATAGGCCGTGACGCCCTGAGGAGTGTTGCCGATGGGTGCGGAGCTTCGTCCTAAGTTTGAGAAGAAGTCTCCTAAGCCTGAGGAGTTATGTTCTGGTCCTGAGGAGCTAGGTCCTAGATCTGAGGCAGAGTTGCCTAAGTGTGAGGAGCTGTGCCCTAGATCTGAGGAAAAAGCGCCTAAGTGCGAGGTACTGTGTCCTAGATCTGAGGAGGTGTTCCCTAACCTTGTGCGCAACTCTCCTAAGCCAGGGTCACGGCGTAGAGCCAGTGGTCTAGACAGACGGTCGCCGCTGCTCTGCTGTGCAAAGTGCCCCACTGCGAGGACGAAGTATCAGGCGGCCCCCTCAAGGCCTTTTGCATCGCATTAGGATGCTAGAGAGGACGCTTTTGAGGTTGCCCGCTCATGACAACCACCCGCGAAGCTCGACTCACCTTTGAGGAGTACCTTGCCCATGCTGACGGCACTGAGCAGCGCTACGAATTAGTAGACGGGAAACTGGTCCCGATGAACCCACCGACCTTCAGACATCTTTTGATTGCTAAGTTCCTCGACAAGGTATTTGAGTCGGAAATTACCCGGCTAGGCTTGCCCTGGATCTCTTTGCGTGAAGCTGGCGTGAGAACCGGCAGACGTAAATCTCGGTTGACCGATCTCTGCGTGGTGGCGCTGGAAGATCTACGGGGCTTCCTAAACGAATCGGCGGTTTGTCAGTCGCCCCCGTGGTTGGCCGTGGAGATCGTCAGCCCCGATTCGGTCAAACGCGACTACCGCTACAAACGCTCTGAGTACGCTGCGCTGGAAATTCCTGAGTATTGGATTGTGGATCCCATGGCCGCCAAGGTTTGCGTGTTGTTGCTCGAAGAAGGGCTCTACGAGGAATCTGAATGGGTCGCCAACCAACCGATTGTCTCTCGTACCTTCCCAGACCTGAGCTTGAGCGTCGAGCAAGTGCTCGCAGCCGGTGAGATCAGCTAGGGACTGGCGGATCGCCGAGCCACGAACCCAGCCGTGACGGTCTGGAGTTAGGCTAAAGACAAACTCTGACCTGCGTTCTTAACTCCTGGCTATGGCTTTCATCCGTCAGTACGTCATGCCTCTGCTCATCGTTCTGGTGTTTGCCTTCACCCTGTTTGTGGTGAGCGCCCGCATTTTCTTGCCCAACGATCTGGCTGCGCCTGCCCCGCTCACCGAGCCAGAACCGGTGTCCATTCCCTCCCAAGCCTCCTTGCCCCCCGCCCTCGACCAGCTGGTCTCCGGCCCTGCCTCCTGAGCTGCCTGCGGGCTACAGCCTGCGTTGGGGTGGCGGCCTGGACCGCGCCCTGTTGGTGAAGTTCATGCAGCAGACCTACCGAGAACTGCTGCGCCAACGCGGCGAGCTAGAGCCCAATCTCAGCCACCTAGCCCAGACGGTCGACACCTATCTCTCGCCTGACACGCCCCTGTGGATCGTGCAGCAGCAAGGGCCGGTCGGCTGTCTGTGGCTGGGCCGCGCTGTGGATCAGGTGTACGGCCTGCGCACCGCCTGTATCTTTCTGGTCTATATCAGCCCCGAGCACCGCCACCAGGGGCTAGCCACTGCCCTGCTGCACACCGGCGAAGCCTGGGCCATGGCCCACGGTTACCGGCAAATCTCATTGCAGGTGTACACCGATAACTGGAACGCCCAGGGTCTTTACCAGGCCCTGGGCTATCAAACGCAGTCGCTCTGGATGACCAAGCCGCTCAAGCGTTAGGGGCCACTCACGGATGCAGGGCCTGCCGCCCCCGACGGCCTAACTTCACCAGCGCAAAATAGAGCAGACACAGAAGGTACAGCCCCAGCGGCAGGATGCCGCCCCAGAAGCCCAAGCTCCCCGCATCGACCCCCGCGTGGAACAACGCCTTGAAGGCCAACGGCGGCTCGAACCAGACGCGGCAACGCTCCGACAGCGGCTCGACAAACGCACAGTCGAGAAACGACAAGTTCAACAACAGACCCAGCGCGCAGTAGACCGTAATCGCCCAGCGCCAAGCGCTCATCGAAAACTTCAGCGGCCCCACGTCCTCGACCAGCTCATCGTTGATGTCTTGCCAGAACCACAGCGAGACCGGAATCAGCAGCCGCGCTGCCAGCCCAGTCAGAAAGCTAATCGGAAAGCCGCCGATCATCAGGTACACCGTAATCACCAACAGGCTCGACACCCGCCAGTAAATGATCAGCAGCCGCTGCACCGACTGCGCCTGTTGCATCACCGCCCAAGCCAGCAGCGCCAGCGGCACAATCACCAAAAACAACACCGCCAACCGATAGTCGGTCCAGATCAGCGGTCGAAACCAGAACTCACCCATACATTTGCCCGCGTTTGCCCTCCCATTGTGCGACAGATTGGGCGACCCCCACGCTCTGAGCGGGGCCTGCGCTACCGTAGTCAATGCAGCCAGGCAGTGCAGCCGTTGGGAGGCCACCATGCGCGATCTAGATCCCTCACCGATCCCAGTCATTGGCGGCGGCCTCGCGGGCACCGAAGCCGCCTGGCAAATCGCCCGTGCCGGTCTGCCGGTCATTCTCTATGAGATGCGCCCGCAGCGCCTCAGCCCCGCCCACCACAGCGAGCACTTGGCCGAACTAGTGTGCAGCAACTCCTTCGGAGCCCAAGCCCCCGACCGCGCCACCGGCCTGCTGCACGCAGAACTGCGCCGCCTGGGCTCGGTGGTGATTGCCAAGGCCGACCAGCACCAGGTGCCCGCCGGAGGCGCACTGGCCGTAGACCGTGCCCAATTCAGCCAGGAGCTGACCGAAACCCTGGCCAACCACCCACTGATCGAGCTGCGCCGTGAGGAAGTACCCGAGATCCCTCGCCAAGGCATCGCCGTCCTAGCGACCGGCCCCCTGACCAGCCCGGCCCTGGCCGAGGATCTGCAGCAGTTCACCGGGCAGGCGTATCTGAGCTTCTTCGATGCCGCCAGCCCCATCGTGGTTGGTGACTCGCTCGATCGCGACATTGTGTTCCTGGCCTCGCGCTACGACAAGGGCGAAGCCGCCTATCTCAACTGCCCGCTGAACCGCGAGCAGTATCTCAGGTTTTGGAAAGAACTAATGCAGGCCGAACAGGCCGAGCTCAAAGACTTCGAGCGTGAGCAAGCCAAGTTCTTCGAAGCCTGCCTGCCGATCGAGGAGATGGCGCGGCGCGGCGAAGACACCATGCGCTACGGCCCGCTCAAACCGGTCGGCCTCAGCGACGAGCGCACCGGCAGCCGCCCCTACGCCGTCGTGCAGCTGCGCCAGGAAGACCGGGCCGGACAGCTCTGGAACCTGGTGGGCTTTCAGACCAATCTGCGCTGGGGCGAGCAGCAGCGCGTCTTCCGCCTAATCCCTGGCCTAGAGAACGCCGAATTCGTGCGCATGGGCGTGATGCACCGCAACACGTTTCTCAACTCGCCCCAACTGCTCAGCGCCAGCTTGCAGTTCCACTCGCGCCCCAGTCTGCTCGCCGCCGGGCAGCTGATCGGCACCGAGGGCTACACCGCCGCCGTGGCCGGAGGCTGGCTGGCCGGGACCAACGCCGTGCGCCTCCTACGCGGTCTGGAGCCGCTCACCCTGCCCGCAGAAACCATGAGCGGCGCTCTGTTTGCCTTCATCAGCTCTGCCTCGCCCAAGCACTTCCAGCCGATGCCGCCCAACTTCGCCATCCTGCCCGACATCCAACCCAAAATCCGCAACAAGCGCGACCGCTACGCGGCCTATCGCGACCGGGCCCTCCAGGCACTGGAAACCCAATTGCTGGCTGTCAGCTGCGAAGATCAATGACGCGGGTTGCGATCATCGGCTGTGGCATCATTGGCGCGATGATCGCCTACGAACTCAGCCAGATCTCAGGGCTGAGCGTGACGGTTTTGGATCGTCAGCCTCCAGCTCAAGCCTCAACTGGCGCGGCGCTCGGGGTACTGATGGGCGTGATCAGCCAGAAAGTCAAGGGCCGCGCCTGGCAGATGCGGCTGGATAGCCTCCGGCGCTACGACAGCCTGATTCCAGAGCTACAGGCGAGCACGGGGCGTGAGATCCTGTTCAATCGGCATGGCATTTTGCAGCTGTGCTTTGAGGCGGCGGAGCTAGAAAACTGGCAGCGCCTGGCCGAGATCCGACAAGCGCAAGGATTGCGGCTGGAGCTTTTAGACCCGGCTCAAGTTCAGGCGAGCTATCCACAGCTGTGCAGCCAGCGAATCGCGGCGGCAGTTTATTCGCCGCAGGATCGTCAGGTGGATCCGGTGGCGCTGACCCTGGCTCTGGTGGCGGCTGCCAAAGGCAATGGCGTCAAGTTTCAGTTTGGCGTCACGGTTCAGGGCTTTGAGGCAACGCCTCAAGCTGCAGAGCCCCAAACCTGCCGTCAATTGCTGACCACCGCCGGTCCATGGTCGGTAGATTGGCTGGTGGTCGCGGCTGGGCTGGGCTCGACCCCGCTGACCGCCAGTTTGGCGCAGCCAGTCGCGATCCAGCCGGTGTTGGGCCAAGCACTGCGGCTGCGGCTGCCCCAGCCGCTGGGCAATCCGCAATGGCAACCGGCGATCACGGGCGACGACACCTATGTCATTCCCCTAGGCCAGGCTGACTACTGGGTGGGCGCGACCGTGGAGTTTCCCCCTGACCAGCGCGACCCCACCCCAGACCCTGAAAGTCTAGACGCACTGCTGCGGAGGGCGGCAGCGTTTTGCCCGGCGCTGGCGGAGGCCACCGTGCTTAGAATCTGGTCTGGCCTGCGCCCTCGCCCTGAGGGACGCCCGGCCCCGGTGCTCGGCCCCTTGCCCGGTTATCAGAATGTTCTCTTAGCCACCGGGCACTATCGCAATGGCGTGCTGCTCGCGCCCGCAAGCGCTCAGGCGATTCGTCAGCTCATCGCGTCTGCATCCTGAGGGCCTGGAACCGAGGCAGCCGCCAGCGGCAGAGTGAACCAGAAGGTAGAGCCGCCTGGGGGGCAGCTCTCGACCCCGATCTCGCCGCCATGAGCGTGGATGATTTGCCGACAGAGATATAGCCCCAACCCCAATCCCGGCAGATGTCGCGCCTGAGCGCCGCGCGTGTAGAGATCGAATAGGCGCTGGCACTGCTCCGGGGCAATCCCCACGCCATCGTCGCGAACCTCGCAGCGGACCCTGCCGCTCTCGACCAGGGTTTTGAGGCTCAGGCTCACGCCCGGTGGATTGTGCTTGAGCGCGTTGGTGATCAAGTTTTCCAGGACCCGCCATACCTGAGCTGGATCGGCGTACACCCGAGGTAGGCTCGTGGGCAGCAGATTCGTGAGGCTCGCCTGGTTTTTCTCCAGCAAGGGCTCTAGGTCAGCAATGGCGTCCTGAATCAGCGTGTGTAGCGGCAGGGACTCACAGCGCAGGTCGAGCCCCTGGCCGTGGCTAGCGTGGGCGTCGAGCAAGGAGTTGATCAGACGCAGCTGGCGTTCACCACTCTGGACCATGCGCCCAGGGATGGTCCGCGACATCGAGACCGGGTCGCCCGACTGAGCCAGCAGACGTTGCAGAACCATCAGACTGCCCAAGACGGGGGTTCGCAAGTCGTGGGAGACAGCGTGCAGGAAGACGCGCAGTTGCCGACGCGACTCGAACTCGACCCTCTGCAAGCGCTCGTACAGGTACACCGACAAGTCACAGATGAAACAGACCCAAAACACATACCAACCCAGCCACAGCCCCTGCACCCAGGAGATCTCAGGCCTCAACCCAAGCGCGGCATTGACTGCCAGGTAACAAGCAAACGCGCTCAGTTGCGCCACAATGTGCAGGGGCCAGTGCACTGGAATCAAGGTGGCCAGCATCAGGAATACCAGGGTCCAAACGCTGATGTCGGGTTCCGCGTCTCGGGTGAGCGCTAGTCCTATCTGTGGCACCAGCGCGACGAGCCAGGCAAAGCTCAAAAACAGCGTGCGGGTGCGAGCACGGCCCGCCTGAGTTCTAAACAGCACAAACCAGGCCAGCAGGCACCCTACCACACCAGCATAAATAAACAGCTCAGGGACTTCCCTCGGGACCGAGAGTGCTTCCCAGAGGTCCGGAATCGAGAGGGTCAGCGCACCGCTTAGCGCGATCCACCAGACCAGCCGTAGTCGGCTCAGCAGAAAGCGTTGCCGCCAGAGCTCGTATTCGCTGGCGGCAGCCTGGGTCTGGGTCGCTGGGTTGACTGGGAACACCCAGCCCAGCGCCCGCCGGAACTCACCCCAGACCGTCTGCAAGGCTTTGATCCAATTGGCCAGCCCTAATTGGCCGACGAGTTGCTGCATCTGGGCGGCGTTGCTGGAGCGCAGCGTGGTCCCGGCACACTCCAGCAGCGATTGGATCAAATCGAGTTGGCGTTGGCTGCTCTCCAGCATCTGCTCTAGCGTGGGGCGAGCTATGGTCAGCTGCGCGTCCGGCTGTAGCAGCAAAGGCCGCAGCGCCAGCAAGCTGCTCAGGACTGGGCCGCGTAGATCGTAAGAGACTGCCTGGACAAACACCCGCAGGTCTCGCCGCGATTCAAACTCAGCGCGTTGTAGACGCTCGTAGAGGTACACCGACAGGTCGCAGATGAAGCAGACCCAAAACAGATATAAGCTCTGCCACAGCAATTCCGTTCGCGTTAAATCGGTGGCCAGACCGAGGGCAGCGTTGAGCCCGAAGTAATAGGCCAACACGCCCAACTGCGCGGCCACGTGCAAGGGCCAGCGCACGGGAATCACTGCCGCCAGGGCCAGGAACACTAGTGTCCAAAGCAAAATCGGGGGCTGTCCAGAGCCGCTCAGCGACGCCCCAATCTGCGAGAACAGGGTCATTGACCAACACAGGCCCAGGAATAGCCAGCCTGGATGCTGACGCCCCCAAGCTGTTCGGTGTAGGGCTAGGCCAGTCAACAAGCACAGCAACACTGCCCCATCTCGCAGCAACCATAAAGCCTGACTGGGCTCGAGTAGGAAGTACTGAAGCGCCAGAGCCGTTGCGGTCAGGCTGCTGACGAAGGCGATCCAGGAAGCCAGCCGCAGCCGGTCTCTGAAAAAGTGAACTCGCCATGCGACATAGTCGGCAGCGTCGGCAGCAGAGACGGGCGAGCCAGGGGTGGCGGTTGACCGGGAGGGGGAGTCTTGGGCGTCTTCCTGCTGCGTCGTCATGACTGTGCGGTCTGCTCCCGAGGAAATGGTGCCGGTCGCTCTACCAACTCTCGCTCTTGTCCCGCCCCGCTCCAGAGTACTGCCCCGGTGATCCGACTCCCCCAATCGGGCGAATCAATCGGGTGAAGTGCCCCCTGATCCTACTCTGAGGCCGGGACCTGGATGATTCGTCTAAAGCGGATTGGTGACTTCTAAAGGGGCATTGCGTCCGCAAGGTCGAAGGCTGTCCGGTCGGGTTATACCGGGTTGGTTATACTCTGTGATGTAAGGATTTTGTGACTTGCGCTCTGCAACCCTCGGAACGGTTTAAACCCTTGTGAAAAGAGGTAATCCCGAAACCGCCACGCTGTTAGTTTCCTTAGTGGTCACCCTAGTGATTGCGGGCGGTTTGCTGTGGTGGCTGTTGCCAAAGTTGGGTCTGAATTTGAGATCGCTGGTGTCTAATCGACCGGCTAGTAATGGTCCTCAGACGCGTGTTTCAGCCAAAACTTTCCAGTCTGTTCCCGAGGTGCCGCGCGGGGTGTTTAACTATGGCGGTAGCACCACCTGGGCTCCAATTCGGGGGCTGGTCGATCCTCAACTGCAGAGTGCTCACCCCGGCTTTCAGCTGCGCTATGTAGATCCGGTGAGCGGTACGCCAGGTTCACGTTCGGGGATTCGCATGTTGCTCGATGGGCAGTTGGCGTTTGCCCAATCTTCGCTGCCGGTGACCAATGCAGAGTACGCCACGGCCCAGCAGCGGGGATTCAAGCTGGAGCAGCGTTCGGTGGCGATTGACAGTATCGCTGTGGTAGTGAATCCTTCGCTGGCGGTGCCCGGTTTAAGTCTCGACCAGCTGCGGCAGATTTATTTGGGACAGGTCACGAACTGGGGTCAGGTGGGCGGCCCCAATCTGCCGATCACACCTTTTTCTCGCAAGCTGGAAGACGGCGGCACGGTGGAATTTTTTGTAGAAAATGTGTTGCAAAAACAGCCGCTTGGCTCCAATGTGCAGTCTGTTTACTCCACGACTGAGGCCCTGCGTCGGGTCAGCAATACGCCCGGTGGCATTTACTATGCCTCGGCCCCAGAAGCGGTGCCCCAATGTACGGTGAAGCCCCTACCCCTGGGTCGCACGCCCAGCCAACTGGTCGCGCCCTATCTTGACCCCCTGGTGCCACCGCAACAATGTCCGGCTAAGCGCAATCAGCTCAACGCCAAAGCTTTTCAGGGCGGTAACTATCCAATTACGCGCAATTTATTTGTGGTGATCCGACAAAATCGGGGACCCGAGCAGCAGGCGGGCGAAGCATACGCCGACCTCTTGCTGAGCGACCAGGGGCAGCAGGAAATGGAGAAAGCAGGATTTTTGCGCATTCGCTGAGCTGCTGAGCTTGCGCCTACCTGGAGAGCGCGCCCAGCCAGGCCAGTCTGCGGGCGACCTCAGCCAGCATTGAGGCTTTGCTGGAAGGTTCTTGCACGGTTTGGGCGACTTGCAGGGCGCGGCAGTAGTGTCCGGCGGCCGCCAGCTTGAGGGTCAGCTCTGCTAGCGCGTGGGCTTTACTCGGCCCGTCCTCGATCAGGTGCGCGATTTCGATGGCCCGGTCGTACTGGCCGGTGGCTGCATACTTGACGACCAATTCCGCCGAGGCTCGGGCGTCGGAGAGGTTCTGTTCAATCAGCTTGGCGACCTGAAGTGCTTGGTTGGAGTGTCCGGCGGCGGCGGCTTTGAAGGCGATTTCGGTTAGTGCCCAAGTGCGAATCGAGGCATTGTGAATGTGTTGAGTGACCTGGAAGGCGCGGTCCCAACTGCAGGCTTCTAGGGCGCGGGTGACCACCTGCTGCAGGGTGCTGTCTCGGCGCGCCACGTCCTGCACGTCTTGCGCGATTTGCAGGGCCTGATGCCAATGGCCCTCGGCCAAGGCACGGCTAGCAATTGGCTGCAAAATCGAGTCTCGGCACTCAACTGCGTCGATCATTTGGGCAATGGGATGGGCGGCTTCCCAGCCGATTGCCTCTAAGATGCGCTGGGCAGTGGCTTGTAGGGCGGTAGCTTTTTGCTCGGCATCCTGCACCAGTTGAATGGCCCGCAATCCCTGTTCAAAATGGCCTGCGTTCAGGGCGCAGTGAATCAACTGCTGGGCGGCAGTGTCTCGTGGCGCTGCCGCTGCAATCGCTTGGACACATTGCAGGGCTTGGCTGTAGTGTCCGGCGGCGGCGTTGTGGTTGGCTAGCTCGGCCAGGGCCTGGGTTTGGCTCGCCGGGTCGGCCATTGCCTCGACCAGTTGCAGCGCCCAGGCGGCCTGGTCTGCTTTGGACGCTTGTGCGGCGAGATCGGCTAGGGCGCAATCGCGCAGCTCGGCGCTCTCGATTTGGCTCAGGATCTGCAGCACTTGCTCATGGTGGGCGGCGGCGGCGGCCTGGCCCGCGATCTGGCGCAATGCCTGGGCTTGGGCGGGGCCAGCATCGATGAGTTGGCTGACCTGGAGTGCCCAGGCATACTGTTGCCATGCGGCGTAGCGGCCCGCGATTGCGCTCAGGGCGGCGGCGGGCGCACAGCGCTGGGCGGCGGCGTACTTGAGTGCTACCTCGCTCAGGCTGTGGGTCTGCACTGAGGGGTCGGTGAGGGTGGGGGCGATTTGCAGCGCCTGGTCGTACTGTCCTGCTTCGGCATAGCGGAGCATCAGTTCGCAGAGGCTGCAATCGCGGACGAAGGTGTCCTCGATGGTTTGGGCTACCTGAAGCGCCTGAGCGTGCCGACCGGCAGCGATCAGCCGGTCCACAATCTCGTTGAGGGCAAAGGCTCGGCCAAATGTGTCCTCAATGGCAAGGGCGTCTTGGAGCAGCAGATCCGATAGAGCTTCTAACACCTGATTTTCGCGGGTTGTTGTGGGGTTTGCTGTTGTCTCCTTTTTCAAGCCTTGACTGCAATACCAGGCAACTCCGACCAGAGTCTGGTCGGCAATTTGAAGAGGCCCTCGCCCCCGGTCCCTCTCCCGAGGTCGGGAGAGGGGCGGCAGGTTTGGGGGTTAGTCGCTTGGGAGCTGCTGGTGACAGTCTCAAGCGACGCCTGGAGGAATGAGCTAATTGAGAAAAGTACACGGGCTTCGGGCATTGCGTAAGCGGTTTTTGCTCAAGTTCTGGGTCAGACGCTCACAGGGTGAGGGCAAACGCTTTCTGGTGAGGGGCAAACGCTTCCTGATTGACCTGAATACTGGCTCGTTGAGGACAAACGCTTTCTGGTTGAGGGCAAACGTTTACTGGTTGACCTGAATGCTGACTCGTTTGGGGCAAACGCTTTCTGGTGGAGGGCAAATGCTTTCTGGTTTACCGCAAACGCTTGCTCGTGAGCCCTAGGTGCAGATTTCCAGAGCACAGCTCAAGGGCGGTGGGACGATTCTGCTGAGTAGTCTGTCTGACTACCCAGTTGCAGTCATCGCGGCTATTGTGAAGAGGCGTCTTTCCCGGCCAACCTTGGCGGTTCGGGGTCAGACACCGGCCTCAGACGATCAAGAGCCCTGGACTTGTGACCAGAGCCTTTCCTCTGAGACTGTGGCAGGCAGTTGCTGTGCCTGTCGGTGGCGACACGCGGCGATGCCTAGCTTCTTGCAGGTTTCGAGGTCAGGGACACTCAGGCGCTCCCTTCGGCATCCAGTGGGCTGCTCACCCCTCGTCCGCCTCGATAGTATGCAAATATGCCTCATAGAACCAGAAGACATGCTGA
>JANNOU010000101.1:0-57835 GCA_031399305.1 Leptolyngbya sp. SOY_34_metabat_272
TGCCAATGTAGGCTGTTACATTGCTAATGTAGAGCCTGACAATGCTAATGTAAGCCGTTACATTGCCAATGTGAGCTATCGCAGCGACTAGGGGTGACTCACCCAACTCAAAAGACTCAGTCGAATCACTGAGTCAAGGCATCTGCGCAGAGCGTCCCTCAGCAAAAACCCTGGCTTGGGAACCTATACTGTCTGCGCTGGTCGCAGATTTTGCGCTCAAGCTTCGTCACAACCATAGTACTGGTCCAGGCTCAGTAAAGTCTGCAGTAAAACATTAGTGCCTTGAACACACTGCTCCGGCGAGCTGTATTCGGTCTCTGCATGACTGACCCCAGCCTGACTGGGCACAAAAATCATGCCCATATCGGTCACGTGAGCCAGTTCCTGAGCATCGTGGCTAGCGCGGCTGGGCAAGTATAGAGCACTCAGGTTTAGCTCTCGGCAAACCTGAGCGATTGCTTGTTGAAGGTGAGGGGCAGCCAGAGCCGGTTCTGCTTGCAAACAGGGAGACATCCGAATTTCTGTTTGGGTATCCACAGCAATGGTTTCTAACTGCTGTTGCAGGTGCTCTAGGAGTTGATCCAGGTGCAGGCTAGAGAGATCTCGAATATCCAGGCTCAGTTCTACTAGTCCAGGCACAACATTGACGGCATTCGGCAATACCCGCATCTGGCCGACAGTTGCCACTTGTTGCCCAGGCATCTGCGCGATTTTATGGACGGCTAGCACCACTCGGGAGGCCGCGACCAGCGCGTCCCGGCGCAGGTTCATGGGAGTGGTACCCGCATGATTCGGTTGCCCTTTGACGGTAATCATCTTGCGCCTTTGGCCGACAATTCCTTCAACGATGCCAATCTGTTTGCCCGCAGATTCCAAAACAGGGCCTTGCTCAACATGCAGCTCGACAAAGGCAGCGATCTCCCTGGAACTGCGTCGAGCCTCGGCGAGGCTCAGCCAATTGCCCCCAATCTGTTCTAGGCAAGTTTGGATATCGGTCCCATCCGAGCGGGTGTAGTCAGCAGGGTCACCCGACACTCGGCCTGACATTGCTTTACTGCCAATCATGCTACTTTCTTCATCGGTGAAGACAATCACTTCGAGCGGATGATTCAGTTGCAATGGTTGCTCCCGCAGCGTCCGCACAATTTCTAAGCCTGCCAGAACACCAAACGCGCCATCATACCGCCCCCCGGTGGGAACGGTATCAAGGTGTGAGCCTGTCGCCAGAGCAGGAGCTTGAGGAAACTGGCCAGGATAGCGACCAATGATGTTTCCCGCAGGGTCAATGCGTACGCTCATGCCTGCTTCAGACATCCAATCTTGCAGCAGGTTACGAGCTTGGATATCTTCGGGACTGTAGGCGATGCGCCGGACACCACCGTCAGGAAGTTGACCAATTTGCGCCAGATGCTCAATGCTCTGGAGAAGACGATCAGGATTCACGACAAGGGCTGAAGTTAGGTGAGTCATCATTGAAGCTTCTCAAGCATGAATATCGTTTGCTCCCAATAGATTCCCAGCAAAACGACTGAAAAAGGCAGCCAATTGAAAAAACTCAAGTGTTCCTGTTCAGCAAAGATCAGGAAAGCTAGAACTGCGGCTCAATGCATGGCTCATCAGGCATTGAAACTCCGTCAGCGGCGCACGTTTGCAGTGTATACCGTATGCAAATTGGTACAATGGGCTTGATGCTTGGTCATCGTTCCCTCCCGAGGAGGCTCAACTTGGTCCTGTCTTCAAAACCCATCCAGCGGCGTCGCTCACTGCATGAGCAGACCTATCAAGCGCTTCGAGCCAGCATTCTGCGCGGAGAGCTAGCGCCTGGGGAACGCCTGGTCGAAACGCAGCTTGCTCAGCAATTACAGGTGAGCCGGACGCCAATTCGCGAAGCAATCCGGCAACTGCAAAAGGAGGGGCTAGTTACTGCGGATGCCAGTGGGGGGCTGTGTGTGACGATGCTTTCAACAGCTGATGCGGTTCAGCTTTACGACTGCCGGATGGCTCTAGAGCAACTTTCAGTCTTGGGAGCTTGTGACCATGCCACTGACGCTCAGCTCGGTCGCCTAGAGCAATCAGTCGCACAAGCAGAGGCAGCATCTCAGAAACCGCCGTCTCAAGATCATTTTGTTGAGCTACTGGCTCTGGATTACCAATTTCATCGATTGATTGCTGAGAGTTCAGGCAATCAGTGTCTGGTCTCTCTACTGGATCAAGTGTTTGATAAAATGGCGCTTCTGCGGATTCAAACTACTCGTCATAACCCAAAGGTCCTAGAGATTCGTCTAGAGCATCGCCAGATTTTTGAGACCATTGCTCGGCGGGATCAAGCTGCTGCTGTCCAGGCGATTCAGGCGCACTTGGGGTCGAGCCGGATCAGAGTGAGCCAGGCTATTGAGCATCTCCGGCAGGCGACAGACGCAGGGTCCTGAGGTGATCCAGCTTACCCTTGCTGACGCCGGGAGAAAAACTGGAAAGCGACAAAAGCAATAATAATGATGCTAAACGAAAAGACAGTCGTCAAAGTTCCTAAAGCGTAGAGCGCTGGCGAGGTCACGTTGGTAGTCATACCAAAGATTTCCAGGGGCAGGGTATTGTCCTGACCGGAAACGAGAGACGTACGCGTGAACTCATCATAGGAAAGCGTAAAACCCAACAAACCAACCCCAATCAAACTCGGAGCAATCAAAGGCAGAACAACCTCCCAAAAGGTTTTATTCTCACTGGCTCCCAGGTCGCGTGCTGCTTCTTCATAGGACGGATTGAAGCGGTTGAACACACCAATCATGATCAAGAAAGCGAAAGGAGCAGTCCAGGTCAAATGAGCGCCCAAACCAGACGAGAACCAATCCGTTGGTAAGCCCAACACTTGAAAGGCAATGCCGATCCCCAGAGATACAAGCACACTAGGCACAATCAAACTAGAGATGGTGAGATAGAAAACGAATCGAGCCCCAAGAAAGCGCTTGCGAAAAGCCAAACCAGCTAGAACGCTGACCACTATTGACAGCACCGTAACCACCAACCCTAGAAGAAACGAGCGCTGAAAGGCCTCAACAAAGCTGCCTACGCGTTGCTCTTGGAAGACCTGACCCAGCCAGTAAAAACTGAAGCCGCGAACCGGGAAGGTGAGTCCACCGTCTGGCCCCTGAAGAGACAAGATGAAAATGCCAATCATAGGACCGTAGAGGAATAAGACAAACAGTCCAAAAAAAATCGTCAAGAAGTAAAAAGAAACAGGTCTTTTTTGTAGTGCCATGTCTATAGCTCCTTGCGGATATCAACGATCTGCAAAATCCCCATCACCAGGATCAAGGTTACTACCAGCAAAATCACCGCGTTTGCGGCTGCCAGAGGATACTGCAGGCTGCCAATCTGGGTGCTGATCAGTTTGCCAACCGAAGCCGATTGTCCGCCACCCATCAGCCGCACGGTGATAAATTCCCCCATCACCAGGGTAACAACGAAAATCGAGCCAATCGCAATTCCAGGTGCAGATAACGGCAGGATCACTTCTTTCAGCGTTTGAAAGCCAGTAGCGCCCATGTCTGATGCAGCTGTGATCAGAGCTCGATCAATTCGCATCAGGCTGTTGAAGATTGGAGCAATCATGAAGAAGGTGTAGAGATGCACCATTCCCAAGACAACAGCAAAGTCAGAATACAGGAACCATTCGACAGGCTGTTGGGTGAGATGCAAATTCAGGAGCAGTTGGTTTAGCAACCCCTCCTTACCTAAAACTGGGATCCAGGAGATCATCCGAATGATATTAGAGGTCCAGAAAGGTACGGTGCAAATCAAAAATAGGATGATCTGCACATTCTGATCTTTGATGTAGAAGGCTAAAAAGTAGGCGACAGGAAATGCTATCGCTAGCGAGAAGAACCAAACAAGAGCAACGTACTTGAAGGTATTGACGTACGTTGCCAGGGACACCTTAGAAGCAAAGATCCCGATGTAGTTGTCTAGTGTGAAAGCAGGGACCATTGCATAGCCATTAAATTGCCAAAAGCTGACCATGACGATCATGGCAATTGGGACCACCAAAAACAGTAGAAAAATCAGTGTTTGTGGTGTACTTAGCAGGTAGGGCTCTAGGACTTTCCAGGTTTTTGACATAGTCCATACCAGTAAAATTTGAGCTGCAGGAGTGCGGTTGTCACACCCCTAGCGTGGTTTCTTACGCCGCAATAAACTCATTCCATTTCTGGATGAGATAGACCTGCTCTTTCATGGTAGAGTTCCAAACCACAACGCTGCCCATGCGCTCCTGGAAGGATCCGCCGTCTCGTACTGCGCCTTTCTTCTCCAAAGTCTTGCCAAACGGATCAACCATATCTTCTGCTGCGGGTTTGCCCTCATACCAGAAGTCCCACTCTGCGGGCTTCATATATTTCTTGGCATTTTCAGGGATAGCGCTGTAGTATCCCTGTCGTCCTAGGAATGCTCCTACCCAGCCCTCTAGCAACCAGTTGAGGTATTCGTGAGCAGCGTCCAATTGAATACCAGAGAGGTTTTTCGACAAGCCAATGCCGCCGCCCCAGGCACGATATCCTTCCTTTAAAGGAGCATAGACACACTTAATACCTTTCGCCTTAACAGCGGTTACCGCAGGTGACCACATGGATTGCAGCACCACCTCGCCTGAAGTCATTAGGTTGACAGATTCATCAAAGGTTTTCCAAAAGGCGCGGAATTGTCCGGCTTTTTTCTGCTCGATCAAAAGGTTGGTGATTTTGTCGATCTCTTCCTTGGTCATGTTTCCCTTGTCGCCAAAGGTCATCAGCCCTGCTGCTTCTGTGACCATAGCAGCATCCATAATTCCGATCGAAGGGATATCGAGAATCGAGGTTTTACCTTTGAAGGCAGGGTCAAACAATTCTGCCCAGCTTTCGATCTTTTTTCCGACCAAATCAGGGCGATAGCCGAGTGTGTCGGCGTTGTACTGGAACGGAACTAGAGTTGCCCATTTGGTCGCCTCAGTCGCAAACTCCTTGGAGTCTTTGCCCTTGAGGTACATAACCTTATAGGGAGATGTACCTTGTGCGTTTTCTACCCTTGCCCCATCAAATTTTCCGGTGGTAAAGATCGAGACGATCTTGTCAAAGTCTTTGATTTTTTGGGTGTCGATTGCCTGTAGACTGCCGGAGGGAATGACCAAAGGTAGGCTGAAGTACTCACCATCAAAGATGTCGTACTGACCAGGCTGAGTAATGGCAATCTGGTTATTTTCCTCGGTACTGAGGGCGCGCATGCTCAGCTTGAAACCCAGGTCCTCTTGGGCTTTGTTCCGAATTTCATTGATCTGGGATACGCCCGTGCCAATCAGACGCAGGGTCACATCTTTAATCTGATTTGCGTTGACTTCTGGCCCGGTTGCTGGGTTATTCGGCGTCCCCAGAGGGGCTTCGGCTTGCTTGGGGGCACACTGAGTGGTAGCCAGTATGGTTCCGGCTGCCAGCCCGGCCCGGATAAAGTCACGACGACGAATTCTAGCCATAGACTTTTCAACCTCCAATGGATATTCAAGGGAACAGGAAATGAGCGGAGAAGACAATGTGTGAGGAGCAACAGTCTGGCAATTCAACGAGGCAGAAAGACGCAGTCGTCTGCTGACCAACGCATATTCATGAGTTGCCCTTCTTGCCAAGAACTGGCGAGCCAATCACTAGTGCGAACCTTAAAGAGCAGTTCTTGCCCTGTAGTTTCTGCCATTAGAGAAACTCGTGTCACATAGCCTGTCAACTCTACAGCGGTGATGCGAGCTGAGATATGATTGGGGTTTGGAGAAGGTTGACTAGTGGAGGCAGACTGGTAGATCTCTAACTGAACAAGATCCGGTCGGACGGAACAAGCTGCCATGGTTCCAGGAGAAACAGATTGCCCTCGACAGAAGAGAGAGCCGACGCCCTCGACAGCTAGCTCAATGAGATCGCCTTTCGCATCAGGTACACAATTCAACACTCTGCCCGTGAAAATATTATTGTCTCCCATAAATTTGGCGACAAACTGCGAAGCAGGGGTCTTGAACAGTTCTGTAGGGGTTGCAATTTGATCGATGTGTCCATGATTCATCACCACCACTTGATCGGAAAGTGAAAACGCTTCTTCAACGTGATGGGTCACTTGAATAAAGGTCATGCCAAACTGCTTCTGAATTCGGCGCAGTTCTCCTCGCATGCGTACGCGCAGGTTTTCATCCAGGGCACTCAAAGGTTCGTCGAGCATCAAGACCTGGGGGCGAGTCACTAAGGCCCTCGCCAGCGCAATACGTTGCTGCTGCCCACCGCTGAGCATATGGGGTTTACGATCGCCCAGATGGCTCAAGCTAACCATCTCCAGGATCTCGCCAACTCTGGAGCGGCGTTCGCTCTCTGGCATCTTGCGCATCTTGAGCCCAAACTTCACATTCTCCCAAACCGTTTTGTGGGGGAACAAAGCATAACTCTGGAACATCATCGCCGTGTTGCGCTTAGCGGGCGGCAGATCGTTGACCCGGCGATCCCCGATCAAAATATCGCCGCTCGTTGCCTCCTCATGCCCCGCGATCAGCCGGAGGGCTGTCGTTTTGCCGCAGCCGCTCGGCCCGAGCAGGCAACAATAAGAGCCTGCTGCAATCTCCAGGCTTACGTTCTCAATAGCCATCACTGGGCCGTACCTTTTGGTAACCGCTCGCAGCACAACTCCCTCAGCAGCCTCAGCCAGAGCCTGCTGAATTGACGAGTCAGCTGCCGAGAATTTCTGAATTCCAGTGGTCATAGCTCATTAGGTACTTAGAGGGGCAGATACAGACGCAGAGACAGCTCACATAGAGGAGGAGGATGGCACTTCAAAATATCAAGCCCCACTCACGGAGCGATACCGTATACTGTATACAGTGACCCTAGGGCGATTAATGTATCTGCTCATACTTTTTTTGAATTATTAATGTATCGGCTAATACTGGTCTACGAGTCGTCGACCCCCAACCCGCCAAGCAGCTTCAGGTTAGCAGAACGCTAATTTGCGAAGCGATTCAGCGGCTACAACCTGAGAATCGAAGGCTCACAGCGCAAAATCTAGCAGTGCCGACAAGGCGTCAGCCCCAACCGGTGATAAACAGGACGATCAACATGACCGCAACCGAAGTGGCCCCAGGCGCGAAACGCATTTTTATTTGCGGCTCAGCTCTGCGAGGACAGCCCGACCACCGGAATCTCCAGACTGCGCAGTTTATTCGGACAGCCGCCACCCAAATTCGCTATCGGCTCCACGCTGCCGGGAATGGCTGGCATCCTGCCATTTATGAAGTCGAAGTCGGGGGAATTTCCATTCCGGGTGAAGTGTATGAATTGACCCTAGCGCAGTATGAGCACTTGTCAGCGACCGAACCGCCCCATATGTATCCGGGTGATGTAGTTCTGGAGGATGGAGAAGTGTTGACGGCCTTTCTCTACCCCCGTGAATTAGTTGAAAAGCACAATTGGCCCGATATTTCCCACTACGGCGGTTGGGCGGCTTACAAGCGGGCCGAAGCTTAGCCTGAGCGCTGTCTACAGCCTGCCGGAGGCGGAGCGTTTTTGGTAGCGCCCAGCGCCAGTTCGCCCCAACCAATGCTGGCCATCGACCAGAAGTTCACCGCGCAAGAAAACCTTCTCGACTTTGCCGGTGACTGAGCGACCTTCGAACAGGCTGTAGTCAACATTGGAATGATCAGCAGCGGCGCTCAAAACGTGCGACTTCTCAGGATCGAACAGAACCAGATCGGCATCGCTGCCAACAGCAATCGTACCTTTGCGAGGGAATAAGCCAAACAGTTTGGCCGGGGCCGTTGAAATCAACTGCACGAAGCGATGGATTGAAAGTCGGCCAGAGCATACGCCGCCATCATAAAGCAAAGGAATTCGCCACTCGACGCCGGGTGCGCCATTGGGAATTTTGGAGAAATCATCGCGACCCATTTGTTTGGAGCGGTGCAACCCGTAAGGGTTTTCATTGAAACAGAAGGGACAGTGGTCGGTGGAGACGATCTGGAGGTCATCAAACTTCAAGCCTCGCCAGAGCGCCTGTTGGCAATGGGGGTCCCGCAGCGGTGGCGTCATGACATACTTGGCAGACTCAAAGCCGGGTCGCTCATATTCTTCGTCGGTCAAAAACAGATAATGGGGGCAGGTTTCGGCAAAGGCAGGAATGCCACGGTCGCGAGCTTCTACCACTGCGTCCAGCGCTTCTTTGGCAGACAGGTGAACCAGATAGACCGGGATTTCAGCCAACTCCGCCAGACGAATGGCGCGGTGGCTGGCTTCGCCTTCAAGAATCGTGGGCCGGGTCAGGGCATGGTACTTGGGCGAGGTGTTGCCCTGGGCGAGCGCTTCTTCGATTAACACGTCGATCACGCCACCATTTTCAGCATGCAGATTCACCATGCCGCCGTGGCTACCGACCGTACGCATGGTTCTAAAGATTGAGGCATCATCCATCATCAAAATGCCAGGGTAAGCCATGAACAGTTTGAAGCTGGAGATGCCTTCGTGGTTGATCAGGTCAGGCAATTCGCGCAATTTGTCTGGGGCCGCGTCGGTGAAGATCAGGTGAAACCCATAATCGACACAGACCTGAGGGTTGGCCAGCGCCAGCCGCTGATCCAGCGCTTGCTTAGGGCTTTGGCCCTGACGTTGCAGCACGAAATCGACAATCGTGGTGGTGCCACCAAATGCGGCAGAGCGGGTGCCGGTTTCATAGGTGTCACAGGTCTGTGCCGAGCCGAGCGCAAATTCCATGTGGGTGTGCACATCCACTCCGCCCGGAAAGATCAGCAAGCCGCTAGCATCATGCTGTTGGGCCGAGGGCGCAGACAGCTGGCGACCGATGGTTTCAATCTTGCCGTTGCTTATCAAGATATCGGCCAGATAATCGTCAACGGCTGTGACGATGCGGCCACCAGTTATAAGGACATCAGTCATGAGCGAGTTCGAGGTTGTGAAGTGACCGGGGCGAGGACCTTAGGGGACAATCCCTGGGGGCAACTGTTGCACGTGCGCGGCGATGTCGCCTGCACAGGTGAGCCAGACTTCCCCCGCATGGGTGGCAATGTGTTGCAGGGCGCGGCGCAGGTGGCGGATGCGGAAGGGCTGGCCCACGAGATAGGCATGCAGGGCGATGCCACAGACCAGCGGTTGCTGCTGCGACTGTTCGAGCATTTCATCGAATTGGTCGATAATCAGATCGGCAAATTCTGCCGCGCTCATGCGTCGTGCGATGATCGCGGGAATGTCGTTAATTTCCTGCGGGTAAGGCACGGCCAGGATAGAGCCTGAGCGGGTTTTGAACCAAATGGGCTGGTCATCGCAGCACCAGTCGAGCAGGTAACCGTAGCCCGCTTGTTTGAGCAAATCCGGCGTTTGCCAACTCTGAGAGATCCAGGGTCCCAACCAGCCGGTGGGCGGGCGGCCTTCCTGGTGTGTGAGCGTCTGGGTGACTTCTGCAATCAGCGCCGCTTCTGCGGTTGCCGACAGGCTACCCTGCCGCTCGGAGTTGGTGCGTCCGTGGGCGACAATTTCGTCACCGCGACTGCGAAAGGCTGCCACAACTTCGGGGCAATAGTCGTAAATGGCCGAGTTCACCAGCAGCGAAACTGGCAAGTGCACAGACTCAAATAGGTCCAGCAGTCGCCAGACGCCCACGCGATTGCCGTAATCGCGCCAGGCGTAGTTGAGCACGTCTGGCTGGGGGCCGCCAGGGACCAGTTCGGCCCCCAGCCCCTCACCGAAGGTGAAGTGTTCCAGATTGAGCGCCAGGTAAACCGCTAAGCGCTTGCCGTCCGGCCAGTGGTAATCCGGTCGGTTGGCAATGGCCGAATAGGGATAGCGTCCGTGACTCATGAGCATGCCGGTGCACTCGAATCCGTACCTGTTTTGGGCCGCTTTCAAGGGCGCGCTGGCGGAGTAGGTGTAGCTTCTGACAAACCTCGCGGTGCTGTCAAGCGCTTGAGCTGGCCCGGTTGCAGGTGCTCGGGAAAGCCTTTGATCCATTTGGCTTCGGGGGAGCGATAGGTCAGCGCCTTGCTGGTTTGTTTGCGCAGCCCAACCAGGGACTCGGCCAGCTTGACAGCTGCCGCCACCGAGTCAATGACTGGCACGCCTAAGCGTTGCTCTAGCTCGGTGTCTAGGCCGCTCATGCCCGCGCAGCCTAGGCACAGGGCCTCAGCTCCGTCTTGGTCGATGGCGGCGCGGCCTACGATTTCGAGCGCCTGGAGGGTGGCCGGTCGCGCCTGCTCGGTGTCCAGGACCGACAGCTCGGTGGTGCGTACGCTGACACAGCGGTGGCTGAAGCCGGTTTTGTGAATTGTCTGCTCCACCATGTGCCGCACCCGGTGCAAGGTGGTCACGACGCCCCAGCGGGCGGCCAGCATGTTCGCGACGTACATACTGGCCTCGGCGATCCCGACGACTGGCTGGGCAATGATTTCGCGCGCCGCCTCCAGACCTGGATCGCCCCAGCAAGCGATCACAAAGGCATCGGACTGGCCTTGGTCCAAGACGATCTGCTCTAGGATGCCGGGAATCGCCAGATATTCGTCGTAGAAGCTTTCAATTGACTCAGGCCCGGCCTTGGGTTGGGTGGTGACCACCTCGGTCCCGAGCGCTTTGACTGCCTGAGCGGTCTGGTCAATACCTCGGGTCATTGGCTCAAAGGTGTTGCCATTGATGATCTTGATGCGAAGGGTTCGCGCAACGCTCACGGATATCGCCTCCTGGGAATCGCCTGTTCCCAGTGAGCCGCAAGCCGGGGTGCCGCCCTGTAGTTTGGGTTACTAGAGTAGAAACTTCCGTGCTGGAAAGCCGCAATTGCGTGTTTGGGGGCCTCGGTGGGTCTGAGGCAGGCCACGCACGACCTGACCCGCAAGGAAGGCATGGATGCCTCAGCGTAGGGGGCCGGGGGGTGTGCCCAGACTCAGTTCGCTGCCTGAACCCGCCAGATTTTGATCGTCTTGTCGCGTGCTCCGCTGACCAGGGTTTGCCCGTCGGCGCTTACAGCGACCGACAGAACCCAGTCTGAATGCCCTGAGAGCGTGCGCAGTAGCTGCCCGGTGCGTAGACTCCAAACCTTGACCGCGTCCTTGCCGCCGCTGACCAGGATCTGTCCATCCAGGCTCAGGGCCACCGAGCGCATGAGACCGGACTGTCCAGCGAGGCTGCGCAACAGTTGCCCGGTGCCTAGCTTCCAAAGCAGGGTTTTGTCGTCACCGCCGCTGACGAGTACCTGGCCGTCGGCGCTGATTGCTACCGTCTCGACCTCGCTGATGTGCCCCGAGAGCGTCTGAAGCAGCTGCGCGGTGCGCAGATTCCAAATCCTGACCGTTTTGTCCTCGCTGCCACTGACCAGGATTTGCCCATCAGGGCTGATCGCGACCGACTCCACTTCGGCCCCATGCCCCGCAAAGCTGCGCAGCAGTTGACCGGTGCGCAGCTCCCAGAGCCGGATTGTTTTGTCCTCACCGCCGCTGACCAGGGTTTGTCCGTCGGGGCTTATCGCAAGCGACTTCGGCTGATCTGCCTGTTGTGGCAGGCTGCGTAGCAGTTGACCGGTGCGCAGTCGCCAAATTTTGATCGTCTGGTCTCGGCTGCCACTGGCCAAAGTCTGACCATCGGGGCTGATTGCCAGAGAGACCACCTCGCTGCGATGTCCCGACAGGACTTGCAACAGCGCTCCCGTGCGCAGGTTCCACAGCCGAATTGTCCGATCGCCACTGCCGCTGGCCAAGATTTGCCCGTCGGGGCTGATCACCACCGAGAAAACGGGGCCTGTATGGGCCATTAGCGTCTGGGAGAGCGTCAGCTCTTCTAGCGGCGTAGCTGTGCGGGATGGGCGGCCGAAGCTCTCGACCCAGCGCCAGTAGCCATAGCCTGCCAAAATGAGCAGCAGCACCGCGCTCACCACGGTCTCGTACAGTCGGGACCGAGCAGCTGGCAACTTGGCCACGGGCAGCTTGGCTGGCTCAGACACCCGAGAACCTGGGGCCTGAGCGCGCCTCAGGTCTTGGAGGTCCTGGAGGACTTCTGTGACCGATTTGTAGCGATCTTTGAAATGCGTGCGCACCATCTTGTCCAAGATCGCGGCCAACGCCTGACTCACCTGCGCCTGCTCGCGCCAAAGGATCTCGCCGGTTGCTTCCTCCTCCTCCAACTGATGCGGAGCCAGGCCCGTGACGGCTTGGAGCGCCAGCATCCCCACCGCGTAGATGTCACTACTAAAACGGGGTTTGCCGCCCTGCTGCTCGTTTGGCATGTACCCCAGCGTCCCCACGGCCAGACTGATGGTGGCCGCTTCTTGCGATTTGCTTTCCTGCGTACTGATCTGTTTGACAGCGCCGAAGTCGATGAGGACAATCCTGCCGTCTTCCTGGCGTCGAATTAAATTTTTGGGCTTGATATCTCGGTGAATCACACCCTGCTGATGCACGAAAGCCAAGATGCCCAGAATGTCCTGTAAAAGCTGGATCACCCGACCCTCAGCTAAACGCTCGCCGGGCATCAGTTCATCGCTAAGGCTGTGCCCTTCAACGAACTCCTGAACCAGATAGAACTCTCGATTTTCCTCAAAATGAGCCAGAAGCTGCGGAATTTGAGGATGTCTTCTACCCATCTGGTACAGAATTTTTGCTTCGACCTCGAATAGTTGCCGCGCAGTCTGTAAGGTTAAGGCATCCGTAGACTTGGGCTTAAAATGCTTAACCACACACCAGGGGTTATTGGGTAGCTGCCGGTCTTCAGCGAGATAAGTGTCGCTGAATCTGCCTCTTGCCAAACGTTTAGTAATGAAATAGCGTCCACCCAATACTCTTCTGGCCATGAATGATGATTCCGCAAGGAGCAGCAGCCTCTGAACAAACGGGGACCACTGATCAGAGGCATTCAAAAGCAGGAACTCAGACGCAGAGACTCAGAAGCAAGAACTCAGATGGACTCGGATAGAGATAGGTCTAGCTTTCTGGGCCAACAGCGAGTTCCCGATCTCCGACACTGGCCGATTCGGAGCAACTCTGCCCTTTGTTTACAGACGCTAGCCGGTGAATCCGGACAGCACAGCAGAACCTGTTTAGAGCCCAAAAGGTCGCTTGTGCGGCCTTTTGGGCTTGTAGACCATTGATTTAGAGGACGTTCAAGGTGTTTGAGTGGGCGTGGCCGGCACGGTCACCGGGGCGCGCAAGGTCAGGATATGCGCACTGCCGCGTGCGATCTCGACCATCTGGACCCGTTCGGAATCGCTCACTGACGCGTTGGCAGCACGAGCGGCAATTCCTGGCCCGCTGTAGTAGCCGAAGACGGAGCCGACTGCGCCGCTCGCCGCTGAACCTGCCTGTCGAGCCTCAACGTTTGCGGCTCGACGACCGGTGACATTGGCCGGAATGACCGGACTAGACGCTTGAATCGGCACAACTCGGCCTCGAATCACAACACTCTCGGCAACAATTTGAGCGCCCCCTGGAACCGGTTTGATTTGAACGCTCACCGGGGTGTTTTCTGGGGCCACTACATTGCCGTTGCTATCTAGAAGCGGCTGGCTGAGAAACAGCGTCATCGGTTGAGCCGCGCCCTGGCTAAGGTCCAGGGTCACCGACGCTGGGAATTCGACCGCAACCGCAGAAGACTCTGGAATAGTGGCCGCTCGGCTGGCAGAGTTTTGTGCAGATTGCGGAGCCTGTGCCAGCGCAGGAACTCCCAGAAAACTTAGCGTGGACAGCCCGAGAGCCATCCCAAATAAAGCGCTCTTGCTCATGGTAACTCTCACTAATAAACTGCGGAGAAGCTGAATCGAAGCGCATCAGACTACCCGCAAATATGCGAAAAATTTTAGAGTGTGTCAAGAAAAAACCGAACGCAGAGTCGCCGGTTTTAGCGGCTTAGAAACATCTTCACTGACTCTTTTTAGGAATCAGGACTCTGTGCCAAATTTATAAACTTCGAGTGAAGTATTGGCCAATCCCTCGAACAGAACCACGCTCGACAACGCCGCTCAACCCACTAGGGCGGGTCCTGATCCCACTTAGGATTCACCAGTTCCACTTGAACCTGTCGGGGATTGACCCAGCCCTGCTCGCGCAGTAGGGCCTCCGTTTGGGTCGGGTCGAAGTTGCGGGTGAGGCGCTCGCGCAGGACCTTGACCCGCTGCTGCGTTGCCTTCATCTCCCGGGACACCTCTCGGAGCTGCTGCTGTTGCGCCATCTGATAGGGCAGCAGCCGCGACAGCGCATAACAAGCCGAGGTCGCCAGCACCACGTTCACCGCAATCGCCGCCAGGGCCTCCAGCGCCCGAGCGCGGTGGCGACGTTGGCGCTGGAGCTGCGAAGGCCGAGCCTTGCCTGCGCGGTCGGCCAAAGAACCAGCCTTGGGCGGCGACATCAAGACCAGACCGGGCTGAAACCTCGGCTGCGGTTGGGCAGTGAAGCTTGCCGGACGTGGCTGCGGCGGCTCTCTTAGCCCCAGAGGACGGGAGGGGGGCTGCGGTTTGCGCCGAGCGGGTTGGGGGGGGCGAGCGGCCTTCGCGGCGCGAGGTGGATGGGGCTGAGCCCGGGAAAACGGAAATGAGCGGCGTCGAGCGACCATAAACTCTCACAAGCGCAGGCAGGACCAAGGGGATAGCGCAGCCAACAATACCGGGCAGAGCAGCACAGGCAAGCCCGCGTTCTGCTGACCTATCGCAAAAGGTCCTGCCTGCCGGTGAGGGAGCTACCTATAGAGCGCCGTGGACAGCAGATAGGCCAGGATGGCGGGGAACAAAGCCGCCACCAGAGCGGTGTAGACCTGCGTATCGGTCAGAGCAGAAGCCAGAGTCATTGAGTTTCCTCCTTACAAGCGGATTTAGTTCGAATAAAGTGACTACCAAGATACACGGTCTCACTAAGCGTGTCTCTAGCCTGCCTGTGGTTAAAAAACTTGACAGGCCGCTAATCGATGCTCAGCACCCAGGTGCCCACATAGCGCAACAGCGGCGTGGCACCGGGCGTGATTATGCGGCAGTTGAAGTAGAACATGCCGCCGTAGTTGGGATTTCTGACGTTGGACAGGACCACTTGCATACTCTTGCCTGCGGGGACCGGCTGCTCAGGGATGATCTCAATGCGTTGTTCCTGAGGCACCCAGGTGGCTGAGCGCAGGCGTAGGCTTTGGCGATCGACGCGCAATTCGATGCGTCGGGGGTCGAACTCCCCCGAAAACGTGTTGGGATAGGAGATCTGGATCTCCGACACCGCCAGATTCTGAAGCTCAGCAGTGGCAAGGTCTGAGGTGCGAATATTGAAGCGATAGCGGTCGAAGCCACCGGCCTTCCCTTCAAAATCAAGATGATAGTTGAGAGCCCGATCGCGGACTCCCCCCGGCCCGATCAAGATAAAGCCGGGGTTGCTCTGTGCCAGGCTGGCGACCGGCAGCCCAGCCAGCAGACAACTCGAAGCCAACCAAACACTCAGGGAACGCTGAAGCATGGCAGATTTTTGAGACTCTCTATGCAGGACAAGACTTCTGCGGCAAACCACCCTCAAGCCTATCGGAATGTTCTGCCCCTGGGTAGGGGCTGCTGGCAAAAATGCCCTGCGCTTGCCGCCGCCTGCGGTTTGTCTGGAACAGTTGAAACCATCGGGGTTGTGCATAATGAAAAACATTCATGCAAGTCTGAGCCCCAAAACTATTCCTTTTGCACCCGTCACCCTCTATGCGTGAGCCGATCCTTGAAGTCCGTGACCTGCGGGTCCAGTTCCAGACCGACACGAAGCGGGTGCAGGCAGTGGATGGGGTTTCCTATGTCCTCAACCGGGGTGAGACGCTCGGAATTGTGGGCGAGTCGGGGTCGGGCAAATCGGTGACCTCGCTGGCCTTGATGCGCTTGGTTCCCTGCCCTCCTGGCAAGATCACAGGGGGACAGGTGCTGTTTCACACCAAGCCCACAGACGGCAGCCCAACCGTGAAGACGGTGGATCTGGTCAGGCTGCCGGAGAGCCAGATGCGCCACTACCGGGGCAATCGGCTGGCGATGGTCTTCCAGGAGCCGATGTCGTCTCTGAATCCGGTGTTCACCTGCGGTTTCCAGGTTATGGAGGCGATCCGGCTGCATCAGGATGTCTCGGTGGCCGAGGCCCGTCACCAGGCGGTGGATCTGTTCCGGGAGGTGAAGCTGCCCACGCCTGAGGCGATCCTCGACCGTTACCCGCATGAGCTATCGGGCGGGCAGTTGCAGCGGGTGATGATTGCCATGGCGATCTCCTGCAATCCTGAGATCCTGATCGCCGATGAACCGACCACGGCGCTGGATGTGACCGTGCAGGCCACGATTTTGGACCTGCTGCGCGAGCTGCGCGACCGGCGGGGCATGTCGATTTTGTTCATTACCCACGACTTGGGCGTGATCGCTGAGATCGCCGACTCGGTGGCTGTGATGTATCGGGGCAAAATCGTCGAGTCCGGCAATGTGGTGGATATTTTCTCGCAGCCGCAGCACCCTTACACGCGCGGCTTGCTGAGCTGCCGCCCCCGGCTGGACCGACGGCTGAAGTATCTGCCCACGGTGGCGGACTTTATGGAGGAGAGCTTCGATGAGAGGGGCGCTTGCGTAATCTGCGAGCGCAGCCTGGACGCCGAGCGCTCAGAGCTTCTAAACGCTGAGGTCAGCGCTAGCGAGTTGCAGGCGCACATCAGCCAGTTGCAGACCCAAGCGCCGCTGCTGAAGGTGGAGAACCTGAAGGTTTATTTCCCAATTCGGGGCGTGTTCGGCCAGACGCAGCGCTATGTGATGGCGGTCAATGATGTGTCGTTCGACGTGTTCCCCAGCGAGACTTTGGGGCTGGTCGGTGAGTCGGGCTGCGGCAAGACGACCCTGGGCCGCGCCCTGCTACGCCTGGTGAAGCCGAATGAGGGCCGGGTGCTGTTTGAGGGCCAAGATGTGCTGCAGCTGGGCAAGATGGAGCTGCGCCAGCTGCGACGGGACATGCAGATCATTTTCCAGGATCCGTTCGGTTCGCTGGACCCGCGCATGAGTGTTGGTGACGCGATCATGGAGCCAATGCGTCTGCACAAGAACGACCAGGGCGCAAAGCTCACGAATCGCGAGTGCCGTGACCGGACGGCCTATTTGCTGGAGCGGGTGCGGCTCAACCCGGATTCGATGAATCGCTATCCTCACGAGTTCTCGGGCGGTCAGCGGCAGCGCATTTGTATTGCTCGGGCGCTGGCGCTCAATCCCAAGTTCATTATTTGCGATGAGTCGGTGTCGGCGCTGGATGTGTCGGTGCAGGCCCAGGTGCTCAATCTGCTCAAGGAGCTGCAGCAAGAGTTCGGTCTGACCTACATTTTTATCTCGCACGATTTGAGTGTGGTCAAGTTCATGAGTGACCGCATCATCGTGATGAACCGGGGCAAAATCGAGGAAATCGGCTCTGCCGAAGAGGTCTACCATGCTCCCAAACGGGACTACACCCGTGTTCTGATCGACTCCATCCCGCTGGGTCGCGTCGAGGATATCCGCTCTCGCCAGACCCAGCGCGGTCTGCTGGTGGAATAGCTCGCCCACGCAGTACTGAGGCCCTCTCCCCCGGCCCCTGTCCCGAGTTCGGGTGAGGGGAGGCAAGTTTAGGGGTTTGAGATCTTGCCTCTCCTGGGTTCGAAATTTTACGCCATTCGTTCACCGGGTCAGACGCTCACAGGTTGCGGCCAAACGCTCTCTGATCTGGGGCAAATGCTTTCTAGTTTTCAGCAAACGCTTTCTGGTTTGCAGCAAACGCTTTCTGGACGAGGGCAAATGCTTTCTAGTTTGCAGCGAACGCTTTCTGGTTTGCGAGAATGTTGACTCGTTTAGGGCAACTGCTTTGTGGTTTAGGGCAAACGCTTGCTCGTGAGCCCCAGACCTGGCGGTGAGGCGACCCTCCTGTGTGGTCTTGCCTGACTACCCAGATGAAGTCATCGCGGCTATTGTGAAGGAGCCTTCTTCTGCATGAACCTCGGCGGTTCGGGGTCCACCGGCCTCAGGCGATCAAGAGCCCTGGATCTGCGACCAGAGCCTTTCCCCTGAGACCATGGCGGGGAGTTGCTATGCCTGCGGGTGGACAACACACGGCGATGCCTGGGCTCACTCCAGGTTTTGAGGTCAGGGAAACTCGACCACGCGATCATCCGGTATCCAAGGGAAATAAGGTGCTGCGACTGTGAAAGTCCTTGAAACAGAACGGCTAACTCTTCGTAGGCTATCGGTCGAAGATAGCCAGTTTATCCTTGAGCTTTTAAATGATCCTTCGTGGTTGCGGTTCATTGGTGATAAAGGTGTGAGAACCCTTGACAGTGCTCGCGACTATATTTTGAAGGGACCCGTTGATATGTACGAACGCCTTGGCTTTGGGCTATATTTGACTGAGCTAAAGAATGGTAATATTTCGGTTGGGCTCTGTGGCCTGATAAAACGAGATTCCTTAGAAGACGTGGATATTGGATTTGCCTTGCTTCCGGAGTTTAGAGGCAAAGGATATGCCTATGAGGCAGCCTCGGCTGTGATGGCATATGGAAAAACTGTTTTGGGCTTAGATCGCATTGTGGCTATAATATCAGCAGACAATGATAGTTCGGCCAAGCTTCTAGAAAAGCTAGGATTACGGTTCAAGAAAATAGTCAAACTGTCTAGTGATGATGATCAGGTTAGGTTGTTTACGTCCGACGTCTAAAAAGTCGCTTAAGCAGATGCGCCATCAATAGATCGGCTCAAGATGAGGGCCGCAGCGCTCTGGTTAGCTTCATCGTTAGGTACCCATATGAACCTAAGAACGCTCCCCTTTTCGCTCGTCGATGTTTTTGCTAGTGAGCCATTATCAGGCAACGGTCTAAGTGTGTTCCTGCTAGATAACGAGCTGCCCACATTAGCCATGCAACGCATCACACAAGAGATGCGGCAGTTTGAGACCATCTTCCTGCATCAGCTCCCAGGAAGATCAAGATTCCGGGCGCGAATCTTCACCATGGAGGAGGAGCTTCTGTTTGCAGGGCACCCGATCATCGGTGCCGCAGCGTTCTTGCACGCAGAGTTGTTTTCGACTGAGTCGGTAGCTCACTTCGAACTCGTGACCGCCGCAAAGAGCATTCCTGCGACGAGCCGTCGCGAAGCTGCCTCTTATTTGGCGGAAATGGATCAAGGAGTTGCGAGAGTGGAAGCTGCGATTCCACGGGCAAGAAGCGACGTGTTTCTGAAGGCCCTGAACCTCTCTAGCTCTGATCTGGCTCCGAATCTACCGTTACAAGTCGTTTCTACAGGCTTACCCTACCTAATCGTACCGATCAGTACGAACCTGGAAGCTGCCCAGATAGTCGTGCGAGACTTCGAGGCTCTACTCGCAAGTGTGGGAGCCAAGTTTGTCTATGTCCTTGACGTAGGTCGTCGAGAAGGCCGGACCTGGGACAACGATGGCCGAGTTGAAGATATCGCGACTGGTAGCGCAGCAGGGCCAGCGGCTGCTTATCTGGTCACGCATAAACTCGCAACACCTGGCGAGAACCTTCTATTGACGCAAGGCAGATTTCTCAACCGGCCAAGTGAGCTTCAGGCAATCGTCCGAGGCAGCTCAGAGCTGACAGTAATGGTTCGTGGGCAAGTCTGTTTTGTTGGAAAAGGAACTCTAAAGCTGCCTAACCCTTTGTTGGAGCGGACCGCCTAGGTGGCCGCTGAACTCAAACCTTATGCCGCAAGCCCTGAGTCATGACGCCTAGGCTTACGACCGCAATCCAAACTGGCGCATACCAAGAAGGCTATTGGAATGGTGTCACAATGTTCTTTGTGACGGCCTATAAATCCAGTAAAGCGTCTACATAGCCCTTGTTTCAATTTCTAGCAAAGGAAGATTGTCATGTCTGCGCAAAACATCCAAATCATTAAGGAGTTTTATGAGAGACTGCAACAAAGAGATTATGAGAAGGCGTTTAGCTTGCTTGCTCCTGACTTTACACTTCACCAAGCTGAATCGTTACCCTACGCTGGGGTTTATCGAGGGGCTGAGGGTATTAAAAAGTTCTTCTCAGTCTTTTTTCACATTTGGCAGACTTTCCGTTCTGACGAGACAGAATACTTTTCCCTTGATGACGAGCGCGTTTTAGCATTGTCGCAAGTGCGTGCCACAGCCAAGACAGGACACCAGATCGACATGCCGATGGCCCAAGTATTCACTGTGCGAAATGGGTAGATGTTAGAGGCACGTCCCTTTTATTGGGATACAGCCGAGGTCAAACGCGTTACAAAGCAAGAGACTGACGACGCTTCAGCCTAACAACGCTCCTGCACATCGACCGTTGAGAGTTTATCTTTTGGGATCAATTGGTAAGACAAGTTATTGGTGAGTTGATATCGAGAATCGAATATTAGACATGAATGATTACCGTTGCCAATAAAAGCAGGAATGGTGTAATGGCACAATCAAGGTTTTCAATTGTTGAAGCACCGTCTATTTTGGGTCTTAAACCGACCGGAGTTGATTTATTACCTGATGCACTCCGCAATGCAGGGTTTTACGAGAAAATAGCTGCTGATTTTGAAACGCGGGTTGAAGCGCCAGAATATAATCCACAGCGTGATCCTGAAACGTTGGTGTTGAATGGTAACGGTATTGCAACGTATGCGCGCTCGCTCTCCCAAGTCGTCGAAAAGGTCGTCCGCGCTGGACGCTTCCCAATCGTGCTGGGTGGAGATTGTAGTATCTTGCTTGGAAATCTTCTGGCACTACGAAAACTAGGACGTTATGGGCTGTTCTTTCTAGACGGTCATGCCGATTTTTACCAGCCCGAAGCTGAAGCTAACGGCGAAGTGGCATCAATGGATTTAGCGCTCGCCATAGGTCGAGGTCCAGACGTTCTCACAAACATTAATGGGCTAAAACCGCTAGTTTGTGAGGCGGACACCGTGTTGTTTGGTTATCGAGATACAGCACTCGCTCAACAGGAAGGAAGTCAGGATGTGCGGTTCAGTCAAATCGATGTGCAAAATTTAGCAGAGGTGAGACAGCAAGGCGCAGAACACGCAGCAAAAGCGGCACTCAATCGTCTATTGCAGAAACCGTTAGATGGATTCTGGATTCACTTGGATGTCGATGTTCTAGACGATGCAATCATGCCTGCGGTTGACTATCGAATGCCAGATGGGTTTAGCTTTGAGGAACTCAGTAGCATTCTCAAGATTCTCATGGCTTCCTCCAAAGCAGTGGGCTTAGAAGTTACAATCTTTAACCCCACACTTGATCCAGATGGTTTGATTGCGCAATCATTGACACAAAGTTTGGTCGCTGGCTTAATCTCTTGAGCTTATTGAGCAGTATTGGTGGGTTGCCGAGTTCATCTGCCGCCGCTCATCTGGGTAGTTAGACAGATAAGCTTTCTACCAAATACCCAATCAGGTGGCTTGGGCAGGTAAACTATGTCTCATCACAAGTTGGGCAGTGAGGCTAAGGAAGGTTCCCCTTGAAAACCGAACGATCTGAAGACGTTCTTCGGTTCTGGTTTCCCAGGCCTCCTGCGCAACGACTGACTGACATGCTTCGGGCCGGAACCTCGCTTCAGAACCTTGTGGACCAGGTTTTTAGGCTGGCGCACAAGGTCTGGAACCGCTCCACCTGAACCCTGAGCCTAAAGAGGAACCCCCGCGCTGGGCGTGTAATCCTGCACCGGCACCACGCGCCAGCCCGACTCCCCATCCATCTCCAGGACCTGCCGATGATATTTCAGCAGACTGGCGCGGTGGCCGACACTCACGTAAGCCACATTCATCTGCTGTAGCTGCTCATAGAGCGACTGCTCATTGCGCAGATCCAAAGCACTCGTCGCCTCATCCAAAATCGCGTAGCGCGGCTGAGACAGCAGCAAACGGGCGAAGGCCAGACGCTGCTGCTCGCCCAACGACAGCAAATCGCCCCAATCCAACTCCACATCAAGGCCACCCACCCGCTCAGGCAAATTCGCCAGATTCACCCTCTCCAGAACCAGCCGCAGTTCAGAGTCTGGCGTGTCGCTGCTTAGATGAGGGTACAGTAGCTGGTCGCGCAGCGTGCCCAAAGGCATGTAAGGGCGTTGGGGCAAGAACATCATCTGCTCAATCTCTGGCCGGACAATGCGTCCCGAGCCGCTGCGCCAAAGCCCCGCAATCGCCCGCAGCAGCGAACTCTTGCCACAGCCGCTTTGCCCCATAATCAGCAAGCCCTGCCCCGGCTGAACTGCGAACGAGAGGTTTTCGATCAGCGTGTGCTCATAGTTGGGCGTTTGGAGCGTGACATCCGTTAGCTCGATTCGAGCCTCTGAGTGCAGATCGATCAGGCTGCCGCCGCGCTTGCGGAACTCAGTATCGGGCTCCAGGGCTTCTGAGAAGGTGGCCAAACGTTCAATCCCAGCCGCGTAAGCCGTCAACCCCTGAAACTGCAACACAATCAGCGAAATCGCATCGAAAATCTGCGAGAACGCACCGCTAGCTTGGACAATCGCGCCAAACTCCAGCTGACCTGCAAGGTAAAGCGGCGCGATCACCAACAGCGGCACAATCGTAGTCAAGTAGCGATAGCCAGTCGTGAAGAAGCCCAGATTCCGCTGCCAGCCGATCAGAAAATTAAAGTTCCTAATCGCTCGGACCAAGCGCTCCCGAATCTGGTTAGATTCTTGAGCTTCGCCCTGATAAAAAGCAATCGATTCAGCATTGTCACGAACGTGAACCAGCGAATAGCGAAGGTCAGCCTCCCGCCTGAGCTGATTGAAATTGAGGCTGGTCAACTTTTTGCCAAACAGCAGGGTCACGAGCGTGCCAACTACCGCATAGACCACCAACACCAGAGTCAGCGATTGGGAGATCGACCAGAGGACCGCCGAAAAGGCGATCAGGTTCATGATTGAGCCCAAGATGTCCAACAGCAGACTCAGCGTATACTGTGTGAAGGAATCGATATCTTGAGCAATCCGCTGGTCCGGGTTGTCGATCTCTGGATTGAAATTAATTTCATAAAACGCACGATGACCGAAATAGCGCGAAAGAAAATGCTGGGTCATCCACTGACGCCAGTAAAGCGCTAGCTTATTTCTAACGTAGGTTGCCATCGTGGTAATCGGGATGCCCACCACAAAAATGGCACCAATCGTGTACAAGCCTTGATAGAACGCCGCCGCTTCCTTCTTCTGAAGCGCTGTGAACAGAGAACCACTCGCGTAGTTGATCACCACATTCAAGCCCGTCACGGCTAGAAACAAAAGCAGCACGATCACCAGCAGCCCTCTGGCTCCCCGTCGCTCTTCTGAAAACCAATAGGGCCGAGCCAGCGCCCAGAAGCGCGCTAACAAACGGCGGTCGAATACGTTTCGGAGTAGGCTATTCATGCGAGTGGCTAGCGAATGGACTTCAGTGTCTAGGCGGTCTCATCGATTTTACCTGAGTGCACAAAGCCCTGTCGGTCGCAACCGACAGGGCTTTGCCTGGAGCTTGAGTTTAGAGAGGCACGCCTGCACTCGGCGTATAATCCTGAGCGGAGACCAACCGCCAACCCGATTCGCCATCCATTTCCAGCACCTGTCGGTGATATTTCAGCAGGCTAGTGCGGTGGCCAACGCTGATGTAAACCGTGCAAGTTCTCTGCAGTTCCTCGTAAAGCGCTTGCTCATTTCTGACATCCAGAGCGCTAGTCGCCTCATCCAGAATCGCGTAACCAGGTTGCGATAAGAGTAACCGAGCAAAGGCTAAGCGCTGCTGCTCCCCCAACGATAGCAAATCGCCCCAATCCAGCTCGACATCAAAGCCGCCTACCCGCTCGGGCAAGTTCGCCAGGTTCACCTTCTCCAGCATGGCGCGCAGGTTTGCCTCGGGTGTGTCACTGTTCAGATGCGGATACAACAGCTGGTCGCGCAACGTGCCCAAAATCATATAAGGACGCTGTGGCAAAAACATCATTTCGTCATTTTCTGGCCTAACGATACGCCCCGAGCCGCTACGCCATAAACCGGCAATCGCCCGCAGCAGCGAACTCTTGCCACAGCCGCTCTGCCCCATCACCAGCAAGCCTTCACCCGGCTGAACCGTCAGCGAGAGGTCGCGAACCAGCGTGCTCTGATAGTTGGGGGTTTGCAGAGTCACTTGGCTCAGCGCGATGCGAGCTGCGGTCTCGACCTCGATCAGACTGCCGCCCCGTTTGCGCGCCTCTGCATCCGGTTTCAGCACCTCCGAAAAATCTCCCAGTCGGTTAACGCTGGCGACATAGGTCGTCAGGCTCTCGAACTGGTTCACAATCAACGAAATCGCCCCGAATATCTGACCGAAGGCAAAGTTCGCCTGGGTCAACACTCCCAGCTCAATATTGCCCGCGAAGTAAGCAGGCGCCAGAATAATCGAGGGCAAAATAATCACAAAATAGCGATAGCCCGACGTAAAAAAGCTCAGGTTTCGCTGCCAACCGATTAGCAAATTGAAGTTATTGAGTGCGGCCAAGAACCGCCTGCGGATTTGGCTGGACTCTTGCTCCTCGCCTCGATAAAAAGCGATTGACTCGGCATTGTCACGGACATGTACTAGAGAGTAGCGAAAATCTGCTTCTCGCCTGAGCTGATTGAAATTTAGACCGACCAGTCTTCTGCCAAACAGAACGCTGACCCCGAGCGTCGCCGTTAGGGCATAGAGCAGCAAAATTGCCGTTAGCGGTACCGAAATAGACCAGAGAATACCCGTGAACGAAAGGAGATCAAATAATGAGCCCAGGATGATTAGCAAAAAGATCAGCGTCGAGCGAGTAAACGAGCGAATATCCTCGCTCAGACGCTGGTCTGGATTATCAATATCTGGGTCTGAATTAATCTCGTAAAATGAACGATTGCCAAAATATCTTTCGAGAAAACTGCCAGTCAGCCACTGACGCCAGTACAGTCCCAACTTATCTTGAACATAGCTGTAATAAGAAACAATTGGAATTGCAATGATAAACTCAGTTGCATAGACATAGGTGAATTTCCAGAAATTTACCGCGTCCTTCTTCTGAAGCGCTGTTGTGAAGAAATTGCCCACGTAACTAGTGATCACATTGATCCCAGTGACCGACAACGTGAGCAAAAGTAGGACCGCCAACAAAGCCCATTGCTGCCAGCGAGATTGTAGGGGTCGCCTGACCCAAAAAAAGCAAATCGGCGTAAAAATCAGCCCCAGACCCAGTGTGTAACCCACCCAGGAATTCATCACCCCACTGACCCATTGGCTCAAGCCTGGGGCAATGCCATTGAAGAACTCTGAGAAAAAACTCTGACCGACCCAGCTTGCCAGAGCAATCAGAGCGAACAGAATCGCTGCCACAAACACCAGCATCAGCATCAGAAGCCCCAGAAAAACCCAGCCACCTCGCTGCTGGGTGGGGTACCAATAGGGCTGAGCAATGGCAGCAAATCTCCGCCACGCCGGTGAATTCAACCGATTCTGAATCGCTCGGAGCAAGTTGTTCATGCGGGTCTGGATCAAATGTGCTTTGGTTCGCGGGTTGTCTCATAGATTCTACCTGAGCCAGCTAGGGCAGCCGCTCGGGCACAGTAGCAATCTCCTCGCTCACTAGGCGGACATCTCAGGCTAGGCGGAATAAGATTAGATATGGCCATCGCAGTCACGAAGTGGGTTCGATGAACCGCAATCTCCTGGCAATCGTAGCCATTCCGTTGACGGTGAGCGTCGCAGTGCCCCTGCACGCTCAAGATTTCCGACCCGCCCGTTCGCCCGCTCCGACAACCGCTCAAGCCCAGTTGACCTCAGAACAACTCGCCGCTGCCTGCACTCAGAACCGGGCAGAAACCCTGCCCCGAGTCTTCACCGACCTCCCCCCCAACCACTGGGCCTTCAAAGCGGTGATGACCCTGCATTACTGCGGTGCTTTTCGCCAAGCGGCTCCGCCCAGCTTGTTTCAACTGTTACCCCGCTCTGAGCCACTGCGACCGCGCAGCTAGGGCTTTCACAGGGGAAGCAGCCTCCTTCGCCCGAGTTTCGCTTCGGTCGCTTACGCTCTGAGGCGTCCCTTGTGTCACCCGACTTAAGGGATTGCACGCAAGTGGTTTCACTAGGGTGTGCTTGTGGCTGCGGCCAGCCTCGGAGATTTCTCAGTGGGCAAGAAGCCAGAGCAGCAGGGAGCATGGGGAGGCCAAAGGGTGAAACACACCCCGCAAGCGTGAAGCGACACAGTCGGGGCTTTACAAATAATTACGGTCTGGAGGAACTGCCTGTTTAGTAATGGACGTCAGCCGCGCTAGGCTAACGCAACCGCCCAGTGGCCGCCGCCCCTAAGGGAGTGAGATGGGCCAAGACCAGGTTGACGATGTGACCCCCGTTCCACTCGCGGAAACTTTTCCGCTATTCTATTGGCGACAGTCGTTATAGGGGTGGTGAGACTGGTCTGACGATGCTGGGGTCTGAGCCTGCGCGTTCGAACCTGATTAGGCATCGCTCAGTTTGAGAAATATTCTTAACATTTGCAATAGTTTGGTGACTTGAACTATGCCTATCGTGCCGAACAGCATCAGTCAGGAAGCGTTATTCAAGCTCTGGGTGAGCGCGTCGCCCGAACTGACCTCAGAAGAAAAAGAAATTGTGATCAATGCTTTTCGAACCCTGAGCTATGCCACCGCCTTGGAGTCACTGTCCCAGCTGCGTTCCGGTGGCTGAGCTGGCCAGCCCTCCGCTTGTCTCTCAAGAATGAGCTCACCCCCACCCAGGCTTGTAGTCTCAGTAGGCTAGCCTGCGGCGGCGACCGCTGAAGTGAGCAGATGGCTTGCGTTCAAGCACTTAACCACAGTTCCTCGAGGTAGAAGCACTCCACGCGGCTGGACTTATCTGGCCTGAAGTGTGAAGGGCACTTTAGCCTGAGTTCAGATTTCCTTCTGACCTGTTTGCCGCAATCCCGGATTTGGGCTGGATTCTCAAGACTCTCCTGTTGCCGTCTGGCAAGCTGGGAGTATGGGTAAAGCAAATGGCACCGAGACGCTGGCCCGACCAAGCCGATCAACGGCTGCCAGGAAACGCGATTGCAGCGGCACTGACGAGCGATAGGAGAGATTGCTCAGGCGCATGGAAGCGAAAAACTTGCCTCAAACTTTTTACAACAGTCTGGAGTGTTCGTTGAGGAGTCTGCTGAGCCCTTGCCAGTGGAGCCTCTCCGGCAGCCCGCCCAGACTGGTGGTCGTCTGTCCAACCCCATATGCTTATCAGCGACTGAGCCAACAGGTCCGAGCCTTAACTGATAGCTTACTCAGTCTGTTCGGGGCGGGGGAGGTCGATATCCGTTTTACGTCCCCCGCCTACCCAACGGACCGACCCCTGCGATGCCCGAGCATGGACGAGCTGCAACGGCTGCTGGAGAGGGCTCAACGCCGCGTCTAAACGTCTCAGCTCAGAAGTCAGAAGTCGAAGTAAATATAGCGCAGGGCATTGGCGGGCCGCAGCAGCCAAACCGCGTAGAGACACAAGGGAACCAAGAAGGCCCGCACCGGCCAGTTGAGCGGTCGTTGGCTTCGCCGGTGGCAGACCCCCAGCAGTAGCATCGCAAGCGTGAGCCCCCCCAGGAGCAGCCAAATCTGCGCTTGCGTCAGCCCTATCGCCTCTAGGTAGACCTTCTGGGCAAATTGGATATCGGCCGGTTGACCCCAGAGATGACCGAAGGCCAGGCTGGCCCGATTGAGCTCAGGCAGGCGAAACGGGATCCAGGCCAGAACCACCCAACTCTGCGTGAGCCCCCAGGCTGCCAGTTGGCCGCCCAGCGTCTGCCACCCAGCGTCCAGCCAGGTGAAGCGTCTCGAGGCCGCCACCGTCAACCGATGGGCGATCAGCGCGCTGCCATGTAGGGCTCCCCACAGCAAGAAGCCTCCTACCGGGCTCTGGCCGAGGCTATGCCACCGCAGGGAGCCGCTGCCGTGCCACAGCCCGGCGACCAGCATCA
This sequence comes from Leptolyngbya sp. SOY_34_metabat_272, assembly GCA_031399305.1. Lineage (GTDB taxonomy): Bacteria > Cyanobacteriota > Cyanobacteriia > FACHB-261 > FACHB-261 > FACHB-261. Next base: position 27,920 of record JANNOU010000101.1, read on the forward strand.
CCAGCATCAGGTTGGCGCAGGTCCGCCCCAGCCCAGCCCGCGATCCCCCCAGAGGGAAGTAGAGGTACTGCCGCAGCCAGTCTCCTAGGGTTATGTGCCAGCGCCGCCAGAAGTCGCCCACGCTCAAGCTCAGGTAGGGAAAGTCGAAATTGGCCGGCAGCTCGAAGCCCAGCAGTAATGCACTACCACGGGCCATGTCGGTATAACCGCTGAAGTCCAGGTAGATCTGGAGGGCGTAGGCAAGTACCGCCAGCCACAAATTGCTGCTGCCAGCCCGCTCCAGGTTCTCGTAGGTCAGATCCACCAGCGGCCCTAGGTGGTCCGCCAGCACCCCCTTTTTCAACGCGCCACAGGCGATCCACCACAGCCCATCGACGCAGCGGGGCAGGCTCGGAAACTGCAAGCTGCGGTAGTGCAGCGCGAATGGCTGGTAGTGGGTAATCGGGCCGGAGATCAGCTTGGCGAAAAACAGTTTGTAGGTTGCGAAACGCAGGAAGGTGCGGCTCACCGGCCCGCCCTGGTAAACGTCCACCAGATAGGCGATGCTCTCGAACACAAAGAAGCTAATCCCCAACGGCAGCACGAGGCTGCCACTCGCGCCCAGCGGCACATACTTGCACCCCAGCAGCAGCAAGACCTGCAGTGAGATTCCGGCAATCAGCAGCCAGCGTCGCTGACGGTCTTGCCCCGGACCGCGCGACGCGTCAGCGGCTGGCGGCAACCGTTGGCCGAGCCAGAAGCTGAGCCCGGTCAGCGCCAGTAGCAAGGGCACAAACAGCAGCTGAAAGCTGGCGTAGAACAGCAGGCTGGCCACAAGCAAGATTGTCAGCCGCGCTTGTAGCGGCAGCTTCAGCCAGTAGAGCCCCAGCAGCCCCGCCAGAAACAGTGCGTACTGCGGCGAGAGAAAATCCAGAGTCCAATCAGACATGCGGCTTGCTCAGCGGGCTTGGGCCTGGCGATGGTTTGACACCGGCCAAGAGATCAGGGGATCTGCGGCTAGAGTGGCAGCAACCGCTTTGGCTCCCTGCTGATTGAGGTGGCTAGGGTCTGAGAAATAATCGTCCCGCCCGGGCCACATCAGACTCAGATCCCGGAACAGAAACCCTTCGCGGCGAGCGATCTGGGTCAAGGTACTGCGGAAAACCTGCTCGTAAGCGCTGCGGGTCGCGTCCAGGTAGGCGGCGTTCAGCGGCATGTTCACGACCACCAGCGGCAGGTCTCGCTCGCGACAAAAGGTCGCCATCGACTGCAAAGCCTGCATCTGTTCCCCGTTCAGGTTGAAGTTTTGGTAGTCGCCGTCATGGCGACCGGAAACCTGGGCATGGGTGCGAAAATAGGTCGAGCGGTCAAAACGTCCCGCCCAGGGCAGGAAACCGTGCTCATTGAGATCCTGCAAGCTGGGAGAAGCGAGGGCGGGTGATTGTTCGCTGCTAGTGGGGGGGATTAGCCTGCTGGTGAACTGGCTGTAAACCTGAATCAGCTTGGCTTTGGCCTGATGCCTAAGATCTAGCGCGGGGGGCTGTGGCTGGTCAGGGCTGGGCTTCGCAGACGGTTGGGCCAAGGCTGGAGGGCGGCTGAGCAGCTGGCTGTAAGCTTCGGTCTGAGCGATCGCCTGATAGGTCAGGTCATGACGTCCGCTGTTGAAAGCGCGCGCACCATCGGCCCAGATGATCAGCTTCGGCAATTGCTCGGGGGGCAGCAAGCGGGTCATCAGCAGGTCCACTACCTTGGCCGTTGCCCCATTGACGCCGAAGTTGAACACCGCCACACCGCTGTAACCTTGGTGGGCCAGGTCCTGCGCCAGTGCTGCCGGGTCAATGCCGCGCAGCGCCCGCGAACTGCCCACGATCAAAACCTCCGGGGCTGGCTTGCCCAGGGCCAAGTGATGCCGAAACAGAGCCAATTTGGCGTCGAGCTGCGGATTGTTTAAGCTCAGGGCCGGGGGCAGTGGCTCAGAGGTGGCCAGTTCGCGGCTGAACTGCTCCGGCGCGGCTATCAGGCTCGGGCCCAGCGTCTGTCGCAAGCCATAGTCCAGTCCCAAAACCGTGAGCAGCCCTAGGCCTAAGGTCAGAGCAGCCAACTGGACTGGACGAGCCGGTTGGGTGGGCTGGTCAGCCCGACGTTGGCGCAGCGCCAAGAGCTGGGCACCCCAGTGGTCAAGCTGAGAGCGACCGAGTCGACGCAAGCGAGTCTTGAGATCTGTGCCCAGTTCGGCCAGATCGGACCAATCCAGAACCCCCAACGAGGGCTCCCGACCCGAGCGCAACCAGTCTTCGAGGACGGCTTCGGGGGCAGAGGGCTCAGACGTTGGGTGATCGGCGGCGGGCTTTGCGACCGCTGCCACAGTCTCAAGCTCGCCAGTCGAGAAATAGGCTTGTAAGAAGTCGCGCCCCCAGGCCCAGTCCGGCTGAGCCTGCCCTGCGGCCCGACCGTAGAGGCGAACGCCTGTGACCCCAGAGATTTGTAGAGCTTCCACCCAGTCGGCGACCTGTCGGGTCACAGTTTGCGGCGGCGGGCCGCCGACAGATTCACACACCACGTGCAAGAGGGGTGCGACCAGACGTAACTTCACGCGCGTGCTCCGCACCGAGAGCTGAGCCGCCAACTGCGGATTGAGCAGCTGACTGAGCAAAACCGAAAGCGCTGCCAGCTCGCCCTGTTGGGCCAGCTCGGTTGCAAGGGGGGAAGTCGTAGGCAAGGTCAGCCGCGCCACCCAAATCGGCTGAGGCCCCTGTGGCTGCCAGGCCTGAAGAACAACGCGGTGAATCCCCTGCGGATCGAGGCGGGTCAGCAGGGACGACAGCTGCGCCAGCACCCGTGCCCGTTGGCTGACCAACCCCTCGGGGCTGCCGCCAGCATGGCAGTCTAGGTGCAGGGTGTGGTCGCGCAGGGTTAGGCTAGCCCGCAGGCTAAAGGGTTTCAGCGCCCAATTGACCAGCCAAGTGAGCGCCCGCAGATCGCCCCAGCGGGCCAAAGCCTGAGCCATGAGCGCAGGCGAGCGCAAATCCAGGGTCAGGATCCACTCCGGTGCGGACTGGCCCGCGATCTGATGGACCACACGAGCGCTGCGCAGCGTCTGCTGGCTGCTGCGCAGCGTCTGCACGATGAGCTCGGCCAGGCGCAGCTTGTCAATGCTGCCCAAAGATAGGCAGTTGATGTGTAGATCTGGCCCCTGCGGCTGTACCGAGACCACAACCCCCAGGGACGCGAGCGCTGCCTGCAACAGCTGGCCGAGAGAACTGGTTGGGGCAGGAGCGCTCTGAGCCGTTTGAGCCAGCCGAAACCCGCGTCCCCAGAGAGGGCGAGTCTCGCCAGTGCGCTGCCCACAGACGGCTACATGCGCAACCCCGCTTGGGCGCAGGGTTCGCAGCAGGGCAGCTACCCAGGGCAAGATCGTGGCCACCTCCGGCCCCTGCTCCGATTCACAGGCAATCTGCAGCCAGCCCTCAACCAGCCGGGTGCGCACCCGAATGCCTTGTGGCGCGAAGCCAGCAGTCAGAACCTGCAAGGCCAAGCGCAGCGCAGCATCCTGAGCGGAATGGGGAGTGGACCTGGGCCGAGAAACGGTCTGGGACTGACTCATACCTCTTTAGTACCAATCGCCAGCAAGCTTACACTGGAATAGATCGTAGTCAAGCCGTAATCGGCAATTCTCCTATGCTGACGTCTGAGCCGCCAACCCACCCACCATTTACAGGGGAATTTGCCGAACCGCCCACCTGGCTAGTAGCACTGGCGACTGGACCCGTATTGTTAGGGTTGGTAGGCGCTGCTGTGGTTCAGGATGCCTTGATCGAGCTGGGCAAGCAAAGCGAAGAATTGTTCCGGGGCGAACGGCTGCCGGTGTTGGATTTGCCCCTGACCGACCGGCCCCTGAGCTGAAGTGGCGGTCCCGGAGGGTTGCCCAAGCAGGTGGCTCAGGCCCCACAGGGGTGGCTGCCCATCCACCTTTCTCAAACTTTTGACATCTGACCGTCAAAAATAAACGGAATTTCTGCTTGTAGCAAACATCGGTCTTGCCAGGTCAACCCCCTAGAATTGGGGGATGGATTTGCATAGGTTAGGGCCACTATGAGTTCACTGCTGCGGATGCCGGGTCAGGGTCAGCCAGAAGAGTCGTTTGACCAGCCAGGGATGCTCCGCGAGCAGCCAACTGCCCCAGGCCAGTCGGTGCCGCTGGTCGCGGCGACGCCGCTGCTGCGCCATCGCTTGATGCTAGTGGAAGATTTGCTGGAGCTGGTGCTGCGCGAGGAGTGCGGACAGGAGCTAGTCGACCTGCTGCGCCAGTTGCGCTCGATGTGCTCTCCTGAGGGGCAAGCCCCCCAATATCCGGAGGCCGAGGTGCTCAAGCTAGTGGAGGCGCTGGATCTCAATGAGGCGATCCGGGCTGCCCGTGCCTTTGCACTGTATTTCCAGCTGATCAACATCGTCGAGCAGCACTACGAGCAGCGCGATCAAGAACAGCTCTACCGCCAGCAGCAACACCGCCTAGAGCAAACCCTGAACCCCCGTGAACTCGGGATGCCGGACCGTAGAGGCGAAGGCACCTTCCGCTGGCTATTTGCAGAGCTACGCCGACTCAACGTCCCGCCCCAACACATCCAGAATCTGATTGACAACCTGGACGTGCGGCTGGTGTTCACCGCCCACCCCACCGAAATCGTGCGCCATACGATTCGGGGCAAGCAGCGCAGCATCGCCCGGGTGCTCCGGGAACTGGACCGCCTCGACCCCGAGCCGCGCCCCGATGCGCAGATGTCTTACGGGCAGCTGCTGGTCACCGACGACTGGGGCATCGACAGTCTGTACGCCCAGCTCACCGAGGAGATCCGCTTGTGGTGGCGCACCGATGAGCTGCACCAGTTCAAGCCTACTGTCCTGGACGAGGTGGACTACAGTCTGCACTACTTCCAGGCAGTGCTGTTCGACGCTGCGCCCAAGCTCTATGAGCGCTTGCGGCGCTCGCTGGCCGAAACCTTTCCCCACCTGCGCCCGCCCGACTATAACTTTTGCAAATTCGGCTCCTGGGTCGGCTCCGACCGCGATGGCAACCCCTCGGTCACTCCGGAGGTGACCTGGCAGACGGCCTGCTACCAGCGCAGTCTGATTCTGGAGAAGTACAGCAAATCGGTGGCCAATCTCATCGACCTACTGAGCCTGTCGCTGCACTGGTGCGACGTGATGCCGGACCTGCTGGAGGCACTGGAGCAGGACCAGCGCTCGATGCCCCACGTCTACGAGACGTATGCGATCAAGTTTCGCCAGGAGCCCTACCGCCTCAAGCTGGCCTATATGCTGGAGCGGCTGAACAACACCTGCGAACGCAATCGCCTGCTCAAGGAGGGCCATGACGCCCGCGAATGGCAGAACAGCAACTGCTACCCGACGGTCCAAGACTTCCTGACCGACCTGCACTTGATCCAGCGCAACCTCAAAGAGACCGGCCTGACCTGCTCACAACTGGAGACCCTAATCCAGCAGGTGGAGATCTATGGCTTCAACCTGGCCTACCTCGACATCCGTCAAGAGAGTAGCGTCCACTCCGATGCCCTGGCCGAAGTTGCCGAGTACTTGCAGATCCTGCCGCGCAACTACAACGAACTCTCCGAAAACGAGCGGATCATCTGGCTGAGCACCGAGCTGCAAACCCGTCGCCCGCTGATCCCCGCTGAGCTGCCCTTCTCGGCCAGGACCTGCGAGACCATCGAGACCTTGCGCATGGTGCGTCAGTTGCAGCTCGAGTTCGGGCCAGAGATCTGCCAGACCTACGTGATCAGCATGAGCCACCACACCTCCGACCTGCTGGAGGTGCTGCTGCTGGCCAAGGAAGCCGGGCTCTACGACCCGGCGACCTGCACCGGCAGTCTGCTGGTGGTGCCCCTCTTTGAAACCGTGGAGGACCTCAAGCGCGCCCCGGCGGTGATCGCTAGCCTGTTGGAGCTGCCTCTCTATCGTTGCTATGTGACTTGCCACAACAATCTGCAAGAGGTCATGCTCGGCTACTCCGACAGCAACAAAGACTCCGGCTTCTTGAGCAGCAACTGGGAGATCTACAAAGCTCAGCAGGCATTGCACAAGACCGTGGAGCACTCGGGTGTCGAGCTACGCATCTTCCACGGGCGCGGCGGTTCGGTGGGGCGCGGCGGCGGCCCAGCCTACGAGGCGATTCTGGCCCAGCCGGGGCGCAGCATCAACGGGCGGATCAAGATTACCGAACAGGGTGAGGTGCTGGCCTCGAAGTACTCGCTGCCAGAGCTGGCGCTATACAACCTGGAGACAGTAACCACTGCCGTGATCCAGGCTAGCTTGCTGCGCACTGGCTTCGACGACATCCAGCCCTGGAACGAGATCATGGAGGAGTTGGCCGTCCGCTCGCGTGAGGTCTATCGCAGCCTGATCTACGAAGATCCGGGTCTGGTGGAGTTTTTCCATCAGGTCACGCCGATTGAAGAGATCTCCCAGCTTCAGATCAGCTCGCGTCCGGCGCGGCGCGGCGGTAAAAAGGATCTGGCCAGTCTGCGCGCGATTCCCTGGGTGTTCAGCTGGACGCAAAGCCGCTTCTTGTTGCCCTCCTGGTACGGTGTGGGCACGGCCCTCAAGGAATTTGTGGACCAAGAACCGGAGGAGCACTTGAAGCTGCTGCGCTATTTCCATTTCAAGTGGCCGTTCTTCAAGATGGTGGTCTCCAAGGTGGAGATGACTCTGGCCAAAACCGACTTGCAAATCGCCCGCCACTACGTGCACGAGCTGGCGCAGCCAGAAGACCGGGAGATGGCCGAGCGTCTGTTTGAAAAAATTGCTGCTGAGTACCGCTGTACGGTCGATCTGATTTTGACGATTACCGAGCACGATCACTTGTTAGACGGCGACCCCGATTTGCAGCGTTCGGTTCAGTTGCGCAATGGGTCGATTGTGCCGCTGGGCTTTTTGCAAGCATCGCTGCTCAAGCGCCTACGTCAGCACAAAGGCGGTGCCAATGCGCCACCGGCTGGAACGGGCGTGATCCGCTCGCGTTACTCCCGCGGTGAACTGTTGCGGGGGGCACTGCTGACGATCAACGGCATCGCCGCAGGCATGCGCAATACCGGTTAGCACGGTTCTGCCGAGCTCACAGGCCGGGTCAGAGCGCACCGCTGCGCCTTCTAGCTCACGAGGCCTGTGAGCGATTTCTTCGGCTCTTTAACTTCAGAGTGCATCTGATCGTGCCCGCTGGAGAGGAGGGGTTTCTGAGCTTCTGGCTGCTAAACATCATGAGGCTCGCGACCCGCTTGCGCAGCCCCTCCAGGTCAGTTTGCAGTTTGGCCTGCTGTTTGCCGAATTCAGCCTGAGTCTTGGCATGCTGTTTGTTGAATTCGGCTTGCAGTTTGGCTTGTTGTTCGTTGAACTCCGTCCGCATCCTGGTTTGTCTGGTGCGGAACTCCGCTTGGATTTTGAGATAATTCTCGTTAAACTCCGCCTGCAGCTTGGCGTATTTCTCGTTGAACTCCGCTTGGAGTTGCGCCTTTAAAATTTGGGTCTCTGCGCCTGAAGGGACTGAATTCTTGGACTGCGGTTTGACCGGGGCAGGCGGAGAAGGCGGGAGCGGGGCAGGCTTCTTGCGGGCTCTGGCCTTGGTGAGCGCTGACTTGATCGCTCGCACTAAGGTCTCTTGGCCAAAAGGTTTCTCGACCAGTTCGAAATATTCAAACAGCTTGGGCGCTTGCTCAACCACCTCTTGCTTGCGGCCAGACATCATGACCACGGGAATCAGCCGCAGTTTGGGATCGGCTTTGATCCGCAGGATAACTTCCCAGCCGTTCAGGCCCGGCATGAAGAAGTCCATCAAAATCAAGTCGGGCTTGTGCTGGCAGATGAGGTCGAGCCCCTCAGTGCCGTCCTGGGCTTCCAAGACTTCGACCGTGTTCTCAGGGAACATTTGACGAATCTGGGCACGGACTGTTTTGCTGTCATCGACAATCAGGAACTTTGGCAGCATCTCAGGTTGGCCGATGGACGGATTGAATGGGGCAAGCCACTTTCAGAATTCTTGAGAAGTTCCAGAAAACCGGATCGTTGAAGAGTTCCGAGACAGAGCGGACTGTGCAGCAAACGCTTTTGTCAGAAGGCTACTGACGCTCTTGCTGTCAGGCCGCTCCAACTCGCTCATACTCCGTACCTAGCCGCCACAGTCAGACTCTGGCATCCTAGAATATTCGTTGCGGTTTTCTGGAAAGACCGAACCGGCTAATGTCTAGTGTGTTCGAGATCTACTAGCGTGGTTGTTTGAATCCGCGATGAGCAAGCCGCTTTTCTGTCTGTTGAGCAGCGTCCTGATTGCTAGCCTCGCGCCCCAGACGGCGCTTCTGGCCCAGCAGACTACCGCCCCCCAGCTGCTCGAACAGGCCAACACCCAATTGCAGCAGGGCAACGCCGCCGCCGCTGCCGCCGCCTACCGCCGCGCCATCGCGCTGAACAACCAGTTCGCCCCTGCTTACTACGGCCTGGGCGTGGCCTTGCGCCAGCAGCGGGATCTGCCGGGGGCGATTGCCGCGCATCGTCAGGCGCTGGGCATTAATCCCAACTACGCCCCCGCCCACTACGGTCTGGGCCTGGCGCTCTACGACCAAGGCGATCTTAATGGCGCAGTCACTGAGTATCGCCGCGCCATTGAGATCGAGCCTTCGGCACAGGCTTACTACAACCTGGGCCTGGCTTACCGGGGCCTGCGCAATGCCCGCGAAGAGGTCGGTGCCTACCGCGAGGCAATTCGCCTGGATGACCGCTACGCTCTGGCCCACTACAGCCTGGGCCTGGCGCTGCGGGCGCAGGGCGACAAGACGGGGTCGATTGCCGCTTATCGGCGCACGCTGGAGCTGAACCCGCGCTACATGCCTGCCCACTATGCCCTGGGCATCGCCCTCTACGAGCAGGGCAGCAAGCCAGAGGCGATTGCTGCCTACCGCCGCGCCCTCGAGATCGACCCCAATGTGGCGGGCATCCACTACAACCTGGGCGTGGCGCTGGCCGACCAGGGCGACCGTCCCGCCGCTGTGACCGAGTTCCGCCGCGCCATCGTGCTCGACGCCAACCTAGTGGATGCCTACCTGGGCCTGGGCAATAGTTTGCTGGCCCAGAATGATCTCGCCGGTGCGACGGCAGCCTACGAAAAGGCCGTGAACCTGCGGCCCGAGTCGGCGCTGGCCCACTACGCGCTGGCCAATCTCTACCTGCAGCGGCGTAACTATGCCGGGGCGGTGACCGCTTACCGCCGCGCCTTGCAACTGGAGCCGAACAATGGCGCGGCCAGTCGCAACCTGGGCAGTGCGCTGCAAGCACAGAACGACTTGCCCGGCGCGATTGCCGCCTTCCGCCGCGCCGTGGCGATCGACCCACGCGATGCGGCGGCCCACAATGCGCTGGGCCTGGCGCTGCAGACGCAGAACGACTTGCCCGGCGCGATTGCCGCCTTCCGCCGCGCCGTGGAGGCCGATGATCGCTCCAACGCGGCCTTCTACAACCTGGGCAATGCGCTGCAGGCCAGTGGCGATGCGACTGGGGCGGCGGCAGCTTACCAGCGGGGCATCGCCGTGGGCTCGCAGGATCTCTATCGCGATTACAACAATCTGGGCGTGGCCTTGTTTGCGCAGCAGAAATATGATGAGGCGGCGGCAGCCTATCGCCGGGCGCTGACTCTCAATCCGGATTACGCCAGCTCCCATTTCAATTTGGGCATTCTGCTGGCGACCCAGGGCAAGGCGACTGAGGCCTTGCAGTCCTATCGCCGGGCGCTGGAACTCTATCGGGCGCAGAACAACGCCCCGGCTGCCACCGAAGCTGAGACCGCTATTCGCAACCTGCAGGGGAGTCGGTAATGTTAGAGACTTTTTCAGAAGCTTTTGAGGGGCTGAATGCCTTTCTGCGCACCCTACCTGCGCCGGTCACCCAGTGGGGCCATCCGCTGATGATGGGCATCGTGCTGGGGGTGGTCGGCAATGTGGTGGCGGTGCAGGGTTGGCGAGCGCGGCAATTCCAGGATCAAAAAGCCCGCGCTTTCCATCGGCTCTGGGCCCCGATTTTGCTGACTTTTTTTGCCCTGGGCTATGTCGGCGGCGTCTGGTCGCTGCTGATCCAACAAAAGCCAATTTTGCAGAGTCCCCATTTCTGGACGGGCACGCTGGCGCTGGCGCTGCTGGCGCTCAATGGTGGGCTCTCGCTGAGCGGCTTCTGGGGCGACAAGCCGCAGGTGCGCAGCTTCCATGCCGTGTTCGGTATTTTGGTGCTGTCGCTGTTGTTTGTGCACGCGGCGCTGGGGGTGCGGCTGGGGCTGTCGCTGGCCAGCTAGGCCGCGCCCGTGGCCGTGCCGGACCAGGCCGTGAACTGTTACCCAGACCGGCTGGAGCTGCAGGTCTGGGTGCAGCCGCGCGCCCGTTCGTCGGAGATTGTGGGCTGGCAGGATGACGCGCTCAAGATCAAGCTCAGCGTCCCGCCGGTCGAGGGGCGGGCCAATCAGGCCTGTGTGGCGCTGCTCGCCGACTACCTAGGGGTCGCCAAGGGCCAGGTCTCACTGTTGCGCGGCGAGAAGTCACGGCGCAAAACGCTGGTGATTCAGGGCGACGCTGCGCGCCTGTACGAACGCCTGAGCGATCTTTGAGGGCTAGACTAGGAGCCAGGGTGACTCGCGTCTGAGCCCTTCCCAAGCGCTGAGCAACCCGACGATGAAGCTTAACCGTCCGCCCAAACGGGTCAGCCGTCTGTTCCTGCTGTTGTTGATCGGCAGCCTCACCCTGGGCGGCCTAGGAACCGCGCTCGTGCTCAAGCAATGGCGCAGCCCCTGCGGCTGCGGCGACCCACCCCCTTCCAGCTGGCTGGACTGGATCCAAGGCTGAAGCAGCCGCAGCCCCTGCCAAACTTGAAGAGCAGTCTCCTAAGGGTGAGGAGATCTCTGCTAACCCTTAGGAGCTTAATCCTAGACTCAAGGAACTCCTTCCTAGAGATGCGGCGAGAATTCCTAAGTTTGGAGGGATGCTTCCTAAGCCTGAGGAGCAAGTTCCTAGGGATGTGCAGATCGCTCCTAACGCTGTGGAGAGATTTCCTAGGCGTAAACAGGATGCTCCTAAGCGGGCACAAGACCTTCCTGAAGTTATAAAAACCACGCTTGGAGCTGAGAAGGGAATTCTTCTCTCTACCTCAAGAATGGCTGTCTTCTAAATCTGGCTGCCACAACCCGCTGTGGAAAATTTTCAGGAGAGGTTAACCCAGGGCTGACTTTGGGAAAAATGCCATACCAGAGTGAACCCACTCCCCTCACCCGTCGCAAGTAGCTAGGAGGAAGTATGGTGAACATGGTTACCGTCCAGTGTTCAGGCACGATTCAAGTCAGTCCGGGAGATTCTTCCAGGTCGCTTTATCAATACCAGGCTCAGGCAATCCAAGCTTTAGACAGGAAGAACGCAACTCCTTTTGAGGGGTTACTCGTCCTGCCAACCGGTGGCGGCAAAACCTTGACTGCTGTTCGTTGGCTGTTGAGAAATTTCATCGGTCGACACAAAAAGGTCCTGTGGATTGCCCATCGACACGAGCTGCTCAATCAAGCCTTTTTTACGATTAAAGATAATGCTTATTTGAACTTGGCTGGCAACAGGGAAAGGTTTCGCTATCGCATTATTTCAGGCAGCCCTGAGCACGACCGCCCTGTAAATATCCAGGCAGATGATGACATTATCATTGCCAGCAAAGACAGCTTGAATAGAGGCATCAATTATCTAATTGATCGCTGGCTCGGACATACTGACGAACTCCTGCTAGTTGTTGATGAAGCTCATCATGCCACAGCCAGAACCTATCGCAATCTTATTCAGGCCCTCAAGCAAAACCTGAGTAGCGGTCGTACTTTTAAAATGCTCGGCTTAACCGCTACGCCTTTCAGAACTGCTGAGGATGAAAGAGGGCTACTGAGAGGGATTTTTCCTGACGATATCATTTTCAAAGAAGACTTGAGGACTTTGATCGCAAGAGGCATTTTAGCTGAGCCTGTCTTTGAGGAAGTAGCAACCAGGCTAGATGTGTCTCGAAGGTTGACTGACCAACAGATTAGGGCAGTGCAAGCCTCTGACAAATTACCAGAAAACATAGCTGAAGAAATTGCTCAAAATAGCGAACGCAACCATCTAATCGTTGATCACTATGTGAATAACCGAGAGAGATATAAGCAGTTGCTAGTTTTCGCAATTAATATCAAACAGGCCATTGCTCTCAATGGATTATTTAATGATAGACAGATTAAGTCAAAAGCTGTGGTATCAGAGATTAGAGATCAGGCAACAGGCAGCAATATTTCTAACCGAGAAAACAAGCAGAGCATCCAAGATTTTAGAGAGGGCAGGATTGATGTACTAGTAAACGTCAATATACTGACCGAGGGCGTGGATCTGCCTAATGTACAAACTGTTTTTCTCACCCGTCAGACAACCTCCACAATTCTGATGACACAAATGATTGGCCGGGCCTTACGTGGAGAGGCGGCTGGCGGCACAGAAAAGGCTTACATCGTCAGCTTCATTGATCAATGGCAGAACAGGATCAATTGGGTAAACCCCAAAGAACTGGACCCTCCAGTAGATTGGCCTGACACTCCACCCTCAAGAGAAACAGAGAAAAGAATAGTTCAGTTAATCTCTGTCAAGCTGATGGAAGAGTTTGCCAGAATGATGGACCGTCTCGTTGATACCAGCGAGCTAGAGCCTATAGAGTTCCTCAGAAGACTGCCTCTTGGCATCTACTGCTTCGCCATTCTTGAACCTACCGAGATCCCAGAAGATCCGGCCAGCAGAAACTATGAGGTCTTGGTATATGACGACACAGAAGAAATGTATGATGCCTTCCTCAATAACCTTGAATACCTTTTTGAAACTGAAACGGTTGACTTAGGTGAGCGAGAGAGTCTCAGCGATCAAGAACTAGATTATCTTTTTGGAAAAGTAAAGAGAGAGTATTTCGCAAATCACGAAACTCTAATCGGCTATAGAGATGAAGATATCAGGAATATCCTCCGATACTATGCACAGAACGAAACTAAGCCCACCTTCCTAGCGTTCAGGAATCGCCAAGAGTGTGATCTGGCAAAAGTAGCCCACCATATCATCTTCAGCCCACTCACCAGACAAGAGGAGGCGAACTACGTCAACTCTTTGTGGGATGACGAACGGACCTTTTGGCGAGTGCTGTTTGGTTACAACAAGGGATATTTCATCAATCAGCTTGCCATTGAGATCAGAAAGATTCAGTATCCCGATCTGTGCGGACCTAAAAGAGTCGTTCCGCCCGCGACTGTAATTCCTGACACAGTGGATATTCATAGCTTGCCGCTGTTCGAAATCAAAACAAGAGACTTTGAGTATTACCAAAAATTGAGAAACAGTGTGTATGCAAAACAAACAGACAGCGATGGTTTTATAACCTGTGCAACGAGCGGATTTAAGAGCAGAAATAGAATAAGCTTTCAAATAGATCACATCAATCCCATGTCCGAAGGTGGTCTGTCAACCCTCGACAACCTGCGAATACTATCCCGAAGAGCACACGCAGAGAGAACGCGCAGGCAAAACACTAGGAACTTTGGCGACGAACGCTAGGGTTTTGCCCCCCCAGGGGCCTGTGACTCCTGACGGTTCAAGCTCTCGACAAAGGCTTGATGCTCTGGGCTCTGTAACCCCTGCTGTAAAACCGCCAAGACTTGAGCTAAATCTCCCTCTTGTAAAGCATCGACTGCGAGCCACAAGCCAGGGAAAACTGAGCTGCGGATCAACCCTTCAGCATCTGGTCCTCGCAGGACATAGCGGCCTTCTTCAAGGTAGAACCAGTCCAGACGATTTTCGTAAACCTGCCAGACGACATATTCTTGAACCCCATTGCGACGATAGGCATTGAGCTTAGAACCTAGGTCGTAAGCAGCGCTACTGGACGCAATTTCGGCCACTAGTTCCGGCGCACCTTCGAGATAGTGATCTTGGCTAATCCGCGAACTGCCCCCGGCCTGCGTCTCTAGCCGTAGCAAAGCCCCCGGCTGCAGCTGGTTGTCGGCGTCCAGGCGCACAGTGGCGTGGTCCGCGAAATCTAGGCCAGGTGTGGCGGCGCTGTAAGCTGCCAACCAGGTGATGATTTTGCGATGCGGTCTGCTATGCTCGGCAACCCGTGCCGGGGAAGCCACGTACACCACTCCTTCCACCAATTCCGCTTTGTTGATCTGCGGCATCGCCTTATAGCGCCGCTCAAACTCCAGACGCGTGAGGCGGTCGCCACTCTCGAGCGGCGGAATCCGAGTCATAGGGTCAGTGGACATAGAACCCGGCGCTCCTGACGTTGCTGCGTTTCTGCTGTCGATTTTAGGTCAGGCTCGCGGCGGCACAGGCTGCGACCCTCGCAAGGGGCTGATACGATCGAGTCCTGGGCGGACTCAAGGGAAGTACACACACCAAGCATGAAGATCTCTCTCAACTGGCTGCGCGAACTCGTGCCCTTCAAAACCTCTCCCGAGGATCTAGCCCACGCGCTGACCATGGCGGGCTTCGAAGTCGAAGAGATCGAGGACCGGCGCACCTGGGCCAATGGCGTGGTCGTGGGCCGCGTGCTGAGCTGCGAGCCCCACCCCAACGCCGACAAGCTCAACGTCTGCCAGGTGGACATTGGCACCAAAACCCTGCATATCGTGTGTGGCGCGGCCAACGTTGCTGCCGACCAGCTGGTGCCCGTCGCGGTGGTCGGCACCGAACTGCCCAAAATTCCCCTGAAAATCCGCGTCGCCGATAAACGCGGCGTCAGGTCCGAGGGCATGATCTGCTCACTCGCCGAGTTGGGCCTGGCCACCAAGTCCGAAGGCATCCATGTGTTTGAGAACCGCGATCTCAAGCTGGGCAGCGATGTCCGCCCCCTGCTGGCTCTCGACGACGTCGTGCTGGACCTCAGCTCCACCGCCAATCGCGCCGACGCCCTGAGCATGATCGGCATTGCCCGCGAGGTCGCGGCCCTGACTGGCGGCAGCCTGACTCTGCCCCCTGCCCCCGAGCTGAATATCCCCGAGAACCCCGCCTTGCTGGCGCTGCAGGTCGAGGAGCGCCAAGCTTGCCCCGCCTACATCGGCACCCGCATCGAAGGCGTCAAAATTGCCCCCTCCCCCGAGTGGCTGCAGCGCAAACTCCAGGCCGCAGGCACCCGCCCGATCAACAACGTGGTGGACATCACCAACTACATCCTGCTGGAGTGGGGCCAGCCGTTGCACGCCTTCGATGCTGACCGACTGGGCTCGCCCAACCGGGTTGGCGTTCGCTTCGCCCAGCCGCGTGAGAGCCTGACCACTCTCGACAGCCAAGCGCGAGTGTTGCAGCCCACGAACCTGCTGATCACGGCCCAGGATCAGCCCGTGGCATTGGCCGGAATCATGGGCGGCGAGACCTCAGAAGTCTCTGACCACACCGTGAACCTGATGCTAGAGGCTGCTCTGTTCGACCCGGTGGTTACCCGTCGCTCCGCTCGTGCTCAGGGCCTGCGCACCGAGGCTTCGACCCGCTACGAGCGCGGCGTCAACTTCGCAGAGCTGGAGACCGCCATTGCCCGCGCCATTGCCCTGATCACCGAACTAGCCGGGGGCCAGGCTGTTGCTCAGGCCGTAGCCGATTTCCGGCAGATTAGCCCGCGCACGATTGAACTGCGCCTGGATCGGGTGACGCAGATCCTGGGGCCGGTGGCCGAGACCGACAGCGAAGCCGCGGACTCTGAGGAAATCGAGCCCGACGCCATTGAGCGCATTTTGACCTGCCTGGGCTTTACGGTCAGCCGGGACCAAGAGCGCGTCTGGCAGGTCAGTGTGCCTCCCTACCGCTACCGCGACATGGAGCGCGAGATCGACCTGATCGAAGAGATCGCCCGACTGCACGGCTACGACAACTTCAGCGACACCTTGCCCGTTAAGAGCGAGCTGGGCTTTTTGTCGGTGGAGCAGCAGCTACAGCGGCAGATCCGCGAAGTCTTCCGCGCGGCGGGTTTGACCGAACTGGTGCACTACTCCTTGGTCGCCCCTAGCGATAGCGGGCAGATTTGTCTGACCAATCCCTTCCTGTCCGAATACGCGGCGCTACGCACTGAGCTGCTGGACGGACTGGTCGAGGCCTTCGTGCTCAACCTCAACCAGGGCAATGGCCCGCTGTGCGGCTTTGAAGTCGGGCGCGTCTTTTGGCGCACTGAAGACGGCTACCGCGAGAGCGAGCACCTAGGTGGCATCTTGGGCGGCAACCCGACCCTGGGCAACTGGCAACGCCAGAGCCGCCCACTGGACTGGTACGCCGCCAAGGGCCTACTGGAATCAGCCTTTCAGCGGCTGGGTGTGAGCGTGGAATACCAGCCCGACCGCCGCGACTCCCGCCTGCACCCCGGACGCACGGCTTCGTTGTGGGTGTCGGGCGAGCGGTTGGGCAGCCTGGGGCAGCTGCATCCCCAGTTCCGCCGCGAGCGCGACTTACCGGATGAGGTCTATGGGTTCGAACTAGATCTAGACGTTCTGATGGATGCGATGGACCGCGAGCCGATTGCCCTATTTGCCCCCTACTCGGCCTATCCTGCTTCAGACCGGGATTTGGCGCTGTTTGCCCCCGCTGAGCTGTCGGTGTCTGAATTACAACGCGCGATTAACAACGCGGCGGGGCCGCTGCTGGAGTCAGTGGAGGTGTTCGACGAGTATCGGGGCGAAGGGGTGCCGTCCGGTCAGCGTAGTTTGGCCTTCCGCCTGGTCTACCGCTCGGCGGAACGCACTTTAACCGACGCGCAAGTTGAGCCTGTGCATCAAAAAGTGCGCGAGGCCCTGACCGATAAGTTCAATGTGACCCTACGGAGTTAGCACTATGCCTAAGTATGTCCTTTGGGGCTCTTACTGCGAGGATGTCTTAGAAAAGCGAGCGCCCTATCGGCAGGCACACTTGGACAATCTGCAAAAACTCAAAGACGCAGGCCTCTTGGTGACCATTGGCCCGACCCAAGACCTGCGCAAGGTTTTTGGTATCTACGACGCTGACGACGAGGCCACAGTGAGAGGCTTGGTTGAAACCGATCCTTACTGGCAAAATGGCGTCTGGACCGAGTACGAAATCCACGAGTGGATCCAGGCGTTCTAAGCAGTTCTAAGCAAGAGTTGTCAAACAGCCGCTGTCAAACGCGAGCACGCGCTCAGTCGAAGAAGGGATGCCGGGTCGAGCTTTCCTGGCGAGCGCGACGGTTGCGAGCTTCAATGAAGCGACGGGTCGCCTCAGCACGGTTGCGCATGAACGCGGCCCAAAAGCCCGGCTGAAACTCGTCCATCGTCTTCGCTAAGGCCCAGACATCGACGGCCAAGATGTCGTGGAGCACCTGATCCTTTTGTCGCAGATCGGCAATGTCGTCAAGCACCTGATCAGTATGCAGGAGATCTGCGAGATGCTCCAGCAGTTCTTGAGGCACGGAACTAGCCGAGGTCGGCTCAGTAGAGTTGGTCATCGGAAACACTCAAGCAACGTGTCAGCTTTTTAAAGGTTAGAGCTTATGCGCCAGATTCTATGAGAAGAAGTGCTGGAGGACGGCGATCCGCGTCACCAAATTGTGTCACCAGATATCAAGGACTAATAAGATCATTCTAAACGCTTGAGCTCTACGGCATCTGGCTTAAGTGGGAGGTGTCATTGAAACGCTCAATTCGCCAGAGCGTACTGTTCAAGCGATGCACGGCCTCGGGTTGCAGCCAGCGCTGCCAATCTAAGACAAATTCAAAGCGAGCTGTGGCAGCGGCGTTCATGCCCCAGGTCCGCGCCGAGCCCAGCAAGGCACAAAGCAGATGCGGCAACAAACCGCCGTGGGTCACCACTAGGATCGTCGGGCAGGGTGCCGCTGGGTCGGGGGACGAACTGAGCAGGGCGCTCAGGAAGCGCTCAGCCCGCACTCTGGCGGCTTGGGGCGATTCTGCTCCCGGCACCGGCAACCAGTCGGACGTCCCTTCTAGGCGGGCACACAGCTCGGGGTAACGGTGATACGCTTCGGCCCAAGTGAGGCCGGTGAACAAGCCCTGATCCAGCTCGCGCAGATCCTCACAGACGTGAATCGGAACGCCAGACGAGCCTGCCAGGATGCGGGCGGTCTGACACGCCCGCCGTTGTGGGCTGGTGTAGAGGCAGTTGGGCAGCACGGCTTGCTGTTGGAGCTGGCGCTTCAGGCTTTGGGCCTGACTGATGCCGTGGGCGGTCAGCGCCGTCTCCTGGTGGCCGAGCATTCGACCTTCACGATTGCCGTGGGCTTCGGCGTGGCGGACCATCATCAGGCGTAGGGACAGTTTGGGATCTCCGTCAGCAAGGATGCCGGTGGCTTGGGCGGCACATTATAAACTTTGACTAAGCTATGCGCTCAGCTGCTCCCCTTTGCGCTTCAGATTATCACCTTGGTGCCTACCTCCAGACCCATGATCGATCCCATGCCTGTGCCTCGACCTGGACTCGGTTTTGATTCAGCCTTGCTGCTGGGGCTGTCGGGTTCTGCAGCGATGGGAGGGCCTGGCAATGCTCAGACGCTGCTGGCTCGCTACAGCGCAGGCGAGCGAGATTTTGCAGGCATCCACCTGAACCAGGTGGATCTCTCCGGTGTAGATCTGCAGGGGGCCAACCTACAAGACGCCCGGCTGATCAAGGCGAACTTGACCGGAGCCAATCTGAGCGGCGCGAATCTCAGCGGCGCGAGTTTACGGGGGGCCTGTCTGCGCTTTGCCCGGCTGAGCCACTGTGTTTTGAATCGGGCTTATCTGAGCGGTGCGGACCTGCGCTTCGCCCGGCTCGACCACGCCCGGCTGATCGCCGCCGATCTGATCACCGCCGATCTCTCGGGGGCCAATCTCTGCCATGCGGACCTCAGCAACGCCGACCTGCGCCACGCGTCATTCTGGTTTGCAGTTTTGCAGGGCGTCCGTCTGGAGGGCGCGGATCTCAAGGGTGCGCGCCTGCGCTGCTCGCAGCTGAACCCCGCCTCTGAAAACTGACTGGCTCTGGCTCCTGCGTTGCTCACCAGGGGTTGCCGATTAGCGTGAAGCCAGACCAGTAGTACGGGTGAGATAGGTCTGTGTTGCCCACTGCCCTCAGCTCGGGCGGCAAAGGCAGCGTCCCTCCCGACCAGCGCAACTGACTGTTCTCCAAGCGCACCGTGCCTCTGAGCATGGCGAGCTGCGCTTGCCGTAGGGCTTCGGCTTTGATCGGGGCCTGTTTGAGCTGACGGTAGAACTCGGCCATCAGCCCCAGGGTGCCCTCGTCGCTGACTGCCCACAGACTTGCCAAAGCCGACTTGACTCCGGCCTGGACGGCGAATCCTGCAAAGCCCAGCTCGGCCTCTTCGTCGCCCAGCGCCGTCTGGCAGGCGCTCAGCACCACTAGCTCCACGGGCGGCTGATTCCAACCGAGTTGACGCACTCGGTCTAGGCGCAGTTTGCCATCCCCAAGCTGGATATAGGAATTGGCGGGAGACCCCGGTTGAAATTCAGCATGGGTCGCCAGGTGCACAATGCCAAAGGGACGCTGCTGACGCTGCTCTTGCAAATTGGCCAGGGTAAAGCCTTCGTTGAGAAATGAGCGCCCCGGCCATCGGTTCTGGTTGATGACAGACAGCTCGGCAGGTACCGCAGGCAGGGGATCCTGGTCAGCAAATGTAGAGGCTCCCATGGCCAAGACTTGAGCCGCTTTGACGTTGCTGTTGCGGGTGTCGGTCAGGGTGAGCGTGGGCATCAGGCCCAGGCTGTAGCGCTCGACTAGAAAGCGTTGACCATCGTGCAGGGCGGCCAGGGGGACAGAGCGCAGACCGGCATCAGCAACAAACACCAGATTTTGGATGTTCTGAGCTTGTAGCTCAGCCTCCAGAGGGGCGATGAGCCAGCGGTGCAGTTGCTGAGCATCCACCCGATAGTCGCTGCGCTCGCGTAGGGAAGGCTCCGTCAGTTCGCGCCGGAAGTTGCGGGCTACTTCCAGCACCTGAGCCCGCCTAGCGGCAAGCACTGGCCGACTGATGACGCGGCCATCCGGCAACACCAGCAACAGCTCCAGGCTGTCCTCATCATCTGGTGGGTCTGGATTGCGTTTGATCTGGCTGGGGGCCATCGGTCTGGGCACAAAGACGGCGTAGATCAGCGCTGGTTTCACACCAACCTGTGATTCAATGCGACGCAGCGTGCTGCGAGCCTCTTCTAGGCTGGTGATGGCTGCTGTCTCGCCCCCCGCCAAGCCAAGATACTGGGCAAATTCGCTAGTGAGAGCCGCCTCGATCTGCGCTACGCCAGGATCAAGGCTCAGGGGCGGCACCGGCCTATTTGGCTCCGGCACGAGTGCCGAGAGCGGGCTCTGCGGTGTTTTAGGCGGCAGATCTTGAATCAGGGAGGGAGGCAGGCCTGGTGCGGTCAATGGCTGGGACGACGGCAGCTGGAAGGGCTGCGGCGGGGTAAAGAGCCGAATCCGGCTTTGGGTATAGCTGCGAGGGAAGGCTCGTAGCGGTGCAATCGTATTTGCTGCGCCCGTGGTGATCGCGCCAGCGGTGCCGTTGAGGCTAGCATCGCCCACGCTGAACGCCGTGCCCATCAGGCTGCCACCATGCCCAATCACGATCGAGCCGCTGCCCGCGCCGCCCACCGTCGAAATGCTGGCGGTAACGCCGTTGCGAGCGCTAAAAGTACCCAGGGCGCGAAAGAAGCGGTCGGTGGCAATCTTCACCTGGCCGCCAATGCCGCCCGAGCCTCCCTGGGCGTTGATTGCGGCTACGGCAATATCGCCTGGAGAATTGAGGCTGACGGAGCCGCCATTGCCAAAGCTGGAGCTAGACCGGGCGTCTAGGACACCCGTTGTGATCCGCTCACGGGCAGTTAGAGTGATTGCGCCGCCCCGAGATGCGCCGGAGGCCAGGAGATTGGCGCTGGTGATCGCGCCCGTTTGGCTGGCGAGCGTGATATTGCCGCCGCTGCTGCCTCCAGAAACCGTCTGCACGTCGCCTGTGACAACGATGTTGTCCTGGGCAGTGAGCCGGATGGAGCCGCCGCTGCTTCTGAGCACACCCACAACCGCAATGTTGCCACCGGCGGTAAAAGTCACGGCTGCCCCAGGCACAAACGGCACGGCAGCGTCGGCAGACAGATTGCCAGTAAGGTTGATGTTGTCAGCGGCGGTGAGACGAATAGCTCCGGGAGAACGGGTCCGGCGGGACAGCGGCCCAGGGCTTGAGGACAAATTGCCGCTCACATTGAGGCTGCCGTTGGCTGAGGTGAGAGCGATACTGCCGCCGTTCGAGCTGATCGCGCTACCCAAAAGATAGAGGTTGTTTGGGGCGGCCAAAATCACTGGGCCGCCTGCGGTCGAGAGATTGCCGACCGTGATCATGCCGACCGACGGCCCGCCAAAGGCGTTAAACGGGGTGCCACCCACGGTTTGCCCCAGCAGGTTGGGGGCGTTGGCCAGTGCTGCCACGCCCGCCCGCAGAATTAAGGCAGGGCCACCCGTCAGGATGGGGATATCTGGGTCGGGGCCGTCTAGGGCCACGTCTGGCCCGGTGATCGTGATGTTGCCGCCACTGATGCTGCCTAGGGACTCCACTTTGAGGGACACGCCCGTGTAGTCGCCGAAGGTGACGTCGCCCGCAGAGCTGATAATCGGGTCATAGAGACTGACGAACTGGCCCGGCCCGCCGCTCAGGTTGAGCAGAGAAAACCGGCCACCACTGGCAAAGTGGGCATCGCCCGAGATATTGCCACCGCTGATTAGGCTCAGATTGCCGCCGCTTTGAAACGGCGTGGTCGGGTGATTCAGGGCCAGGATATCTATGCCCCGGTTGCCCTGGATGAACAGATGGCCTCCCGCCTGGGCCGAAAAGGGATGCGCGATACTGTCGCGCACCCGCACCGTCTCTCGGGCCAACAGCGCCAAGTCGCCGGTGGTTTGCAGCTGACTTTCGACCAGGGTCAGATTGTTCGCCGCTGTCAGGCTGGCTCGCTGGGCGCTCAGCTGTTGCACCACGGTGTCCCCGGTCGTCACGCTCAGCCCGGAGCCGGTCAGCTGAACGCTGCCGTCGGGGTTGGCGGCCAAGCCTGTGGCGTGCCCCGCGTCACCGCCGGTCAGCAGCATGGGCAGAGAGAGAACGGGCAGTGCCCAGCGCCCCGGCTGGCTACCGGCCAGCGGCTGCACGTCCAGGCTCAGCAAATGTCCGGCCTGGGCGATGCGCACTCGGCTCTCGCCCGGGACAGCGGCCACGGTGACCTGTCCTGCGGGCGCGTTGAGTTGCCCGGTACTCACCACCGTGCCGCCCAGCAGAGTCAAGCTCTGCCCCGCCCCAACCGCCAGGTTGCCAGCATTGAGGATCGCTCCCGGTTGGGCGGTGTTGAAGGCGAAGGTGTTGGGGCTGCCGACCAGCGCGGCGTATTTGTTGCCACCCGCTGCGCTGAACCAGCCCGAGTCAAAACCGATGCCGGTGGCGGTCGTGGCAAAGAAGGAGCCGGGCAGGTTCAGGCTGGCGTGGGGGCCAAAGACGATGCCGGCCGGATTGATCAAAAACAGATTGGCATTGCCTCCACTGACCTGCAGCAGGCCATTGATCAGCGACGCTTCACCACCGCTGACTCGCGCCAGGATGTTGCGCAGGTCTGGACTAGCCAGAAAGTTGGCGATTTGGTTCTGGCCGAGGCCAAAGCGCCTGAAGCTGTGAAAGAGATTGGCTCCATCTCGGGATCGTTGACCGCCGTGGATGTTAAAACGATTACCGTTGCGGCTCACCTGGGTCGCGGTGCCATCCGGTGCGGGCACGATGGGCTGCGCCAATCCAGACTCATCCCTGAGCGCTTCGACCGCTGTCAACAACAGCAGCGACAGTCCGATGTGGCCCAACTTCGCACCCGTGCCAGGGCCGATTGTCCGAAACCGAGAGACCACAAACCTTAAGACCGCGCGGGGAGGCCAACAGAGCTTAACCGACCTCCTGTGCTTCATGCCTCACCCCAAACGCAGACTGACACAGTTCCTCTGCCCCAGTCTAATCATTCGCAGCCGACCTAGGCAGTGACTGGCGAAATCCCGTCACATTTCTAACCAACCTGAGGTGGAAGTACGGAGCCTGGCACCTGGCACTGGTGAGCAACTGACATTTACTTCTTAATTCTCTGACGGAGCGTAATAGCGTCCAACAATCGGTTGTCCGATAATTCGCTCGTTCAAATCAATGCCTCGGAGTACGCTGGTCCAAGCAGCCACCAGCACCGGGTCTTCAGGATAGAGGCGACGAACCTCGGCCAAAGACGTCAGGGCATCGTACCAAAAGCGCTGGTCGAGATAGATCAGAAATCGATTCCAAGGAGTTGAGCGCTTGAGTTGCGTGGTGAGGGTAGAACTTAAGGCATCCCGTCGAATGAGACCTTCTACAAAAGTCGGTTCATAGTCGCCCCAGGGATCGTTACAGCGGGCGAGGAAGTACCAACGATAATTTCTGCCAGGAGCCAAAGCAGCAACCTTGGTGGAAAGTTGAAGGCCAACAATACCTGGCGGCATGGCCTCAGGTAACGCAAATGTCGTTTGATAGAGGTCGTTGTCCTGGTCATCGCGCAGAACAAGTTGCCATGAAACCTGCGTAGCATCTTCAGTGGTCAGCGCGTAGGGGATGTAAAACCAGAAGGTTGGATACTCAGCGCTGGTTAACACAGGTCCCTCAGTATTGGGAACTAAAGCTGTCAGCGGCACGCTGACTCGCGGGCACAAATTGGCACTCCGAATTGCCCCACCTCTACTGCGTCCAGTGGCTGTGCCTAAGCGTTGCGGTGGAGAAAAAAGCTGACGTATTCGCTCAGTCAGATTCAGTTGCTCAGCTGATTGAGCCCAGATCCCTTGAGGACAGAGCACAGAACCGGAAAGAGTCAGGAGTAGCAAAGCTAAACGTAGTAATCTGCTGCTTCGAAAACCGACCCGAAGCCATAGTCCGGTAGATTCAGGTTTCATAACTACTGCCGGAGCTGTAGCGTGAGATACAGGGCGCACCCCTCTGTCCCAAGTAAGGCCAATATAGAAGGAACCAGAGGAATCCAGCCGCTTTGAATTGTGAAAACAAAGTAGCAGAGTCCACACAAACTTATGATGGCAACCCCTCCTGCCAACCCTAAAAATAGGTACCTTCTAAAGTACCAGATAATTACACCACCTACCAGAGACCACCCCCAGACCCAGAGCCAATCACCCCAGAGTGGCCACCACCACAGCAGAGGTCGCCCATTCAAAACTGCGCTGAGCAATTGACTCACCATCTGAGCCTGTACCACTACGCCAGGCAGTTCACCATAGGGTGTTCCCCAGTAATCATTCACACTCTCTCTGGAAGTGACCCCGATCAGAACAATTCGATCCTGAATCTCTTGGGCTGAAACCTGGTTTGTCAGAACTCGTCCAAGGCTAACTCGCCGAGCAATTCGGCCTGGGTCACCTTGATCGGTGCGATATTTGAGCAATACTTGATAGGCCCACGCATCCACTGCGGCGTAGCCACTTGTGATTATCTCTAAGGGCTTAAAAATAGTGTCGCCAAGCTGCAAATCTTGTACATAGCTTCCCGTCGGAGTAACAGGAGATTTATAGGTTTTCCCCGCCATTTCAAGGTAGCGACGAGCCAAAATCAGACCAAAGGAATTTTCGGTTGTACAAAATTCACGATCTGGTGCGTGTACTAGCAACTGACGACGAACTATTTGAGCCTCATCTGCCACAAGATCGCTAAAGCCGACTCGTTCTGGCACACTGTCTGGTGAGATCTCAAATGGCGGTTTAACACCTGGTTTAACAAGCTTACCTTGAGCATCAGTTTCACTTAATTTACAGACGGTGATTAGACGCTTGTCTGCTCTGAGCCGTGAGGCTAGCTCTGGAGACTGAGCTTGAAAATCACGATACAAATCTAAGCCGATCAAGCGGGGCTGCGATTGCTCTAGCTTCTGCAAAAGACGACTGAGCGATCGATCCGATAGTGTTCCACCACCTCGGTCTCCCTCACGGTTCTGAGCCTGAATATCCTCCTCAGTCACTTCAACGATCAATAGGCGGTTATCCTGGCCCTCGCTGGGGCGCAATCGCATCAACTGGTCGTAGGCAGCTAACTCCAACGGCTGCAATCCACCTAGGAGGCGAACCGTCATAAGCAAGCTGGTTACGGCCACGCTGACTAGCAACACCGTACGCAGTTTGGGCCTCAGGTGAGGCAGTTGGCGACTGGCACTGATGTACTGGATCTGGAGTTCTGTGGGCTTTGGCTCCCGAGTTTTCCCATGCTTCAGCCATTGCTCTGAGTCCTCTAAATCGCTCCCTCTCAGCAAAAAGCTGGAGTCTTGGCCTTCACGTTCCCACTCAACGGCTCGCAATAACAAGCGAGTATGCACTCGTACATATTCCAGGTCTGTATCGAGCGCCTTGATCAGGATTTTGAAAGCGTCATTAAACTCGTCAGCCTCACGCATAAAGATCCAGTTGCGTGCGCCGAGCGCTGGATGGACAGCTTTGGCTTCAACCTCCCGGTGCACGATAGGCACCAACCGTTTGTTGTGCTTGAGTGCATGCTCTACTTCCTGCTGGCAAATCGCAGAAGTGGTTGAATCAGGACTGAGAACAATAATAAAGCTGTTGGCCGTTTCAATCCCAGCTTCTATCGCTTGCCACCATTCCTCTGTGGGTAGAATATCTTGCCAGTCCACCCAGACAGAACGGTTCAAGTTGTTGAGGGCAGTATGGAGCGCTTGGACAAACTGTTTATCTTTACGGGAGTAGGAGATGAAAACGTCTGTCATGGCCTCCCTTCAACTTGCTCTAAGTTTGCTGCTTCTGGCCTGGTGACCCTTATGTTCTTGGCGGTCAGCGGCTCTGTGGCGCTTACTTTCAATGCTTTGAACGCCACTGACTCACCTTACACTAGTTGCCTAAGAGGAGTTGCAAGCTGAGGATACCAAGGATGCTTCGGTTAGTCCTAGGCCGCTGAAAGAAAGTTGAGGACATCCACGTCAAGGTGCGCTGAGCAATGACCCATTCACCCGATTTACCGACTGGGCGCGTGGTGCAAATCAACGTCAACCCTCAAGGGGGGGTGCCCAAATACGCGGTGCCCTCAGCAGAGATCCAGATCAATGGTGTCATCGGCGACAAACAGCGCCATCGACGCTTCCACGGCGGTCCGAGTCGGGCGGTTAGCCTCTATTCTTACGAGTTAATTCAGGTGCTGCAGGCCGCCGGTCATCGTCTTGCCCCTGGCAGCCTCGGCGAGAATCTCACGCTCAGCGGCCTGGACTGGGGCAGCCTTCGGATCGGCACTCAGCTGCGCATTGGCGACCAGGTCTGGCTTGAGATCGCTAGTTACGCCGCCCCGTGCAGCCAGCTCGCCTCCGCTTTCCAGTCGGGCGAATTCAAGCGCATCAGCCAGAAAGCCCACCCCGGCTGGAGCCGCCTCTACGCCCGTGTGCGGACCGAGGGCGTCGTGCAGGTGGGTGAAAAGGTTATACTACTGGGCTGAATCTAAATCTGGAGATGATAGGCGAGTGGCTTTCGAATGGTACGAAACTGAGGTTCAAGCCTTAGAAAAAACTTGCGCATTCAATCCGCCGCCGCCGTTCAGCGCGGTTGTCTTCTACGGCAGCTCCTCGATCCGTCTTTGGAAGAGCCTGGCTGACGATTTTAAGGAGATCAAGACAATCAACCTCGGGTTTGGAGGGTCCACCCTGGCCTCCTGCGAGTGGTTCTTTGAGCGATTGGTGGTTCCCTGCCAACCTCGCTCGATTGTGTTCTACGCCGGAGACAATGACCTCGGCGATGGCAAAACGCCCCAGGAGGTCACCACTTCTCTGCATGGGCTGTTGCACAAGGTCAGCCACCATCTGGGCCAGATCCCTTTCGCCTTCATTTCGATCAAGCCCAGTTTGTCTCGGCTGCATTTGCTCGCCAAGATCCAGCAGGCCAATGAACTCGCTCAGCAGGAGCTGAGCCAGCGCCCGTTCAGCTATTACATCGACGTTTTTGAGCCCATGCTGGATCGTGACGGTCGGCCCCGACCCGAGCTGTTCGCTGAGGACAGGCTGCACCTTAACCCGACCGGCTATCAGCTCTGGACCGAGGTCGTCGCCGCCCACCACGATCGGATCTTTTAACGTTCTCCTCAACCAAGCTTAGAGTAGGCAGTGTATTCTTGCCTACTATGAGCAGGCAGTATTATCAGTGGTTTAGCCCCCACCTCAAACGGGAGATGGAGCTTCTGGTCTTTGGTCATGCGGGGGCCAGGATGCTGGTGTTCCCGACCCGAGTGGGTCGTTTTTTTGATTACGAAAATTGGGGATTGGTCCGGACGCTTCAGCAGCATTTGGACAATGGCTGGCTGCAATTGTTCTGCGTGGACAGTATTGACGCAGAGAGCCTTTACTGCGACTGGTGTCAGCCTCAGGATCGAATTGTCCGTCACCTGCAATACGAGGCCTACATTCTCAAAGAGGTCTTGCCGTTTTCGCAGGAGAAAAACCCGACTCCGTTTGTGATTTCTCATGGTTGTAGTTTGGGCGGATTCCATGCGGTCAATATCGCTTTTCGGCATCCCCATTTATTTGATAAAGTCGTCGCCCTCAGCGGTCGCTATGATTTGACTCTGTCAGTGGGTAGCTTCCGCGATCTGTTTAATGGCTACTATGACGAGAGTGTTTATTTCAACACTCCCAGTCACTTTGTGCCGAATTTGAGCGACCCCGAGATTCTGGAGCATCTGCGCCGCCTAGACATTACTCTGGTCACCGGCGAGGAAGATGCGTTCTTAGCAAACAATCACCAGTTCAGCCAAGCCTTGTGGGATAAAGGCATCTGGCATGCGCTTCACGTCTGGCAAGGAGAAGCCCACCGGGCTCGCTACTGGCGTCAGATGGTCTTACATTATCTCTAGCTGAGATCTGGCACTAGGCTCCGCGCTCCAGGTGCAACATCTCACTCTGTTTTCACTCTGTTTGTTCAACAGAGACCTTCAGACAGGCAATGGAGGTCTCTAAAGACTCTTGCCCATTGCCTGTTTGCCCTCGTTAGCCTAAATTGACCCCTGGGAACCTTAGTGGCACTGGCCCAGTGGCGGACACCGCTTGACCGTTTGTTGGACGTTTCAACTCAGTAGGGAGGGTGTTATGAGTACAGTTCTGGTGGTAGAGGACAACCCCACGCTCCAAGCCACGATTGCCAGAGTCCTGAGCAAGAGTGGGCTGAATGTCATCCAAGCCTCCGATGGGATCGAAGCGATGGAGAAAATCCAGGTCGAGCGTCCAGACTTAGTGGTGATGGATATCGTCATGCCGCGCATGAATGGCTACGAACTCTGTCGCTGGATCAAAAATAATCCGATCGCACGCCACATGCCGGTGGTCATCTGTTCGACCAAAAACGAGGAATTTGACCGCTACTGGGGCATGAAGCAGGGCATCGACGCCTACATCACCCGACCGTTCCAGCCTGCCGAAATGGTCGAAACCGTCAAGCAACTGCTGCGCAAACCTGAACGCCCCGCCTAGCTCCTGGATGAACGGTGTGCTCCCCCAATCCTGAAAGGTGGGCTCGTTCAAACTGGGTGGCCCCCCGGCCCAAGGAGCCGAGATGCCGATCAAAATTGCCAGCTCAGACAGCAACCTGAGTCGCTGCTTCACGATTGTGGTGCGGCTGCGACCGCACCTAGATTGCGCGGGATTTTGCCGCCAGGTGAGGTGGCCACAGCAGTCGGGCTACGCGCTGGCTTATTCAAAAAGGGGCTGCAAATCAACGCCTTTCACTTCAGCTTGGCGCTGCTGACTAGGCCAGAGACTTGAGCCCGCTTGGCCCAGCGGGATCTGTCTGGGGAGAGAGGTTATGAATTGCAAAATTCTCTCTGACAGGAGACGAACAGTGGTGGCAAAGCGACTAATCTGATAGGTGGTTAGTTAGATTCAAGGCATGAGCTCTGTTTTGCACCAATGGGTGAACCTATGCAGAAAAAGCTTGAACAGCGGATTGAACAGCGGCAGCAAGGCACCGGGTTTCTGGGTTCGGTGTTCGTACTCGGCTTGCTGGGATTAGGGCTGGTTGGGGTGTTGTTTTTCCTGCGCGGTGCAGCAGAGAGTGAATCGGGTCAACAGGCAACTCAATACGCGGGCGAAGCGCTCAGTCAGGCGAGTGAGGCAATTCGGGGACAGGCTGAGTCGCTCGGCAGCAGTGTGACGCAACGGACCAGCACGACAGTTCAGTCTACGCAGCAAGGAGTGACGGATGCGGGCGTCACAGCGAAGGTGAAGCTGGTGCTGACCATGGACCCGCTGGTGCAGAATAAGTCGCTTGAGGTGGGGACCCAAGATGGCGTGGTGACCGTGGAGGGCCTGGTGAAGAGTGAGGCTGCTCGTCAGCGCGTCCTTGACAATGTGCGCTCGGTGCAGGGAGTGACCGAGGTAGTGGATGAGCTGGTCGTGAAGGAATAGGCTCGGTCAACTCGGGGTTAGATTCGGAAAGTCGGGGCGGGGGGAGGAAACCCCCGCCCCGACAGCTGCATGGGTGTCAACTTAAGGGAGGCAACGGACTCGGGAGCGGATGGAAGGGATGGGCAACCGCTCAACCCCTCAACTCGCCATCCGTTCTTGCTCCGTTGCCAACTGGGTCAACTCGCTGGCCGCTAGCCACTCGGCCTACCGAGCCTGGAACTCGCAGCATTGGGCTGAGCACTCGAAGCCTCCAGTCTGGAACTCGGCTGGGCGCGCTGAAGGCTGGGAAGGTCGAGCTATTTTCTCGACTTTCGCGGCTTGGCGCTCGGCAGCGCGAGTGCCGGACTCGGAGTCTGGAGCGGATGGCTCGACCTGCCGGGCTGGGAACCCAATGCGCCGGGCTCGGAGCTTGGGAAGCGCGGTTTTGCGTG
>JANNOU010000106.1:0-10155 GCA_031399305.1 Leptolyngbya sp. SOY_34_metabat_272
GCGGATCGCTACCTAGGACGCGGCCCTTAAGGTTGCGACCATCTTTGAGCGTTACGTTTACTGTGTCCGCGTCCGCCACCACGTGGGCGTTGGTGATGATGCGACCGTCGCGGCTGATGATGAAGCCTGAGCCCGTGCCGCTGAGAGCCGAGTACTGCTCCCACCAACAATAGGGAAACGTAGATCGTGGGCTGCTTGAGGCGTATTTTCATGTCAGGAGCGCCTGTTCACAGAAGCCTGTCAGGAATCAATTGATTCGAGCTATTCAAGCTCTCTAAACTAAATTGTAGGAACTGAATGTGACGGTCGGATGACACTGGTTTTACGGTGAGGACACATCCAGCTGCGTTGAGCCGCCCAGATTTTCTAGGGCTCTCGTATGCTGAGAAGGTGAGTTAAATCCTGTGCATCCATGACCCTTGCTAATCGCCTGCCAACGGTCGCCACAAGTGCCCAAGTTCGTCCAGCAGTGGCCGCGCTGCAAAGCGATTTGGTGCAGTGGCGGCGGCAGCTCCACATGCATCCAGAGCTGGGGTTTCGCGAGCAGCTCACCGCCGAATTGGTGGCCCGCAAACTCAGCGAATGGGGCCTAGAGGTCCAAACCGGGGTGGCCAAAACTGGCGTCGTTGCCCTGATCCGTGGCGAGCAGGCCGGGCGCACCCTGGCGATCCGCGCCGACATCGACGCCCTGCCGATCCAGGAACTCAATGAAGTGCCCTACCGCTCCCAGCACCCCGGCGTGATGCACGCCTGCGGCCACGATGGGCACACCGCAATCGCTCTGGGCACCGCCTACTACCTGTCGCAGCACCGCGACCAGTTCGCAGGCACGGTCAAGATCCTGTTCCAGCCCGCCGAGGAAGGGCCGGGGGGAGCCCAGCCGATGATCGAGGCGGGCGTGCTCAAAAATCCCGATGTGGACGCGATTATCGGCCTGCATTTGTGGAACAACCTGCCTCTGGGCACGGTGGGGGTGCGCTCTGGCCCATTTATGGCAGCGGTTGAGCAGTTTACCTGCACCTTGCTGGGCAAGGGTGGGCACGGCGCAATGCCACACCAGACGATTGATTCGGTGCTGTTGGGAGCCCAGATTGTCACAGCGTTGCAGACCATCGTGGCGCGCAACGTCAATCCCCTGGAGTCGGCGGTGGTCACGGTGGGCGAGTTCCAAGCGGGCACGGCCCACAACGTGATCGCCGATACGGCCCGGTTGAGCGGCACGGTGCGCTACTTCAACCCCGACCTGTCGCCGCTGATCGCTCGTCGGGTCCGCGAGATCATCTCGGGCCTCTGTGCCGCCCACGGCGCGAGCTTCGATCTAGACTATCAGGGGCTCTATCCGCCCGTGGTCAACGACGCCGAGATCGCAGAGCTGGTGCGGCGCAACGCAGCGGCGGTGGTCGAGACGCCTGCGGGCGTGGTACCCGACTGCCAGACGATGGGCGCGGAGGATATGTCGTTCTTCTTGCAAGCCGTCCCTGGCTGCTACTTCTTCTTAGGCTCGGCCAACTCGGAGCGTCAGCTGAGCTACCCGCACCATCATCCACGCTTTGACTTCGACGAGACAGCGCTGGGTCTAGGAGTCGAGATCTTCGTCCGCTGCGTCACCGATTTTCTGAGGCGCTAATCCCCAGACGCTAGTTCACAGGGCCTCAACGCCTAATCAAAAGGAAGAGGCCCGCACGCCCACTGGTTAGCCACACTTGGCCATCTTGCACGTTTGTGCAAGACGCATTTTCGGTTTTGGAAAGTCGGTATTGACAAAGCATGAATGCCCACCCGCCCACTGGGTAGGTATTTTTGGCCTAGATGTTCCCCCCACGGCTTCCTTTGTACCGTTTGTGACTCCTGACTTCCCCCGAGCGCTTGTGGTCTTGTTTGCCAGCAGCCTGATTTTGCTTTGGCTGTTTGTCTCGTATCTGAAGCTCCAGCGAGCCCTGCGATGGTGGTTCCAGCAACAGGTGCGGCAACTGCTCGGTGAGGTTGCGCAGATCCAAGATGGCCTGCTGCAGGAGTCCTTTAGCCTGCGTCGCAGCCTGGAACTGGCCTTGGTCGAGGAGGCAGCTCTGACCAGCCAAGCGCGAACCTGGCTGGAGGGGGTTGAAAAACTGCATCACTCTCTAGAGCAACTGAGCGATAGCTTGCTGCCCGTTTGTCTGGGAGATGGTCTGCCGCTGGCGGTTCAGCAGCTGGTCAAGGCCTGGGAGCGGCGCAATCCTGGACTAGAATTCGAGGTGACATTACCCGACGTGTGGAGATCTGAACCTGCCGAGCGGAGTGTGGTGATTTTGAGAAGCCTGGAAGAATTGCTGAAAATGGCTCTAGCAGAGCCGCTGTCGCAAGCGGGCGTTCGGATCAGCCTAAGCTTGCAACCTTCGGCAATGCGCAAGCAGACAGGCCAGCTCGCCGTTCAAATCACCTACCCTAACTTGTCTGCCTTAACCGCCCGGTTTGATGCTCAAACCTGGCAATCTCTGCAAAAGGTCTTGCGAATTCTGATATCAGGACAGTGCTCCTATCGCAAACAAAACTCAACTTTGGTCTGTGAGCTCCGCTGGTAGTGACCAGTGGTTGGAATGTGTTGGCTGCTGAGAGCAAATGACAAACTCGAGGTGTCGATCATGAGGCAAAAACCATTGGAACAGAAACAGCAGAAATTTCTGGTCTTGGACGATCACGAACTCGTGCTCGGAGGGACCACCGAGGTTCTGAAACGGCATTACCCCGAAGCGGAAATCCTGACCGCTCAGACCGCCCAGCGTGCCCAGGTTCAGATTGAGAGATATCGTCCAGATCTGGTGGTCATTGATCTATCGATTCCCGAAGACTCCAGCGTGACCGCCCGCGTCGAGACGGGGCTTCAGCTGATTGAAACTCTGATGGAGAGTTACCCGACGCTCAATATCGTCGTGCAAAGCACACATCCTCGCTCGCTGATTCGCCTCAAGCACGGGATTGATGCCCATGAAGGAGGCTTTACGGTCGCAGACAAAAATCTGTCGGTCGTGGAGATGATCAAACGAGTCGAGTGGGCGCTGCAGGGCGTGAACTATACGCCTCAAGAGATGCGAGAGAAAGGCTTAGAATTCAAGCCCGAATGGCTAGAGGTGCTCAAGCTCGCCTTCGCAGAAGAGTTACAGGATAAAGAGATTGCCAAGCGCATGAAGGTCGTTGAAAAAACGGTGCGCAATTACTGGACCAAAATTCAAGACACGCTCGGGGTCTATCCGGAACCTGGCAAGAATCTGCGCATCCAAACCGAGATGAAGGCCAGAGAAAGAGGACTGATTGATTAACCCGACTCACCTACGGCAATGAGCAAGCGTCTCCCCCTGTCCCATCGTTGGCAACTGCTCAAGCAGGCAGTTGCGCCCCAACTTGCCCAGATGTGGCCAGGGATCACGCTCATCGGGCTGGTGGCTCTGGCTCGCCTGCTGGGTCTACTCCAACCTCTAGAATGGACAGCTCTCGATAACCTCATGCGCTGGCGTGCGCCGGAAGCCCCTGAGCCGCGGGTCCTCATTGTGGGCATTACGGAGGCGGACATCCGGCGGGTGGGTCGCTATCCGATCCCAGACCGAGAGTTGGCTGCACTCCTGAGAAGACTTCAACAGTACCAACCCAGGGCGATTGGCCTCGATCTGGTTCGAGATCTGGTCGTTGAGCCGGGGCACCGCGAGCTAGTCGAGGCTTTTCGAGCCAATCAGAATTTGCTCGCCGTTGAGCGAACCTTTGCGGACCGTAGTGGGGCGGTGGTCAAGCCGCCGCCGAGCTTGCCGCCCGAGCGGGTCTGTTTGGCGGACGTCTATTTGGATGCGGATGGCCACTTGCGGCGCATCCTGCTCGGGGCCTGGACTGCCAGGGGCTACCAGTTCTCCCTGTCTCTGTGTCTGGCTGCTCAATATCTGGAGCGCGAGCAGATTTTTCTGGAAAACGGCACTCGCGATCTGAGTGCGATCCGCTTTGGCGCGGTTGAGCTGCCCCGGGCTCTGCCAAACTCGGGAGGATATGTGCGGGCGGCGGGGGACGAGAATCAAACCCTGCTCAACTTTCGCAGTGGGCGGCAGCCGTTTCGGGTGGTATCGCTCACCGAGATCGAGCAAGGACGCGTCGAGCCTGGCTGGATCCGCGACCGCATCGTGATTATTGGGGTCACGGCTCCCAGTGTGCAGGATACGGTCAACACGGCCGCAATTGCGGGCGTCAATCCTGGGCAGGCTTACGGCGTAGAAATTCATGCCCATGCGGCCAGCCAGATCCTCAGCGCCGTTCTGGACCGGCGACCCCTGCTCAGGGACTGGTCAGAGGGCTGGGAGTATCTGTGGCTGGTTGGTTGGGGCCTAGTGGGGATTGGCCTCAGCCAAGGCATCGCCTCACCGCTGAAACTGCTGCTGGCCCTCGGCCTGGCCGGTGCGGGCTTGGGCGTCGCCAGTTACGGCGCTTTACTAGTGGGCTGGTGGCTACCGGTGGTCCCGGCCTTGCTGGCGCTGGTCCTGAACGGGACACTCTTCGCCAGTTTCTACCGCTATGACCAGTCTCTGAAGTCCCAAATCGCAGCTAGCCAACTCGGGATGCAAGAGCGCCAGCAAGTGATCGACCACACCTTTGATGCGATTCACAATGGCCCGCTGCAGACCTTGGCTCAAATGCTGAAGGCGGCTCAAGCGCAAGAGGCAGCGCCGAACACCTGGTTTGCCAAACTCAAGCATCTCGACGAGGAGTTACGAGCAGTCTATGAGGCGGTGGGCAAAGAAGTCGCAACGCACAGCCAGAGTCTTTACCTGGGCAGCAATCTGGCAATTGATCTCGCAGCCCCGGTCGATAAACTCTTGAGTCAGGCTTATCGCAACGCTTTAGCGCGGGACCTGCCCTGCTTTAAGACGCTGGAGGTCAAGGTTTACCAGTTCGAGCCGCTGAGAAATTGTGTGTTGAGTTTTGAGCAAAAGCGAGGGCTCTATCGCTTTCTGGAAGAGGCATTGTGCAATGTGGGCAAACATGCAACCGGGGTGACCTGTCTCAGAGTGATTGGGGCTCAAGAGCAGGGCTGGTACCGCCTTCGCGTCATGGATAATGGAGCCGGTCTGCCGCCGCAGACACAAGCTGGGGTGGCGACAGCCCAACGCATCGGCACCCAGCAGGCTGAGAATTTAGCCCAACAGTTGGGGGGCCGGTTTCGACGAGCCCCCCAGCCGCCTCAAGGTACGCTGTGTGAGCTGAGCTGGCCGGTGTCTAGAGCCTGGCGTTGGCGACCCAGCCGCTGGTGGTGATTGAACACAGTAATTGAAACCTTGGAGTCAAGCACGAGGGAAATAGTATGAACACTCGCTGGCTGCTGCATTTGGCTACCTCTCTTCTGGGCTCGTCGTTGCTCGCGATGGCAGCCACCGCTTGGGCTCAACCTCGGTCTGGCTACACGCCTCCGCCTCCCAGTGGGCCGCCGCCTAGCTCTGAAAGAGGCGGGTTGACCAGTCGAGGTGGCTGTGAGGGGGGCGAAGTCATTCCGCTGCTACCCCTGGCTCCTCAGGCCCACGTGGGGCGGACCGCTTCTACCCACCCAAGCTTCGCCTGGTTTGTGCCCGGCGCTGAGGCCTTACCGATCGAGTTTTCAATTTTTGAACAAGGGCCGGGCAAGCGTCCCAAACTGGTTCGGCGGCTGGAGTTGCAAGGCTCACCGGGGATGATGTCCCACGCCATCCCCGCGAATCTGCCGGGCTTGTCGGTCGGACAGCGCTATCTCTGGCAAGTGGCGCTGATCTGTGACCCGAACCGACCCTCAACGGCGTTGGTCGCTGCGGCTGAGGTTGATGTGGTCGAGGCAACGCCGAGCTTGGCGACAGCCTTGCTGAGCGCCACTGACTCGGTTGCGAGGGCGCAGCTCTACGCCCAAGCGGGGCTGTGGTACGACTCGCTGCGCGAGATCCTACAGCCTGTGAAGACGCCGAGGGCCAGAGAGTTTGAACTCACACTGCTGGCCGATCTCGCCAACCTAGAGGCCACTCAAGGCGAACAGGGGAGCGCCTACAGTGCCAAGTTGCGACAGGTGGTCGAGCGCGAACGGCGTCACAGCCCTGCCTCGCCCCGCTGACTAGAGCCAGTTGCCAACCAAGATCAACGGTGCCCAGTAGAGCGGGTGAGCGTAGCGGCCTCCCTTGGCAATCAGGGCCTGCTGGGCCGCCTGTAGGGCCTCAGCTTTGCTCAGGTTGGGGTCGCGCAAACCCGCGTAAAACTGGTTCACCAGCCTTGCGGTCGAGGCATCGTCGATTGACCAGAGCGAGGCCAAGGCGCTTTTGACTCCCGCCTGCACGGCAACGCCCGCCAGCCCCAGCGAAGCCCGGTCATCGCCAACCGCTGTTTGGCAGGCGGTGAGGGTGAGCAACTCGACCGGGCCAGCGCCTCGACCCACGCTGCGCAGCATCGCCTCCAGGTCGGTAATCGTGAGTTTGCGGTTGTCGCCCGTGACCAGGAAGGTATCTTTGGGGTCATTGCCAAATTCGCCGTGGGTGGCGATGTGCAGGATGGCGTAGGCGTTTTGGCTCAGCTCTTGCTGGAGGCGGGCGCGGGTGAACTCCCCATCCAGGAGCTGCTTGCTGCTAGGGATTTGTGCTTTGATGCCACTGATTTCCAGGCTCACATTGTCCAGCGCCGGGAATTGCTGACCTTCCACGGTTGCCGCCTGGGTCAGGCCCATCGCTAGGACCCGCAGCTCCTGACGGTCCAGGGCTTTGAGGTCGGTGAGGGTCAAGCTCGGGGTGGTGGCGACGGCGTATTTCTGGATCAAAAACTGCTCGCCGTCGTGCAGGGCCGAGATAGGGATGCTGCGCAGAATGCCGTCCTGGATGAACACCAGGGTGCTGATCTTCGCCTGTTGCAAGTCCTGGTCAAACGGGCGAATGAGCTGGTCGTACAACGCCCGCGCCCGCTGGGGATTGTAAACGAGGTCAATGCGGCCTCGCTCTAGCTCCCGGCGAAACTCGTTGATCTGCTGGGTGAATTGGCTTCGGCCGATCTCGATCCACCGGTATTTTTTGTCGCCATTGGGGAGGCTGAGCAGAATCGCCGTGCGCTGCTCGAACAAAATGGAGCTGAACACCGCAGTCGCAGAGCCTCTGCCTGCCAAGTCCACGCGCTGGGGACCCAGGGCGGTCAGCACACAGTCGTTGCCGAAATAATTTTGCAGTTCTGCCAGTTTCAGAGCATCAATCGTGCTGAGCACGGAGCCCAGATCGCGCTCACGGGCTGCTGATTCAGGCGCGGTCGCAGCCACCCGTTGCAGCCTCAGCTCGGCTAGGCCCCGGTAGACGGGTTCGACGGTGTCGCGGAAGTCGAACTGCAGGTCGCGGCCTGCGCTCAGGATATCGCCGCGAATGCTTTCCAGCGCCGCAATCGCCTGCTCATAAGCGCTCAGGGCATCGGCGTCTTTCTCTTGGGCCTGGAAGATGCGCCCGGCCTGCCACTCCCACAGGTAAAGGCTGTCCTTGGCCAGCAGGTTCTGGTCGGCTAGCACTTGCGCTTGACGGGTCAGGGTCATTGCCGGGTCGTACTCACCTCGGCACTCGTAAAGGTGGCCCAACTGGCCGAGGGCGAAGGACTGCGCGCGCGAGTCTTGGATCTTCTGAGCCATGGCCACCGCTTGCTGGAGCAGCTCGACCGCTTTGCCTTGTGCTTGGGGCTGAAGACACTGGGTGCCCGCAAAGCTCACATGGGTCAGGGAGACGGGCTGCAACAGATTGACCAGGTTGATCACGGCGTAGACCTTGGTGCGGGAATCGGGCAGGCGCGCCAGCAGCCCGAGCGCGCTCTGCCGGGCTTGGTTCGCCAGCTGCGCCTGGCCAGTGCGGTCGGCAGGCGGGATCAGATTGATCAGGACTTGAACCTCGTCGTGCAGGTTATTTTGGCGACGGGCGTGGTCCAGGCTGGCCTGGAAATGCTGCACGGCTTGGCGGTCGTAGTCGAGGGCTCGCTGGCTAAAGGTCTGAGCCCGGCGGCGAGACCCTTGCTGGCTGGCGGAGTTGGCCCGGCGATAGTTCAGGTTGGCCAGTCCCACCTGAGCATTGCCCAACCCATTGGCCGCAGCAGCCTGGTAGTCTGAGTTCCCGAGTTGAGTGGCTAGCTCGAAGCTGACTGTCAAATAGGCAATCGCCGGGTCATACTCGCCCCGCAGACGATGGGCTTCGCCCAGGCTGCCCAGCGCCGCAACTTCGCCCAACCGGTCTGCCTGAGTGCGGGCGATCACCAGAGCACTGTCTGGCTCGCACTGGGGCGCGACTTTGGCTTCGCCGCACAGCAGGGTGATCACCTGCCGATACTGGCCCAGGCTGCTGTAGGACTGGGCAGCTTCGGTGAGCATCCGCCCCAGGGCTTGCCGGTTGCCGAGCTGGCGAGCTTGGGCGATGCCCTGCTCCCAGGAGCCAATCGCCCGATCCACTTGACCGAGGTCTTGATAGGCGTTGGCCAAGTTGCCTAGCACCACGGCGGCATGGGCGCGGTTGCCTGCTTTTTCGTAGTCGGCTAGGGCGGTTTGCCAGAATTCAATCGCCCCTCGGAAGTCTCCGGCCTGGTAGCGCTCGACGCCTTGCTGCACGAGCTGGTTGGCCTCGACTGTCTGGGCAGTAGCGGTGCTGCTCAGGTTGACCTGCCCCATCCGGGCGGGAAGCTGTCCCAGCCACAGGCAGAGGGTCAGGCTACAGAAAAACAGGACGCCCAGAAGACGACGGGCACTGGCTCTATCGGGGGAACTTGGCATAGTAAAGCCTCCAGGGGTAGGTGTTGAGCGCCCGGTTTTGCCCTCAGAACTCTAGCTGCCGACCTCAGAGGGCCGTCGCCGCAGCTCTGCGCTCCAAATTTTGCCCTCAGAACTCCGAACCTGAGGCTCTAAGCCGGGATTTTACAGCTCCGAACCGCACCCCTGACCGCCTGAGCCGAAAGTTTGGAGTTCAGATCGAGAAACTTGGTCCTCGCAGCTCGGAATTTCGACCGCCGAGCCCCGAACTTGAGGCTCCGAAGCCCATCATCCGAGTTCACGACTCTAGGGCTGAGGCTTTCAAGGAGAACGGCCAAGCGCTGAGCGTTGCACGAGCTGCAGCCTGAATCAGGCTTGTCCTTAGCTTCATAACCTCGTTAAGTCTCATGAATCATTCATGGCAATAGTTCCGTAACCAGTTTCGGCTCAAGCATAATCCATGGTTGGCCGTTGGCTTTAGTTTGTTTCAGGAGAGAAGTCCTGTGATTGTGAAAAATTGGCGGGCTCGGGCTGCGGGGTTGGGATTGGCGGGCTCGGTAGCGGTGAGTGGAGCGCTCCTTGCTTCTGGCAATTGCGCCTTGGCTCAGAGCAACATCGTTCCTGATAACACCCTGGCGAATGAAGGGTCTGTCGTCATCCCTAACTTTAATGGTCAGCCCATTGAGGTGATTACAGGTGGAGCTACGCGGGGTGCCAACCTGTTCCATAGCTTCGGACAATTCAATGTGAGTGAAGGACGAGGAGCCTATTTCTTCAGCCCCAGCGCCGCCATTCAAAATATTCTTGCTCGGGTAACGGGTAATAACCGCTCTGAGATTCTGGGAACACTCGGCACCTTGGGTGGTTCTAATCCCAATCTGTTTTTAATGAACCCGAATGGGATCGTTTTTGGGCCAGGTGCAACTCTAGACGTTGGCGGTTCGTTTGTGGCGACCACTGCCAACGCCATTCAGTTTGGTAATCGAGGTTTTTTCAGTGCCTCTGACCCGACTGTCCCGAGCTTATTAACGGTCAATCCTTCGGCTTTTCTGTTCAGTCAAATCACGGCTCAGCCAATTGTCAGTCAAGCCGCGGCTCTACAAGTTCCAGATGGTCAGAGTTTGTTGTTGTTAGGTGGGGATGTCAGGCTAGAGGGCGGATCCCTAGCCGCTTTCGGCGGGCGCATTGAGCTAGCAGGAGCATCCGGCCCAGGCAGCGTGGGCCTGAATGAGACGGGTAGCCAGTTGAGCTTAAGCTTTCCAGAGGATGTCGCCCGAGCTGATGTGGTGATTACCAATCTCGCTCTACTGTTCGTTCCTGCGGAGGATGGTGGCGACATTGCCATCCATGCGCGCAACCTCAACATTGCAGGAGGAAGCATCCTGGTGGCCGGGATAGCACCAGAGCTAGGGACAGTTGAGAGTCAGGCGGGAGAC
>JANNOU010000122.1:0-5634 GCA_031399305.1 Leptolyngbya sp. SOY_34_metabat_272
TCTGATTGCCCGAGCGTGTCCCGCCTTTCGCCGCAAGATGCCGGGGCTTTTTTGCAAGCGTGCGCCACTCCCCGGCAACCTCCCGCCTTGGCTCCGGGTGTGCCCGCCCGCTACCTGCAAAGGTCAGGCAGTTCTCCACAACCTTCCGCCCTGGCGCTGCCGGTTCCCGCCCGATGCCTACAAGGGGGAGGCGATTCTTAGCAGGTTGCCGCTGCGGGTCTGGCTGTTCTCGCCGGACGCCTGCAAGGTCAGTGAACCAGGCGATCCTTACGGAAACTCTGATTGCGGCTTCAGTCGTGAAGCTTGCAACTCCGGCAAAGCTCACAGAACTGTCTGTGCCTCCGTCCACGCCTCAGCTCAATCAGCGGGAGGGTGCCAACCACTGATCGCCCAGCGCCAGCGAGCCGCCACAACAGTTGGATAGTTCAGGCGCAAGGCAAGAATGGTCGCACGACCAGTCGCAGTCAACCCCTCAACCTTGGTGCCGTCCAGACTCCAAGTAAAGTGATCAGCCCACACCTGAGCGCGCGGGTTGAAAAGCAGTACAGTCTCCCCAGTCAACAGATCTTTTGCATCCGTTGCATCGGACTTGAATTCATTACACAGACGACAGGCAAGGCAAAGATTTTCAAAGGTTGCAGTCCCACCTTTTGAGCGGGGGAGAATGTGGTCGTAAGTCATCGGCAGGCCACTGTTAGCTTCGCTGGTCAGACAGTAACAGCAGCGCCGACGATCAACATCCTGGATCTGAGTTTTGAGAGCATCAGGGAGGTAAGTGAACACAAACTTAGGACAAAGTCACAGAATGACCACGCCACTGCAACAGGGCTGCGGCTTGGGCTTTGCGCAGAACAAAGCGGTCAGTTTGGGTTCGCAGTGCAGCCAGCTCTGCCCGTTCGGCGTCTGTCAGAATTCCCTCTCGATTGCGCTCAAGCAGGGCATCGTACCGTTCCAGTTCCGCTGGGCTTTTTCGACTTCGAGCAATTCGCCACAGAGCCTCATCCTCCAGGCGATCTAAAGCAGCGAGATCAACCTGAAATTCGTCGGGCACGTTGTCCCAAGTCGGAGGGCTGCCGACCCTAAGGGCATGGAGGATGACTTCTTCTAGAGGCAGTTGTGTGGCAGAGGCCGTGTTGACCAGCCGCTGATACAGCAATTCTGGGATCTGCAGAGTGACAGTTTCAGACACGGGCTTCATCGTAGCCAATCCATCAAGTCCACATCAGCCGAGAAGTCTAGCAGGGCTTTGGCTGCTCTGGCTCAATCCTACCAAGCCCCTCCTCAAAGCTCTTCGGCAACTTGATCTCCTCCTGCAACCTCCCGCCCTAGCGCTGCGGGTTCATGCCCGATACCCGCCAGGGCAAGGCAATTCTTCGTAGGTTGCCGCTCTCTGGCCGCAGCTCTCGCAGGCCATTCTGCCCGCTGGGTCTTGAGCAAAAGCCTAGAAGCGGATGTGCTGCGCCCGTCCTTGCTCGGCGGGGCTAGCTGCGCTCAGCGGCTCACCGCTCACGTGGACGATTACGTCGCGCAGATGCGAGCGCTTGCGGTGTTCCCAGACATAGAGACCCTGCCAGGTGCCCAGCAGCAGGCGGCCCCCAGCCACGGGGATATTTTCGGAAGTGTGGGTGAGGGCGCTGCGGATGTGGGCGGGCATGTCGTCTGGCCCTTCAGCGGTGTGTTCGTAGAGGCGGTTGTCCTCTGGCACCAGCCGCGCCATGAACCGCTCCAGATCGCCCAGTACATCGGGGTCGGCGTTCTCCTGGATCACCAGGCTGGCAGAGGTGTGGCACAGAAACACCGTGCACAAACCGATCTGAATGCCCGAACGCTCGACCACCTCGCGCACCTGCGCCGTAATGTTGTGCAGACACTTACCCGAGGTGCGGACCTGCAGGGCTTGCTGATAGTGACTCATGCGTCCATTTTAGGCAGGCGATTGGACTATGCTGGCATTGGTTCACTGGTCTATTGTTGATCGCTCACGAGGTACTGTTCCTGTGCAAGAGCTGCGGTCTGCCCTGGAGCTGGCTACGGATGACGAGCTCCGCGAGCTAGCGGATTTGCTGTACCGCCGGCCGCTCAACCCCCTCGACTATTTCACGCTGCCGAGCCTAGACGAGCTACAAATCTTGGAGCGGCGAGCCTTAATCGACAACCTGGAAAAACGCTTCTGTTATCTGGCCGCCGATGGCGTCACGGTCCTGCGGGGCCGCACCGAGGGGCTCAGCTACCGCTGCGTGCTCGAAGCAGTTTGCAAACACCTGAAGCTGCCCCGCTCGCCCCATCTGAGCGTGATGGACCTCGAAGCCGAGGTGTTCTTGAACCTGTTGGGCCGCCTCTGGCAGCAGATGAGCTCCCACGAGCGTCAGCGCTTGTCTGGGCGCTTCCGCACCGCCCTGCGCCGCACCAGCCGCCGTAGCGCAACCCTGGCCCAGCAGCTGGCAATCCAGACCCAAAATGCTGACCCCTTGCGGCTGATCCTGGAGGGCGGTGGAGCCCTGGCGGTGAGCACCGTGGTTCGCCCGATGCTGCTCAGCCTGGTGGCTCGGCAGTTCGCCTGGCATTACGCCGCCTATCAGGTGGGTCAGCAGATTGCGCTCAAGGGCGGTGCCGCAGTGGCCGCTCAGATTCAAGGGCGCTTTTTGATGCAGCTGGCGCAACGCGGCATGGCGGTGAGCACGGCTCGGTACGCAGCGGTGCGTGGGGTCCTGAGCGTATTGGGTCCGGCGCTGTGGACGGTGTTCCTGGCCGATTTGGGCTGGCGAGCGATCTCCACCAACTACGCCCGCATCATCCCTGCGATCTTCACCCTGGCGCAGATCCGCCTGACCCGCGCTGGCGTCTTGGGCGATAGCGACCCGGCCTGGGAATGCCCCCTCGCCTGAGTTGGCAGCACCCTGAGCCAGATCTGCGCCTGAGTTGGCTGCTGTTGCAAGTCGGGCTGCTGCTGCTGCCGTTTAGCGCCTTTGCCGGAAGCGTGTGCATGCTGACGCTGATCGGCTGGGTGGCGTGGCGACGCTGGCGAGTCTTGGTGGCAGATCGGCTCAACTGGTTGCTGCTGGGCTTGAGCGTCTGGCTGGGGCTGACCGGTTGGCTCTCGCCGGATCGCACGGCGGCCTGGTTGGGTCTGGCGAATTTCCTGCCGCTGTTCGCCCTGTTTGCTACAGCCAGCTTGCTGATTCGCCAAACCTGGCAGATCAGGACCTTGGGCTGGTGGCTGGTGCTGGGGTCGCTGCCGGTGAATCTGCTGGCGTTTGGGCAGCGCTTCTGGGGCTGGAGCGGCCATCTGCAGGTGCTGAGCCTAGTGGTGAATCTGCGCTTAGAGCCGACGGGCAATCCGCCGTTCAGACCCGCGTCGGTGTTTGACTACACCAATGTTCTGGCGTCTTATCTGGTGCTGGTGCTGAGTCTGGGCCTGGGTCTGCTGCTATGGGAGTGGCGACAGGGGAAACAGTGGCGCACCACGGTCGCGCTGGCGGGGATGCTGGGACTTGGGGCGGTGGTCATCTTGCTCACGGAAACCCGCAATGCCTGGGGAGTGCTCTTGGGGGTCGGGGGCGCGTATGCGCTGTG
Organism: Leptolyngbya sp. SOY_34_metabat_272; assembly: GCA_031399305.1. Lineage (GTDB taxonomy): Bacteria > Cyanobacteriota > Cyanobacteriia > FACHB-261 > FACHB-261 > FACHB-261. The sequence continues at coordinate 3,574 of JANNOU010000122.1, forward strand.
GCTGGGCTGGGGGTGGCTGCTCGCTGCGTTTGCGGCAGTGGCAGCGGCAACCTGGGGCGCGGTGCAGGGTCAGGGGTGGCTGCGCGCACTGGTGCCGGAGTTCATCTGGGGACGGCTGGCGGGCCGCTTGGAAGGCTCACCGCCGTTGCCTGCCTTGCGTACCACGCAGTGGCGCTTTGCCTGGGACCTAGCCCAACAGCGCCCACTCACGGGCTGGGGTTTGCGCAACTTCTCGGCGCTTTACCAGACCAAAACCGATTTCTGGGTGGGTCATCCGCACAATTTCTACCTGATGCTCTGTGCGGAGACTGGGCTCCCGGCCACGCTAGCTTTGCTCTGGGTGATTGGGCGGGTAGTGCTGTTCGGGGTGCAGCGCTTGGCCGCTTGGGTGCGAACTCAACCGGGTGACGCGCTGCTGCTGTTCAGTGCATTGGTTGCTTTGGGCAGTTGCGGCTTGTTCGGCCTGCTGGACGTGACGATGTTTGACATTCGGGTCAATATCTTGGGCTGGGTTTTGCTAGCCGTCGTTTATGGCGTCAGCCGTCCTGTTCCAGCGCAAACTCACGAAGCAACTCCAGAATAGAATCACGCTAAATGTTTAGGCTATGATCGCAGCGAGCTTTCTCAGTGAGCTTTTGCCAACTGCTCACATCTGGGATCACCATGAGAATCCTATTAGTCGAAGATGACGACCGAATTGCCCAACCCATCGCCGAAGATCTGAGACATCAGTATCACGTCGTGGATGCCGTAGACGATGGTATCAAAGGTTGGGAACACGCCCAAGCCGCTCCCTATGATTTGATTTTATTAGACTTGATGCTGCCTCGCTTAGACGGCATCACCTTATGCCAACGTCTGCGGGCTGCAGGCTACACCACCTCCATTTTGATCCTGACCGCTCGCGATACCCTCTCCGATAAAATCATTGGCCTGGATGCAGGTGCCGACGACTATTTGGTCAAACCTTTTGCATTAGAAGAATTGTCAGCTAGGATTCGGGCTTTGTCACGCCGGAAATCATCGACCTGGCAACCGGCTTTGACCTGCGGCAAGCTGCGTCTAGATCCTACGACTCATCAAGTCAACTACGGTGACATTGCCCTGTCGCTGACCCCCAAAGAGTATATGATCCTAGAATTTTTTTTGAAAAATCCAACTCGCGTATTCAGTCGCGCCGAACTGCTCGATAAGCTCTGGGAGTTTGACCAGATCTCCGGCGAAGCCACGATCAAAACCCACATCACCAGCCTGCGACGAAAACTCAAAGAGGCTGGCAGCTCCGAGGATCTCATCGAAACTATCTACGGCCTCGGTTACCGACTGCGGAGCCAATAAGAATTTGTCCACTATTATGCAGAACTTAGGGGCGTTTCTCAGGCGTTTGCGGCGGCCTTCCGTATTTCAGAGAATTCAGCATCGGCTGCTTTTTTCCTATTTGCTGATTTTTGTCCTGATCCTAGCCATCTTCGCAGTCGAGATACGAACTGTGTTTACGCGTAGCCTGGAGGGGCGCTATCGAGAACGGTTATTTTCCCTAGCCAGAAATGCCTCCAGTGATATGGAGTTTGTCGATGGCCGTCTGATCGTCAAGGGAGACTTTTCCACCCAGGAACTCAACATCAACAATCAGGCACTGCAATGGTTTGACCTGCAGGGCAACTTGGTTCGTACTAAGGGTCAAGACATTCTGGATCGGCCCTTCTCCACTGACCACATTAAGCAAGTCAATGTCGACGATCAGCGTGTCCAGGGCATTATCTTTCCAGTGGTCAGTATCAATTCAGATCGGGTCATTGGCTATGTACGTGCTAGTCAATCACCTGAGGATCTGGATAAAACCCTGAGAGACCTGGATCTGGGTTTATGGGGGAGTATCTTCGTGGCTCTGTTGCTGAGTGGTGCGGGTGGGGTGTTACTGACTCGCCAAGCCATGCGACCAATCGAGCAGAGCTTCAAACGACTTCAGCAATTTACCGCTGACGCCTCCCATGAACTGCGCGGCCCGTTAATGGCTGTTCAAAGCAACATAACCGTGGCGCTGAAATATCCAGAGGGCAT
>JANNOU010000134.1:0-19863 GCA_031399305.1 Leptolyngbya sp. SOY_34_metabat_272
AAACCGTTCAGACGCTCACACACTTGCAGGCCAGCTTGCTCAAGCAGACGGCCCAGTGGCTACGTCCTGGCGGCAGCTTGGTCTACGCCACCTGCACCCTGCACCCTGCCGAGAACGAGCAGATCATCGAACAATTTCTCGTCCAGCACCCAGCTTGGCAACTCGTAGCAACGCCCCTACTCCACCGACCGGAGCTGAGCACCGCCGAGGGCTACGTCAAAGTCTGGCCCCAGCGGCACGACATGGATGGTTTTTTTATGGCCAAGCTGCGCTGCCCACCGGGCTGAACCGCCGTTGCGATCCAAGCTCAAGCTGCCGAGCTGCGAGCCCGGCGTCCCGAGCTGGGAGCCCCAACCTCCGAGTTCTCAGCTCCAGGGTTTGAGCATTGGGCTGCAAGCGCCGCGCCACTGGCTCGCAGCCCCGAGCTTAGAGTCTCAACTACCGAGCTTCCGGCTCGAAGTCCCGAGTGTGGAACTCGGAACTTCGAGTCGGAAGCTTCTGGCTTCGAGTTGTGCACTTGATCTGCCGAGTTCCGATGAATTTCTGTGAATGGATGCCGCTGATTTCAAGCCAGTTTGCTAACCTAAATTCAGAGCACCAAAGCCAGTGGAAATCAATTAATTCCAGGGCTGTGCTTCCTTCTCCCAAGGCACTTCCAGCCTCTCCGAAGTTCGGGGCATCTCTGAAAATAGCGAATCTCAGGTGAGCTTGTCAGCCGTGTGCAGCCACCGGAGCAAAGAGCTAACTGTTGCGTTCGCTGAATGCCAGTTCTAGAACATGGACCAATGCCCGAGGTTGCAGAGTAAGGCGCAGTGAACGTTGCCTGTCAACCCTAGTTGTGAGTTCGTTGAAACACCGCTTTAAGTGGACCTGGTAGCCTTCTGCCGGGTCCACTGAGTTTTGGCAAACCCAAACCTAGAGCCGAGCCAGCAGCGTCCGCCCGTGGGTATCGGTGCCGCAGGTGTGCAGGAGATTGTAGCGCTCTCCCAATTGATGGACCAGCGCCATCTGCTGCGGGCTGGGCCGCCAGGGGTTGGGATTGTTGTAGCAGTAATAGCTCTCGACGCCATCAATGCCCAGACGGGCGGCTTCGCGAATCAGATCGGCTGGAGCCTGCCGGTATCGAGCCGGGTGGGCCAGCACCGCCAAACCGCCAGCGCTGTGCAGCGCGTCTATGACCTGCTGAGCTTGATAGTCCCGGCCCTCAGCAGGCTGGCGCTGCAAGTAGGGTGACAGCGCTGGCGCATCGGGGTCAAAGCCATAGCCCAGAATGTGAACTTCGCCGCTGAGCAGGTTCGCATTAATCTCCACCCCTGGCCACAGCTTGGGCAGCAGCTCCGACTCAGAACTCAGACTCTTCAGACATTGCTGCGCCTCCCGGTAACCCACCACCGTGTGGTGATCGGTGATCGTGAAGCCGCTGAGGCCGATCTTGATGGTCTGAGCGACGACTTCGGCGGGCTTAAGCTGGCCGTCCGAATACACCGTGTGCATGTGGAAATTGAACTGGTGCGGACAGCTCTTGGGCGTGAGACCTTTGAAAACCTCGTAGAGCGAGGCAGAATCCTGACGGGCAATGGTTGGAGTGGGGGCCATAACAGCCTCTGAGGTAAGAAAGTCGAGCAGCGATCTAACGACTGCCTGTTTCACTATATTAACGAGTATGAATTAACAGAAGCAGGCGGCGGCTTGACAGGTTGCTCATGCCACCGATAAGAGCGGCACATGCACACTCAGCGATCTCTGCGGTGGACCAGCATAAAGGCTGGCCTTGCGGGGCTGCGTCAACGCAAGGCCAAGCCCGCTGCCTCTAAGGATTGTGCTGAAACAGCGTGTTGAGGTAAACCCGAGCCGCTCGACGGTCACAATCCCCGTTTTGCAACAAAAACAGAGAGAGCGCCGCTGCAAAGACCCGATCCTGGTCCCAATCAGGATGCGTCTCCAGGTAACCGCCGAGGGTTTCGTGGAGTTCCTCTGGGATCTCCGCCACAATACTGACCGTTGTGTTCATCATGACTGCTTGCCTTCGTGCCTTAGTGAGTGAAATTGGGACCAGATGAGTGGGCATCATTGTGCGCTCAGTGGGGGTGGGCTTGTCAATGGAAGCCGAGTCAGATTCCCTCATCCAAGCCTTGATCTCACAGTCCATCTCTCTTGAAACAATCAACCTTTTGATGCGATCCCCTTAATAGATCGCAATCAAAAAGCCAAGATTCTCAGCTAGCGCCGGGTTTTCCCCAGAGGGCAGGCGAAGGCGCATGGCTGCGTCAGAGCCTGTGGAAAACTCTAATCAAGCTGTGGAAAAGTCGGAGACTTCTGGGGAGAGGCTGTGGAAAGCGTGTGGAAAAAGAATCAGGAAGATAAGAATTGAGAAAATTTCGCTCTAGAGGCTGAAAAGAGGGCTGTTGGCGCGTTCACGAGCTTAGGATTCGGGCGTCGCTTCACCCAGCTCACCCAGCATTGCCTGACTCTCTAGATACGCCTTGAACTCTGTCTGAACCTGGGTGTAAAGCAGTGCCGGGGCATCCTTGAGGCTGATCAGCGCGTAGAGCTGGGTTTTGCCCGGTCTGCCTCGCAAGGGATAGGCGTCGAGCGCCTGAACCGTCACCTGGTCGGCCACCAGCTCATAGAGGGAATCGGTGATCACGATGTCGGTCTGCAGCTGCTTGGTCAAGCCTTCAATGCGACTGGCAACATTGACCGTATCGCCAATGACCGTGTATTCCGCTCGGCGCTGAGAACCGATGTCGCCCGCGATCACCTCGCCATAGCTGATGCCGATGCCGTTGAACAGCGGCGGCTTGCCCTCTGCCTGCCAGATTCGACGCAGATCCGCCAGGGTCTCGCGCATCTTCAACGCAGCCCGAACCGCACTCAGGGCGTCGGTCTGAGGCTGGCGCGGGCGAGGCGAACCGAATTCGGCCATCACTGCGTCGCCGATGAATTTATCTACCGTGCCGTTTTCTGAGATGATCGCCTCGACCATGCGGTCAAAGTAGCTGTTGAGCTGCTCAACCACCTGCTCCGGCGGTGACTCCGTCGAGAACCGGGTGAAACCCCGAATATCCGCGAACAGCACCGCAGCCTGGAGCCGACGCCCCCGCAGCAAGCTCACCCAGTCCTCACGCTGGCTCATAATCTCCTGCAACACTGGAGCCGCAACTCGGTGCTCCAGGATCCGGCGCAGGCGCAGCTTCTCCAACTGATCGGTCGTGGCACTGGCGATCAGCACACAAAGCCCGCCTAGACCCAGCGCTGCCGTGGGAGCTGCCACCGGCAGGAGCTGGTGAGCAAAGACAAAGCCTAGATAGCCAACCGAGGTCCAGACTCCACAGCTGACTAACAATATGGCCAGCCGCGCCACCGGGCGCTCCGGCAGTGTGGCCAACAGCCCCAGTCCCCCGGCCACCAAGAGCACCAGTAGCCCACGAGCGCTGGGCTGAGCTGGGGCCAGCTGCAGCACCCGATCTTGGATTAGGGTCGCGACCGCATTGGCGTGGATCTCCACACCGGGCATCTGGTTGCTAAAGGGCGTGCGATGAAAGTCCTGCAGCGAAGTCGCAGTCGGCCCGATCAACACGATTTTGTCTCGGAACACGGCCCCCCGCTTGAGGTTGTGCTGCCAAGCTTCTGGCAGGAACAGATCCGCGAAGGACAGCGTAGGAAACGTCTGCGGCGGGCCGTAGGCGTTGATGTTGCCCTCAAGGACTCGGCGAGGCGCAAGATTCGCGGCCAGCAGCGTCGCTTGGGCAAACGAGGGGAGTGCTGGCGCGAAGCCAAGGGGAGCTAAGACCTGGGAAGCATAAGCCTCTCCCAACGCCAGCACCTGGCCGGTGGGCGAGTTCAGGAAATTCGTGAAGCCCCGGCGGGGAAGGCCGCCAGCCGCAGAGCCTGGAGACACAGCAGAGGCCAGGCTGGCGAGCCGCAGAGTTGAACCGCCCTGAGCCGCTCCCGACTCATAGCTCACAGCCAAGGCGACCCGGCTGCCGTAGCGGGCTAAGCCCGCTTTCAGTAGCGCATCGTCTTGCGGCCCGTAAAGGCTGGGCTCCACAAACAGCACGTCAATCGCAACTGCCCGAGCCCCCGCCGCAAACAGCCGATCCAGGGCCTGAGCGTAAGCAGCCCGTCGCCAGGGCCAAGCGGCGATCAGCTCCAGATCTGGCTGAGCAGCCAGCTCAGCGGCAGAGGCGTTTTGCACCAAGCTCAGGGAAGCGTCATCAATGGCCAGCACGACCACCGACTCGGGCGGAGCCACTGGCCCCCGCAGCCGAAAAAAACTGACCTGGACTGCCTGTTCCAGAGCCCTCAGCGCCGGTAGGTCCAGAGCCGCTCCCCCCGCCAGAGCCAAGGCCCAGAGCAGCATCAACCCGCAGCTTACTGAACGGCTGCCACTATGGCTCAAGTCAGAGCGCAGCCAGCGGCGCAGCAGCACCTTAGCAACCACCAGCCGCTTCGAGGGGTCTAGGTCAGCCATCACACCAGCCGAAGAGAGGATCAGGAGCCAGGGCAATTGCTCCGACTCCTCCTTTCAGCGCGCCCAGCTGGGATCAGGGCAGCCTGGCTAGTCCAGTAGGCCTTCCAGGGCGTCCGGATCCATGATGCACAACACGTCGCGGTCTTTATCGCGCAGAATCAGGCGCTTTTTCTCCAACTTGCCGAGCACGCGGGTCACGGTTTCGCGGGCCAGGCCGCTGAGACTGCTGAGCTCACGATGAGGCAGGTTGGGGATTTCCACGCCCTTGCGGCTGACCTTGCCCTGGCCCTCGGCCAAAAACAACAGAATGTCGGCCACACGGGAGGTGCTATCAGACTCCCTCAGACGCAAACGGCGGTTGACCTGACGCAGGCGCTTCGCCATCAGCTTGGCCAAGCGAATCCCAGCCAGTGGCTCGCTGGTAATCAGATGCACGAAGTCATTGGCAGGCAGGCTGCCTATAGCCGTTGGCGTCAGGGTAATCACGTCGGTGGAGCGAGGCACCTCATCCAGGGGGGCCATCTCGCCAAACACCTCTCCCGGCCCCAGAATATTGAGGGTGACCTCTTTGCCATCCAGGTTGTGGGTGCGAATCTTCACCCAGCCTTCGAGGATGAAATAGACAGAACTGCCCCAGTCATTCTCTAGCAAAATGATCTGATTGGCAGGGTGGTGGCGGGTGACCACGTGAGCCGTCGCCCGCTCTGCCGCTTGCTGAGGTAAGCCCTCAAAGAAAAAGGATGCCTGAATGAGGGCACTGGCCTTTGGATCACGAGGGCTGTATTGGTCGTCCATAGTGGCGGGTTTGAGTAGTGCCATCATGCCCTAGATTTGAGCAGCCATCCGGCTGAGGATAGCAGACGGCATAGTCCTTTGTCACAGCCAAGTTTCAAAAAATATGCTATTCCCTCAAGTTTGCCTCGTATCCTCGACGCTTGAACAGCTACAAACTTCGAATTTCAAGCACGCGCCAGACTGAGACAAACCACATCGCTGGTCCTAGCGTGTGCTGCTGCTGACAATTGCAAACCACGGGTCAAGGCGGCTCGCAGTAGCCGTGCGCTATAAACCAGGACACAGCCTCCTCGAGCGCCACTTCCACCGGCGTTTGGGGGAGATCTAGCTCGCGCACAGCCTTGGTGGCACTGTAGTACATGGGATGAGCTGCCATGCGGACCCCGTCGAGCGGCACCGCCGGAGCTTTGCCCAGAACCGGGCTGAGCAGGCGCTCATCCACCCAGGCAGCAGCCAGGGGCAGCCAGTGCGGCACTGCGTACTGAGGAGCACTCAAGCCGGTCAGGTTAGCCAAGCGGTCGAGCAGCGCCTTGAGGGTTAGGTTCTGATGCCCCAAGATGTAGCGTTCCCCGGGCTGGCCGCGTGCCAACGCCAGCAGGTGTCCCTGGGCCACATCGCGCACATGCACAAAGTTTAGCCCGGTCTCTAGGTAAACGGGCATCTGTCGTCGCAGGAAGCGCAAGATGATGTCGCCCGTGGGCGTGGGCTTTCGATCCCAGGGACCGAGCGGACTACTGGGGTTGACAATCACGACGTGCTGCCCGGCGGCGGCAGCTTGATGGGCTTCTTGCTCGGCCAGGAACTTGGACTTTTTGTAGTGGCCGACCAGCTCTGCTAAAGAAGTCTGGTGGGTTTCGTCGGCGATCTGCCCCGGTAGGGCCACGCCGATCGCGGCCACCGAGCTAGTGTAGACGGTGCGCTCCACGCCAGCTTGGCGGGCTGCGGCTAGGACGTTGCGAGTGCCCAGGACATTGCTGCGGTAAAGGCTGTCACGGTCGGCCTGAGCCAGGCTATAGTGAGCGGCCACATGGAACAGGGCGTCGCAGCCGCTCAGGTACCGGGTCAAATCGGGGGAGAGAAGGTCGCCAGTCACCAGTTCGACGTCGAGATCTTGCAGATTGTCCAGGACGGTGTTGGCTCGGACCAGTGCGCGGATCTGATGGCCCTGCATCAACAATTCGCGTACCAAGTTCGCGCCAACGAAGCCCGTTCCACCTGTGACGAACACCCGCATCTGCTAGACCTTACTGAGGGCCAGAAGTTCCTTTGCAGCTTACCTTGAAAGTCAGCGCTCCCGATTCAGTAGTGCAGATAGAATATCGCCAGACCTGATGCGTGGGAGATTTCATGTCGTGACCAAGTCGTTTAAACATTTGGATACCATTACAGCATTGTTTGTTGCAGTTCTCCTGATTTCGAATGTCACTTCAACCAAAATACTGGTGCTGGGGCCTCTCACTTTTGACGGTGGCACAATTCTCTTTCCATTGAGCTATATTTTCGGAGACATTTTGACTGAAGTCTATGGTTATTCGCGCTCGCGGAAGGTGATCTGGTTAGGGTTTTTCTCGGCTTTGCTTATGTCGATTACGTTCATCGTCGTCGGCGCGCTGCCACCAGCAGCTGATTGGCCCAACCAAGAGGCCTACGATAAGATCCTGGGGCTGACACCGAGAATCGTGGTTGCCAGCCTGATTGCCTATTTTGCGGGCGAGTTTTCCAACTCGTTTACCCTGGCGAAGATGAAGATTCTGACGCATGGGAGATGGCTGTGGATGCGCACACTTGGCTCGACCTTAATCGGCCAAGTCGTGGATACCACCTTGTTCATCTTAATTGCCTTCACTGGCACCGTTTCTAACGATTTGTTGTTGACTCTCATCGTATCGAACTATCTGTTCAAGTGCGCAGTTGAAACTTTGTTTACACCTGTCACTTATTGGATTACAAGCTGGCTGAAACAGCAAGAACAAGAAAACTATTATGACACTGACACTGACTTCAATCCTTTCCATCTGAGCAAAATCAGCCAGTGAATCGGCTGACAACACAGTGTTGCAGTTATTCAGGGCTATCGCGTCAGGTTAGAGCAGCGCAGCGCAATCCCTGTTCAGCCGCGACCTATGACAGCACTCTATTCGGCCGGTCAGCGGCGTCCGCTGTATTTCTTTAGGGTTGCTGTGTTTCAGAGCACACCCCTCTTCTGCACGGGCAGGTTACTTTTTCAGTCTCTAGCTACTTACTTCAGGATGACTTGGGTTGGGAAGTGTTGTTGTATCCATCGCAGGAAATCCGCATTGGGGTCAGGGTTCAGGTGCTGCAGCCCGGCTACGTGGCGGGTCGAATCGGCGTGGTCTGCGCCCGCGAGTCGCTGTTGGGCGGTCAGGACCTAGACCGTTGGCTGATCCAAATCGATTCCGGGGAGATTCTAGTGTCGCTGCCTCCTGATGAATTCGAGGTCCTGGACCCGCTAAGCTGAGCGCGTCTCTTACTTGTCTACCGACTGCTATGGCTCGCAAACGCTTGATCATCGAGATGGGCATGGGCATTGATCAACATGGTCAGGAACCCACCGTCGCAGCGGCTCGGGCCGTCCGCAACGCCATTGCTCACAATGCCCTGCCGGGTGTTTGGGAGGTTGCAGGCTTAGAGGACCCAGACCAGATGCTGGTCGAGGTGCAGGTGGCGGTGCCCTATCCCGAGCGGGTCCGTGCGGCGGAGGTGTTGGCGGTGTTGCCCTTCGGACGCAAGACGCTCAGAGTCGAAGCAGGCGGTATGGTGTCTCAAGGTCGGGCCATTGCTGCATTGCAGGATACCAGTGATGAGATGCTGATCGCGGTGGCAGCCGTGACCGTTCTGGTCGAGATCGCCGACCCTTAAAACGCCGGAGTTTTTGTGAGTGCCTACCCGCAAATCTATGCGGTCGTGCGTCTGATCCCTCGCGGACGGGTCGCCACCTACGGCCAGATTGCGACACTCTCGGGCCTGCCGGGCCACGCGCGCCAGGTCGGCTACGCCCTGTTCCGGGTTGCGCCTGAGGCAGATGTCCCCTGGCAACGCGTGGTCAACAGCCGGGGTGAGGTCTCCTACTCGACCCTACGCCACGGCTCCGATGACCTGCAACGCGCCCTTTTGGAAACCGAGGGTGTCCAATTTAGCACGACTGGGCGGATCGACTTACGGCGCTACCTCTGGCAGCCTGAACTCGAGATTTCAGCCCAATCCTCAGATACTTCCATCAGGTGGGCAAGGAATCAGGAAAACTCCTGCTAGCAGAGCCTTTCCTTCACACTCACCGCTCAAAAGATCTAAAGTCTAAAAGGGCTTATGCTGTTCGCCATAAGCGATTGCAGACGATGGCTATAGTGAAGTACATGGCAAACTTGGACCAGTCTTACCTATGAAAGTCTGTTACTTTATTCAGAGCCACAAAGACCCAGAACAGATCTATCGGCTGGTCAGGACCATTAAAACGTCCAGCCCCAATTCTCGCGTGTTGATTAGCCATGACTTCAGCACCTCTTCTCTGGATCTGGCTCTATTGCAAAAGTGGCCCGAGGTGGACGTGATCCAGCGAACGCAATCGGTCAGGCGGGGAGATTTCTCACTGGTCCAGGTTTACCTAGAGGCAATTGATTGGCTGTTTGAACATCAGCGTGACTTCGACTGGCTGCTGCACCACTCGGGCCAAGACTATCCTACCCAGCCCCTGCCGGAAATCGAGCGTTTTTTGGCCAACACTCCCTATGACGGCTTCATGCGTTATTGGGATATTTACTCCAACCAGCTTGGGGAACCGATCTGGACGCGGACCGAGAGCATCAGACGCTATTTCTATCAGTATGCCTGGTTTCCCAAATGGACCCAAGGGTTCCTGAACAAGATCTCAGGCATTCAAAAATTTCTGCCGATCCAGTACTATCACACGTTCGGTTTCATGGTGGGGATGAAGGCCCGGTCCACACCGTTCAATGAGAAGTTCAAGTGCTATGTGTCGCTGAGTTGGCCGACGCTGTCTCGCAAGTGTGTGCAATATCTCCGAGACTATCTGAAGCAGCACCCCGAATTGGTGCAGTACTACCAGCGGACTGTTTGCCCGGAGGAGTCTCTGACGATCACGGTGCTGCTCAATAGCGGCCTGTTCAACGTGTGCAACGACGGCAAGGTGTTTATCGATAACGACTCTGCCGCGAGGACACCCGGCGGGCACCCTCGGGCGCTAGTCGCTGCGGACTACGACACGATCACTGACCCGAGCTTTCACTTTGCTCGCAAATTCGATCCCCGTCAGGACTCCGAAATTTTGGACCTGCTGGACGCGCGGATTCTAGGAGAAAAAGTCTCACATTAGCTCTCGACCGTGACCGTGCCGGTCAGCGGCGAACTGGCGCTGGCATAAGGCTTCACAGGGATGCGCCCGGCCAGGTAGGCCAACCGACCGGCCTCGCAGGCCAGGCCCATGGCCCGACCCATGGCGACGGGGTCGCGAGCCTGGGCGATGGCCGTGTTAATCAGCAGTGCATCTGCGCCCATTTCCATTGCTTGAGCTGCCTCGCTGGGTACACCAATGCCCGCATCGACCACGACAGGGACAGTGGCCTGCTCGATGATGATCTGAATATTAGCGGCGTTTTTGAGACCCTGTCCCGAGCCGATCGGAGAGCCCAAGGGCATCACCGTCACACAGCCCACGGCCTCTAGACGGCGGGCCAGGATGGGATCGGCGTTGATGTAGGGGAGGACTGCGAAGCCCTCTTTCACCAATTGCTCAGCCGCCTCTAGCGTGCCAATCGGGTCGGGCAGTAAATATTTGGCGTCGGGAATAACCTCCAGCTTCACGAAATGGTTGTCCTCTTGGCCCAAGACTTTGGCCATTTCGCGGCCTAGGCGGGCCACCCGTACCGCTTCTTCAGCGGTTTGACAGCCTGCGGTGTTGGGTAACAGCCAATACTGGCTCCAGTCTAGAGCCGAGCCCAGTCCCTCGTGACCGGCAGCCTGGGTCTGGACCCGACGCACAGCGACGGTCACCATTTGGGCACCGCTGGCCGCGAGAGCCCCGCGCATCTGATCGAAGTTGCGGTACTTACCCGTGCCCCCGATCAATCGAGAGCCGAAGCTGTGCCCAGCAATGATCAGGGGTGAATCTTGTTGCGTGTTTTTTTCTAGCGTTTGCACAGAAAAATTGTGGCGTCATGCACACGAGTGGGGTCTACCTTCATTCTGAGTCAATCTAGCTGCTGTAGCGTCGGGCCAGTTCGGAACTGGTGCCCTGGCTCATGCGACGGGTGTACTCACCCACGGTGGGATTCGGGTGATCCGGGTCAAAGGTGCCGGTGGTTTGCGCCCAAACCTCGCGCGGTGGGTAAGTCGCGGTGGTTTCACCGTCCTCGGCGCGGTTGACCAGCAGCCAGACGTGGCCATGCTCGGGACAGAAGAACTGCTCCATCCAGCGGCTGCGGTCTACCCAGGTGGGTTTTTGTGCCGCGTAGAGTAGGGCATTTTTGCGCGATAGGCCCAGCGCATCCTGAAGTTGTTGCGCCCCTTGTGCGAACAAGTAATGCCGGTCACTTTGACAGCGCCACAGGCGTCTGCCGCAATAACAGCAATTGACAATGACGCGCTTTTTCTTGCGATTTACACGCTTGGCAGCCATAGATTCTGAATCCTCACACGGGCGTTGCTCATAGACCGTAGGCGTTGCCTCTCAAGCCGTCAGGGTCTTAGAGAGCACCCGATATTTGAGAAGGTAGCCAGCGCCAACCACCGCCGCAATCCCGACAGCGCCGATGCCCAAGGGGTTGGGTAGCCAGAAATCCGCTTCGATATGGTTGACAATTCCAGGCGTTAAGGTCCAAACCAAGCTTGCGTTGCGTTGTTGAGGGCTACGGGCTCCCAGCGGGGTGCTTAAACTAACTTCCAAGTCTACCAATTGGCCTGCGGTTAACAGCAAGGCACCATCCGGGGCCGCTACCCCCAGCGACCGCAGATCCAGGTCCAGTTCGAGGTGATTGGCTGTGGCTAAGAGCCAGTTGGCCGTACGCAGGTTCAAGTGCGTGCGGACCGGTGCCGGTGCCGCAGTCGGCTGAGCGCCACCGGCCATATCCGTCAGCCCGGACAGTGTGCTGTTGAGTAATTGCTCCAGCTTCAGCTGCAGGTCGCGCCCCTGGCCAAAGGGGAGGCTCAGGCTCAGCTCGTGCGCACCGACTCGGCGGCTGTCGCCTCCGGCTGAGCGAGCCTGGGCTTGGAGATTAGCCAGTAAGCGGTCAACGTTGCTGAGGGCAGCGGCGCGCTCGCTGAGCTTCAGGTGTTCGGTGATCCGCCCGCCTGCCGTGCCGTAGAACTCCACGCCCAACTCGGCCTGCACACACCCCCCCAGCAGGAAACTGAGCAACAGCAGTAACAGAATCGGCACGAACCTCAGCCAGCGCAGTCCGGCGGCAGTGGGCAGAGGGCTCAGCCCTGCCTTATGGCCAGGTTTCAGGGTTCGGGTTGGCACACTTGATTCTCCATCGCACGATCACCTCAACAACACACACCAGATGACCGATCAGTGTATCTCGGATGACCCTTTTGCGAAGCAGCGGCGGCCCTGGCTTAGCGAAACGCCAGCGCGTTCAGCCGCAGCCAGTTGCCCGCCCGGTTGAGGTGGCCCCAAGCCTGCACCCTTTGCCCGTCAGGACACTGGCTGAGCTGGGTGTTCAGATTCGGCCAGAGGGTAACCAATTGCACTGGAGCGTCCAGGTCGGCTGTTTCCAGCCAGGTGCTGTCCGAATCCTGACGCACCGTGCCGCAGAAGCTCTGGCTTTGAGGGTCGAGCGGCGGCATCCAGGGGCTGGGCTGGGCGTGGGCCTGCTCTGGATAGGTTTCGGGCGCGGCCAGGTAACGCCGCTGCCAGTGCAACCAGTCGGGGTGGGTGGGCGGCAGATCGAGCAACGGCACTAGGGCCGCTGGAGCCAGAGGGTCGGTCAGCAGCGCCTCCTGAAGCGCCTGCACCGGCAGCTCTCGCGGCTGACAGTGGCGCTCCACGCAGAGGGCAGCGGCGAGCCCCGCCGCCTGGCCAATACCCAACACCACAGGCTGTAAACGGGTCGCGCCATTGGCGATATGCGAGACGGAGATATTTTTCTCGCAGACCAGCAGACCGTCGAGGCTCTGGGGCACCAACGCCCGGTAGGGGATGGCAAAGGGCAGACCGCTCCAGCGCCCGCCCCAGCGCAGCGCCCGAGCTTGCAGCGGCCATTGCTGAGCTGGATAGTGGTGGTCGTTGGCATAGTTGCCGATTGCAATCGCATCGGGGGGCAGGCGCAGCGGCGGCAGCAGATCGGCCTCAGTGACCGTGGCCAGGCCAATCAGCCTGCGGCTTTCGCGGTAGTAAGGATGCAGGGCAAACGCCCCACCGGCAAAGGCGTCGGTAGCCAGTCCATAGCGCCGGCCCAGCTGCTGCTGAATGAACCGAGCAAAGCCCTGGCTATGGGCTCTGGCTTCTTGGTGGAACGCCGCCCGCGCGGCAGCCGTGCCTACCAGCCGCGCCACGCCCTCGCCGTAATCGTTGCCGCAAATCGGCCAGTTGAGCATGAAACGCTGTCCCGGCAGACGTCCGTAGTCGAGAAAGCGCTGCGGTCCGTGCGCCTCCCAGGCACCCCGGTAGCGCTGGGGCTCGTAGGCTGGCGGGGCGGGGATTTCTGGGGCCACCGTGCCAAAGTCTTGCAGCAGCACCACCCAGGTGGGCGCTTGGACGGGGTAGCGACGCGTGAAGTCTGAGAAATCCTGGGGGGCGCTGGGCTCGTCGAACACCGCTTGCCGCTCCCAGCCCCAGCGATGGGGAACCTCGCCGAGCGCCAGCAAATCGCCCAACTCGGTGCCATCCAGGGTGATCGCGGCCCGCACGGCCAGCCCTTCAAAGCGCACGCCGACAATTCGGTCGCCTTCGCGCAGGACCTCCAGCGGCGTCAAACCAGGCAACCAGCGCAGCTTGGGCAGCCGTAGCCAGTCTGCAAAGATCGCCGCGCCCAGCCGAGGCTCGTAGGTGAAAAAGCTCACCCAGGCGTGGTCGAGCCCCCCCGGCTGCCGCTGCTCCAGCTCGCGCAGGTAAGCGCCCCACAGCCCCGTCTGCAAGGCGGCAAGCTCATTGCCGTCAGGGGCTGAGACGCCCGCTGCGGTCAACATGCCACCCGCCCAGGCGAACTCACTCACTAAGATCGTGTCCGCGCCGCGCCGCGCCGCCTGGATCGCGGCGGCAGTGCCGCCTGTGCCGCCGCCGACTACCAGCACCTCTGCCTGAAGCTGTTCCACCCGAGATCTCCTGCTCACCCCTGCCTAGTCTGCCAGGCCCAAGTCCGTAGTCGGATCGAGCGCGTCGCCCCTGCGAGCCCGACCGCTGCGGCGGCAAGCGCCATCGGCCTAAGTTTGAACTCCGAAGCCCGAGCCGCTTGGCGCAGGGTTCGAGAATTTGGCTTGACCTGCCAGGCCTTTTGCTCGAACTCCCAAGCCTCGAACCTGACCGGTCGGCTTCTGCAACAGGAAACTCCACCGGCGAAACCGGTAGGATAAGGGCTAGACTTTCCTACCCCAAGGCGGCTCCTGTGTCCTACTTTTTTGACCCCCCCTACTTTTTGTTTCTGGCCGGGCTGCTCGCGGGCCTGGCCTCTGGCAAAGCCTTTGAAGCAACGCTGAAACAAGGGGTTCAAGAGTGGTCGCGCAGCAAGTCCAGCCGCAGCTTGGCCAACCTGCGCGGCCTGGGTTTAGTGCTGCCCTACCTGGGCATGGTCAGCGGCGTACTGGTGTTTCTGGCCTGCGGCCTAGAGATTTTCGGCTTCACCACCACCCTGGCCTATGCGGTTGCAACGCCCCTAACCGCCCTAATCTCGCTGCTGGTGTGGTACCAGCTCAGTGTCCTGCTCAAGCAACTCGAGCAAGGCGGCTCCCGAGCCCTGGACCTAGACCTACTGTAAAGACTCGTAGCTGCGCCTTAAAAATGGGCCACCATTGCCCAGGTTCTGCGTGGGATCACGCTATGATCTTGGAATCATGAGAGGGTGTCCGAGGCTTCCGCGCCAGGACGTTGCCACAACAGGTTTTGCAGGTGAGATATGAACACAGCGAAAACAACGGGCGCATCTGGCTCGTCCAGTCGGGTGCAGGTGTCCTTGGAGCTGGACCCTCAGCTCGTTGCTGAGCTGGCGGAGTTCAGCGACGACCCCTCCCACTTGGTGGAGCAGGCCCTGCGCGAGTGGCTGCGGACCCAGTCTCATTCTGGCTTTGAAGGGGAGCGCTCGCGGGAGCTACGCTCTAATCCCCCAGTGCCGCCCCGAGGCGAGTGGAACGACTGAGCGCCAACCGCGCCGTGCAGTCGTCTGGCGACCCGCTCAGCCTCACCGAGGCGGGGCAGCGCTCAACCTACTGGCAGCTGCTGAGCTATGTCTATCCCCAGGCGGCCACCATTGCTCAGGCGATCGTTTGCACCCTGGGTTATATCCTCTCAATGCCCCTGCTGGCCTACTTTGCCCAGCGCATCGCGGAGTATGTGGGCCGAGGCGATGTGAACGGTCTCAACCGTCTGGTTGGCCTGATCGTCGTGGTGTTTGTGGCGCGCGGCTGCTTCCAGTACGGCCAGGATGCGCTGATGCCCAAGGCGGCCCTGCGCATCGGTCGGGATCTACGCAATCAAGTCTACGCCCACCTGCACAGCCTAAATCTGGACTACTTCGAAACCTCCCGCACCGGCGATCTGGCTTACCGCCTCACCGAAGATGTAGACCGGGTCAGCGAAGCGATCCACAAGTTTTTCCAGCAATTTATCCCCTGTGTTTTGCAGCTGGTGGCAGTGCTGGCCTACCTGCTCTATCTGAACTGGCAGCTCACCGGAGCGACCTTGCTGGTCGCTCCGGTAATCGGCGTGTTGATCGGCTGGTTTGGTCAGCGCCTGCTGTCGCTGTCACGGCGCAGCCAGTCGCGCATTTCTGACCTCTCCTCGCTGCTCACGGAGGTGTTCGCGGGTGTGCACTTGGTGCGGGCCTTTGCCGCAGAAGACTACGAGATCCGGCGCTTCCAGCAGCAGACCGAGCGCAACCGCCAGGTTAAGTACTCCGCCGAACAAGTCAAAGCGATTCAGAACCCAGTGGTGGGCTTTGTGTTGGCGATGGGCGGCCTACTGGTGTTCTGGTTGGGCAGTTGGCAGGTAGCGCAGGGGAACCTGACCGGCAGCGAGTTCGTGGGCTTCGTCACCGGCGTGGTACTGCTGATGGACCCGATCAACATCATCACCCAGAATCTCAATGAGCTAAAACAGGCCGAAGCTTCCGCTGACCGGGTGATCGAGCTGTTGCAGGTACAGCCCACGGTCACCGAACAGCCCGACGCCATCGAGTTGCCGCCGATCACCGGCAAAATCGAGTTCTGCCACGTGAGCTTCAGCTACCACACCGGTCAGCCCGTGCTGGTAGACCTGAGTCTGCGCGTGCTGCCCGGCGAAGTGATCGCCCTGGTCGGCTCCTCCGGTGCGGGCAAGAGCACCTTGGTGAACCTACTGCCACGCTTTTACGATCCCCAAGCCGGTCAGATCTTGATCGACGGCGAGGATGTGCGCAGTGTGACTCTGCGTAGCCTGCGCCGCCAAATCGGCATCGTGCCCCAGGAGACGATCTTGTTTAGCGGCAGCATTGCCCAAAGCATCGCCTTCGGCCAAGAGCACTTCGACCTGGAGAAAGTACAGGCTGCTGCCCACGTTGCCAATGCCCACGGCTTCATCTCGGCGCTGCCGCAGGGCTACCAGACCTGGGTAGGCGAGCGGGGTGTGAACCTGTCTGGGGGTCAGCGCCAGCGCCTAGCCATCGCCCGCGCTGTCTTGCTCGATCCGCGCATTCTGATCCTGGATGAAGCGACCTCGGCGCTGGATGCCGAATCGGAAGCCTTAGTGCAGGAGGCGCTGGCCCGTCTGATGCCAGGTCGCACCGTACTGGTGATCGCCCACCGCCTGGCCACGGTGCGCAATGCCGACCGCATCCTGGTGCTGGAGGAAGGCCAGGTCGTGGAGTCCGGCAACCACGAGCAGCTGATGGCCCAAGAAGGGCGCTACGCCAGCTTCCACGCTCGCCAGTTCCAGCGCTGATTCCGACCTTGATTCTGTATTGTTGCTTAACAATTGCAGCGAGGACTCTGTAGTGCAAGTTACAAAAGCGCCCTAACTCTGTCTCTAGGATGGGTGGGTGCTGTGCGGGCAAGGCAGCTTGTGCGTGCGCCCGGTTCAGAGTGTACGAGATCCGATCAACCGGAACCGTCGGAATCAACCCGCCTACGCGCCAGAGATTAAGGAGTATTTCATGGCCCAAACCCCCCAAGAAGTCTTAAGCCTGATTAAGGAACAGGACATCAAAATCATTGACCTGAAGTTCATTGATATGCCAGGCACCTGGCAGCACCTTTCGGTCTATTACGATCAGATTGACGAAAGCTCCTTCACGGACGGCGTGCCTTTTGACGGGTCCAGCATCCGGGGCTGGAAGGCAATCAATGAGTCGGACATGACCATGGTCCTCGACCCGACCACCACCTGGATTGATCCGTTTTACGAAGAGCCGACCCTGAGCATCATCTGCTCGATCAAGGAACCGCGCACGGGCGAGTGGTATGACCGTTGTCCGCGTGTGATTGCCAACAAGGCCCTGAACTATTTGAAGTCCACGGGCCTCGGCGATACGGCCTACTTTGGGCCTGAAGCTGAGTTTTTCATCTTTGACAACGTCCAGTTCGACCAGACCGAGAACCAGGGCTTCTACATTGTGGATTCCATAGAAGGACGCTGGAATTCGGGTAAGGATGAGCCCGGTGGCAACCTGGGCTACAAGCCTCGCTACAAGGAAGGCTACTTCCCGGTCTCGCCGACTGACTCGTCGCAAGACATCCGCACCGAGATGCTGCTGACCATGGCCAAGCTGGGGGTGCCAATTGAGAAGCATCACCACGAGGTGGCAACCGGCGGTCAGTGTGAGTTGGGCTTCCGCTTTGCGGAGCTGGTCACCGCAGCAGACTACCTGCTGATCTACAAGTACGTGATCAAGAACGTCGCCAAGCGCTATGGCAAGACGGTGACCTTCATGCCCAAGCCGCTGTTTAATGACAACGGCTCTGGCATGCACACCCACCAGTCGATCTGGAATGGCGGTCAGCCGCTGTTCTTCCAGGAGGGCAACTACGCCGACCTGAGCGAGATGGCGCTGCACTACATCGGCGGCATCCTACGCCACGCCCCGGCGCTGCTGGCCTTCACCAACCCCACCACCAATTCTTACAAGCGGCTGGTGCCTGGGTTTGAAGCGCCGGTGAACTTGGCTTACTCGCAGGGCAACCGCTCGGCCTCGATCCGGATTCCGCTCTCGGGCAAGAATCCCAAGGCCAAGCGCTTGGAGTTCCGCTGCCCTGACGCCACCTCTAACCCCTACCTGGCCTTCTCGGCCATGCTGCTGGCGGGTCTGGACGGCGTCAAGAACAAAATCGACCCTGGCTCGCCGCTGGATGTGGACATCTACGACCTGAGCCCTGAGGAGCTGGCCAAGGTGCCTTCGACGCCCGGCTCGCTGCTGGATGCACTGGAAGCGCTGCGGCAAGATCACGAGTTCTTGCTGGCTGGTGGTGTGTTCACCGAGGACTTCATCAACACCTGGATCGAGTACAAGCTCGACAACGAGGTGAACCCGATGCGTCTGCGGCCTCACCCCTACGAGTTCTCACTCTACTACGACTGCTAAGCAGGACCCCCTAACCCCCCGAGTTCGGGGGGGACCGGAGCAGTGATCAGCTGAATTCTGTGCTTACAGACGCCGTCCCTCCTGAGGGGCGGCGTCTGTTCTTTAAGGTTACAAACGTGATTAGTTGTACTTTTCGCTTCACCTTTTGCAGAGACTGCTCAAAATGCTACTCTCTCGCACAGCTTTTTATAGCCTTCATTCCTGGCATACCTCATCGTACCTTCATTGGAGACTTGATTTGTTTCATCTGAGCCTCACTTAGAAAACGTTTAACTAGATATTCCACCTACCACCCTGGGAAAGTTTATTTATAGAAACTATTTCACGTCAAGATCATCACATCCATGTAGCTTGACCAGACAAGATGCGTTTGTCTCTGCCAATCAACTATCCTACCAGGAGAATTCTATGATTCCTATAATTCTGGGCGCTGTTGCTCTGGCTTCTGCTGCGGCTGGAGTAGTAAAAGGATTCGAAGGCATTTTTAATATGAATGAAGCGGAGGAAATCGGCAAGAATGCTCAGGAGCGATATGAAAGTGCCGTCGAAAAGTTAAAGGTAGATTGGCCAGTCACTAACAAGTTGGCCGAAGAATACGGCCAGCTCCAAATTGACGTTAAAGTGCGCACGATCGGAAGATTTGTTGCTTTTATTGAACGTATTGGTCAACATGCCTCACAAAATGACAAGCGTTTTCTGGAAGGGCTAGATGTTTCAGTTCAGCAACTCAAAGAATATAAAGCTGTAGTCATCGAAGCCGAACAAGCGTTTAAAGGGGCTTTCTCCGCAGCAGCCACGGGAAGCGCAGCAGGTTACAGTGCAGTAGGGCTGGTTGGACTATTTGGGACTGCGAGCACTGGAGCTGCCATATCAGGACTCAGCGGCGCAGCAGCCTGGAACGCAACCCTAGCATGGCTAGGTGGGGGCGCACTAGCGGCTGGAGGTGGAGGGATGGCCCTCGGTGCGATTGTGCTGGGGGGAATTGCTGTTGGCCCAGCTCTAGCCATTGGTGGCTTTATGCTCGCTGGCGAAGGAGAGAAAGCCTTAACAAAAGCGAAGGTATACGAGTCTAAAGCTAATAAAGCGGTTGCAGAAATTAAAAGAGCTGGAGAGTTCCTAGGACAAGTTAGACGAAGGATTACAGAATTAACCGATCTGGTAGGAGATTTGAACACTCGTGCTGTTCTAGCTCTCAATGAGCTAGAATCCTACTCATTGTTCGATAGCAGCAAAGACGCAAGCAAGTTTCAACAAGTCGCGCTTCTTATAAAAGCACTTGTAGAGATCTTAAAAACTCCAGTGCTGAATAGTGAGGGAAATTTAAATCTCGGGGCCGTGACGATTCTGGAAAAGTACCGCTCTCTCCAAGGTAAATGATGATGTCCTCTAGAAAAATATTAGAAGAGGTCTTTCCTTCGTTTGAGAGTTTCGTTCATCCAACCGAGTGTCTGCGGCAAATCGTTACAGCCTGTGCTGATTACGGGAAAATCGCTCAAGAGGAGAGCACTAAACGGAGAGAAATTCAAGCCTGGGAAAAGGCAACCGTTGCCAAAATCAAGGCTCAGCGTGATTTACTAATGAAGTATCTCGACCACTCATTCGATGAGCGATCAGAGAACTTTAAGGCTTTGTTTCTTATTGTCGATCGGGCGATAGAAACTAATAATAACGAGCAATTGACTCTGGCCTTGCATTCAATTACTGAGCTAGCAAAGTCTAGCCCATTCAAGGACTTTGCCAGTCTATCTTCTGTCCAAGCAGCCCTCAACGATCCCAACCATACTTGGGAGTTTTGAGGCTGAGAGCTGTAACGCCCAAGCCTTTCGCTGAAGATCTCTGCTTGGTTCTGTG
>JANNOU010000141.1:0-26212 GCA_031399305.1 Leptolyngbya sp. SOY_34_metabat_272
CCTGGGCGACCACACGGTGAAAGTTCTCTCCTGGTACGACAACGAGTACGGCTATGCTTCGCGCCTCAAGGATCTGACCCGGATGGTTGCTGGTCGCTTGGCGTTGAATGTCTGATGCTGAATGGCGCTGAATGGCGCTGAGTTTAGGGAAGTTGTGGCGGGTAGAGGGAATCCGGAATGGGGGGCGTTTGCCACCCAAGCCCCCCACTGGGGGACGAAGCGCCTCCCCCAGGCCCCCTGCGCAAGGGGTGGGGGAGACGCTTGAGTCAGGGCCATTCTGCGCTGGGTCTCTGGGCTTGGCCAAGGCACTCTAGAACTTGACCCTTCGAGCAAAGGGCTTGGGGATTGGGGTAAAAGGCTTGGGGCTTGGAGCCAAAGGCTCGGGATTTCAAGCAAAAGGCTGGGGATTTCAGGCAAAAGGCTTGGAGTGTTGAGTTAAGTTTCCGACTTTCGGAGCAAAACGCCGGGGCGCTCGGGTGCAAGGCTTGGGCGGTGGTGCCTAGACCCTGGCGGCTGGAGTTCGCGTGGGCAGGCAGGAACTGGCAGCCTTGGTAGACTTGCTTCCTGAGGTCGGGCGACAGCTTGCGTATGCAGGAGAGAGTAGCAAGGTCTATTGCGGAGTCGCTTCCTATGCATCGCCCCTGGCTTGATCTGGTGCTCCTGGCGCTACTGGCCTGCGGTTGCCGCCCGCCCCAACTGACCTCAGCCCGCCCGACCCCTGCGGTTGTGACACCCAACCCAGCCCAAGACGCGCGCTTACTGGCCGTGGCCCAGCAGGGCGACTTAGCAGGCGTCAAAGCGGCACTGGCTGGGGGAGCGAATGTCAATGCGGGAGAAGTCTACACGGGCTATCCGCTATCGCTGGCGGCGGCAGGGGGTCACGTCGAGGTTGTCCAGCGCTTGTTGAGTTCAGGGGCAGCGGTCAACCGGCAAGCCGATGAGGGATATACGGCGCTGATGGAGGCGGTGGTGGCAGGCCATCCCAAGGTGGTGAAAGTCCTGTTAGAAAACGGCGCAGATCCCAATCTGATTGCAGCGGGTCTGTCCCCCTTGGCGGCTGCCCAAAACCAGGGTCATTCAGAGATTGTCGAGCAGCTCAAACAGGCGGGGGCCAAACCATAAAGGAACGCAGTAGACTGTGTCCGGATCGCCTGTGCCGGGGCTGAAAACAGATGCAGAGCGTGACTTCAGACAGACTGTGCAGCCAGTTGGGCAACTGCAACAAGGGCTCGTGGTTGAAAACACTCCCCGTATTGCCCTGGAACAGGCTCTAGGTCTTGGCTAAGCGACTCGCAAGTTTTGCAAAACTTTGGGCGTTGACGGGACAGTTGAGGAACTAAAACGACAGCGGCTAGTCACTAAAGTCACTTCGCTCACAATAGAGACACGCTAGAGGGCCAATGCTACTGCCCCTTGCGCAGACTCAAGCCGCGCATCCAGGGCTAGAAAGACTCACGAATGGCCTCGGCTGTGGGTGCTGAATTCTGCCTCTGCTTGCTTGGCTGGTGCTGTGTTTTTTGCTGCTCGCTCCAGTCTTTGCCCGAGCCCTGAACCACGCAGAAACGTCAGCCACACCTTCATCTCACACTAAGGGTCCGCCATGAAAACTTCTCCGCGACTGCGAACGGCTGCCCTCACGACAGCAGCGCTGACAATGATCGCTGGCTTCGGCTCGGCCATCGCTGCCGATTTTGGGCAAAAAGAAGTCGAACAAACTAGATTTATCGCGGTGGCTGCGCCCCGTGGCAGCAACGCTCATCAACTATTGATTTTGGAACAGGTCTCCAACACTCGGGCTTGCTGGAGCGAGAGTGGCGCGAGCCCCACGGTCATTGAGCCGCTGCTGTTGCGCTTTGATTTCACAGGAATTTGTGGGCGCAGCACCGATAGCAATGGCTATTCAATTCGCGTGGGTGGTCAAGATCTGGGCCTGAACTATAGCCTGCGAGTGGTGCATCGCGAGGGCGACATTGTGCTGATTGGTGCGCCGAATCTGGCGACCAATGGGCCAGAAGTTGAAGTGGGCAGAACCAATGGTCTGACTGCCGAGTTTGCCAAGATCAATCTCAACCCCGGTTGGCGCTTTACCAAACGCACCTTTGAGGGTAAGGCGCTAGGCCACATTTACCTGACGACAGATGCGGAATTCACAGCGGCCCCGCCCAGTCCAAACCCAAATCCGCTCGAGCCAATCCCGGCTCCCAGCCCCACACCGCGGCCCACGCCCGACCTATTTCCAAGCCCAAGCCCAAGCCCAAACCCAAACCCAAACCCAAACCCAAACCCGAATCCCAATCCCAATCCGCTTCCGGATCCCAATGCTACCAATCCGCAGTTTAGAGACATTGTGAACGATGTCTACGCCAAGGAGATCGCAGCGGCGGTGAATCTGGGCTTTGTGGCTGGCTTCTACGAAGACAACACCTTTCGGCCCGAGCTGGCGCTAACCCGCGAGCAGTTGGTGTCCATGGTGCTCGGTGCGCTGAGTAAGCTGCCCAATGCCAACCTCAGCCTGCCCGGCCAGGTTGCGGCCAGCCCCTATCCCGATGTGCAGGCATCGCGCTGGAGCGCGGCTAAGATCCAGTTTGCGCGTGACAACAAAATTGTCAGCGGCTATCAGGACGGCAGCTTCCGGCCCACACAGCCGGTCACCCGTGCCGAACTGATGGCAGTCCTGCGCCGGGCGGCGGAATATGGCAAGTCGATGCGCGGGCTCAACTCGACCTTGACGCCCAATCAGACCGCGAAAACCTTCGCCGATACTGCCAACCACTGGGCCGCGCCGCTGATCGGCCAGATGTCTGGCTATTGCAATGTCGCCTCGCCGCTCAACGAAACCGGCACAGCCTTTGTACCCAATGCCGCCGCTCAGCGAAATTACGCCGCCGCCGCCACCTTACGCTTGCTGAATTGCGTCAAGTTGGAGCAGTCGTAAAGCTTGGATGACCTGGCGTATGGCGTGAGGCGCGGGTGCTGTCGGGGGGTAGAGAGAGGGCCTACTATTGAAGCAGCCTGCTTTGTTGAGATCGGGGCTGCCACTCCCCCTGACCTGCTTTTGAGTTGGTTCCCATGACCAGTCCCTTTCCTCCTTTGATCCAAACCTTGACCCCGGAGCGCTGGGCGGGGCTCAGCATGGATTTCGTCGGCATCGGCTGTGCGGGGCTGCTGGTCAAAAACGGCCAGGTGGTACGCAGCCTAACCCCTGGACGTCACTTCAGCTTCGCGATCCCCTGGTTTGAACAGTGCCAGATCGTCCTGGTGGACACCAAGCTGCGCAACCTGGATATCGTGTCTCAGGGCGACTTTTTGTCCCAGGACCAGTTTTTGATTAACGTTTCGCTCAGCGCGATCTACCAGGTGGTGGACCCCAAGCGGGTGGCCGTGGAGCTGTCGGATCCGCTCGTGGCACTCACCAGTGCGATTAAAGACAGCATGGGCGTCGCCATCGGCCTACTGCCGATGCAGCAGCTCACCCACCAGGGCCGGGTCTACATTCGGCAGTACTTGCTGGACCACGCGGAGGTGACCTACCCCCTGGGCTTTGCCCTCGAAGATGTGCGCGTCAGCGATATCAGCTTTCCGCAAGGCCGGGGGGTAATCCGTCAGGTCGAGGGACTCAGCGCCCGCGCCGAGGCGGCGCACGAGGCCACATTGCAGGCCCAAGTCGCGGAAGCAGGCCGCCCGTGGTTGGTACAGCCTCCGTCGCCGGTGCAACAGGTGAATCTGGTCTCTGGCAGGGCTCCGGCTGGGCTCGAACCGCCTTCGGCGACCCTCGAACCCGCCACCTTTGTGCTGCAGCCGGAGAATGCCGCCCAGGCAAGGCTGCTGCCGCAGGATACGCCCGTGGTCGCGCCCACTCTCTTGCATCCAGCCCCAGGTCCGACCAATGCCCGCCTGGTTCACCGCAACTCGGGGGCAATCATTGCCTTAGCAGCGAGCCCCTTCACGATCGGGCGCGAGCCCGACAACACGCTGGTGGTACAGGACCCGCTGTGTTCGCGCCAACACGCTCAGATCCAGCACATTCCCGATGCGCAGGCCAATCTGCGCTATCGGCTGGTGGACGTGGGCAGCTCGAATGGCACCTACGTCGGCCAACAGCGGCTAGCTCCCAATCAGCCTTGCTGGCTGCTGCCCGGTACGGTGATCCGCATTGGGCAGCAGGAATGGACGTTTGAGGGGTGAGATCTTTTGCGTCGCTGTCGCGCTGGTACCGCTGCTTACTTTTTCTGCTTGCCTTGCTGACAGATACAGTTATCTCCTTCGGCGCAAGGGCCTTCGTGCAAAAGCTGAGGTGCAGGCTGAGTTGGGGTTGGAAGGTCGCGGCTAAGCGCCTCGTCCCGGAGCGCTTGTGGAGCTGGCTGAGGACGTTGGATCACAGTTGAGATGCCTCCTGAGTGGCCCAGGGGAATAGATCCCTTTGAGCAGTTCCCCTCCTGACTAACTCATCTTCGGCAAGACGTCTACTCGTCTGTGGGCCATACGCCCCGACCAGGGTTGCAGGAATCAGACTTGAAAGCCCTGGGGCAGAGGTCTGCGGTTTGGGCTGTGAGCCCGGTCTCTCTGGGTGCAAGCTCGGCAGTTGAAGCAGAAGGCCCGGAAATTGCGACGTTTTGCTGAAGCAGTCGCGTAGAAGGCTCGGATTCTGGAGCAAAAACCTCGGCCAGTGCAGCAAAGTGCCTGAACGGTCGAGCAAAACGCTCGCAGGCCCGAGCCCAGAACTCGGACGCTGGCGCTGGGAACTCGGAGATGGCCGTTCAGAGGTCGGGTGCTGGAGTTCAGAGCCAAATGGCCCTTCCCGTTGCGGGAGCTGGGGGATAGAGGTCTGGGGCGAGACCCTGCCGCCGTTGATCGGGTCAGCAGCTAGTGGCGGGCGCTGAACGAGTGGTCCGGTTCCTGCTCGCACGCGCCGATGCTCACCCAGGAGCTGCTGCCATCGCTCCAGTGTTCCTTTTTCCAGATCGGCGCGTTGTGCTTGAGCGTGTCGATGGCGTAGCGGCAGGCTTCAAAGGCTTCCGCCCGATGGGGACAGCCCACTGCCACCAAGACACTGATCTCGCCGATCTCCAGCCGCCCGGTGCGATGGTGAATAACCACGTGCGTCGCCTCCAGCCAGCGCTGCCGGATCTGCTGGGCGATCTGCTCAAACACGCGCAGGGCCATGGGCGCATAGGCTTGATACTCCAGGCACTGCACCGCCCGCCCCTCTGTCTGAGCGCGCACCGTGCCGCTCATCACCACGACCGCACCGTTGCGTTCGTCTGTCGCCAGGGCGTAGACCGCTGCCAGGTCCAGGGGCGCGAACGTGATCGCGAAACGGTCGCTGCGCTGGGAAATCAGGCTGGTCGTCATGCGCTCACCCTTGTCTCGTTTAAGCTGCTGCCTCCTGATCATGCCACCCTGTACCCCTCTGCCTGGAGCCGGGTCAAAAAAGATTCCGGTTGCTGAAGTTGGGCTCGCGAAATATAACGGAGGCAGTCATCTTCTTAGAACTGAGAAAGCGCAACCCAATTGGGAACCCAACGGGCTGAGTGGCCCTGAGTCCCTTGGGTTGCATTGGCGCTCCGGCCTATGGGTGAGCCATGGGTCATGCGCGTAGTCTGGTTTCGGCAGGTTGAATATCTCCGGTGTTCCCATGGCAACGTCTCCCTTGCGTAGTGGCCTGCTCAATTCGACTAGTACTTCTGTTACCACCCATGCAACCCGTGCCCAGCAGACCATTGTTCTGAGCCTGCTGATGACCTTGCTGTTGGCTGGATTGGGTATCCGCCTAGCGCAACTGCAATTGGTGGACGGGGTCTACAACCGCGATCTGGCCGAACAGAACCGCATCCGTCCCATGCCGATCCCCCCTGAGCGCGGCCGGATTGTAGACCATAAGGGGCGCTTGCTGGCGGGCAGCCGCCTGTCGCGCTCCGTGTACCTGTGGCCCCGCGCTCAGTCCCAGCAGGCCTGGCAGCAGACCGCCGCCCAGCTTAGCCAGATCCTGAAAATTCCGCGCAGCGAGATCCTCGAAAAGCTAGATCAGAGCGGCTACCGCTCTGCGCTGCCCGTGCGCGTGTCCCGCGACCTTGACCTGCGGGCCTTCGTTCTGCTCAACGAGCGGGCGTCGCAGCTGCCGGGGCTAGAGATCCGACCTGAGTCTAGCCGCTACTATCCCAACGGGGACCTGGCCGCCCACGTCTTGGGGTACATCGGCGAGGCGACCGAAGAAGACCTCAAAGCCCACCCGAACTATCGCATGGGCACAGTCGTCGGCCAGATGGGGGTTGAGCGCGTCGCGGAGAGCGCCTTGCAAGGCACCTGGGGCGGCAGGCAGGTGGAGGTGGATGCGCGTGGACGGGAGCTGCGTCCGCTCGCCATCCAGCCACCCCGCTCGGGCAACACGGTGCAGCTGACCTTAGATCTGGACCTTCAGAAGGCCGCTGAGACCGGCCTGGGTAAGCGTCGGGGCGCAGCAATCGCGATCGATGTCAAAACGGGAGCCGTGCTGGCGTTGGCCAGCGGTCCCGCCTTTGATCCCAACCTGTTTACCCGCCGCATCAGCCAGGCCCAGTGGCAACGTCTGCAGGGGGCCGACCAGCCTTTTCTGAACCGGGCGCTGCAGGGCTATCCTCCCGGCAGCACCTTCAAGGTGGTCACGGCCACCGCTGGTTTGCAATCGGGCAAGTTCTCGCCTAATTCCAGGCTGGGCACCTACGCCTATATCAACCTGGGCGGGCATCTGTTCCACGAGCACGGCAGCAGCTACGGTGTCATTGGTTTCACCGATGCCCTGGCGGTGAGCAGCAACACTTTTTTCTATCAAGTGGGCCTGAGGGCTGGGCCAGAGCAGATTTCCAAATGGGCGCACCGACTGGGGATCGGCGAGACCACCAATCTGGGGCTCAACGGCGGCAGCCAAGGTCAGGTGCCCACACCGGCGCAGAAAGAAAAGATCTACGGCGAACCCTGGTACGGCGGTGACACGGTCAGCATGTCGATTGGGCAGGGCCTGGTGCAGGTCACCCCTCTAGAGCTGACGGTGGTCTATGCCGCGATTGCTAACGGCGGCTGGCGGGTCAAGCCGCATCTGCTGACTTCCCAGTCCAATACCTTCTTTTCCCAGCGACAGCAGACCGGTCTCTCGCCCGGCACAATCGCCACCTTGCGCTCTGGCTTGAACGCCGTGGTCCAGCGCGGCACCGCCCGTTTCCTCAACGACGGCACGATCCCCCAGACTGCGGGCAAAACCGGCACCGCCGAAGTCCCCGGTCAGAAAGACAACGCTGTGTATGTGGGCTACGGCCCGGTCAACAATCCGCAGATCGCCGTAGCGGTCGTGGTCGAGAACGGTGGTTTCGGAGCGGTCTCTGCGGCTCCGATTGCCCAGGCAGTTTACCGAGCCTATTTCAAGGGCCATCGTCCGTAGGACGGCTGAGCGCTGAGCCCTCAGCCCTCAGCGAAACTCCAGCGACTTGAGTGCTTCTTCGGCGCGCAGGAAGGTCAGCAGCTCCCGGTTCACAGTCTGAGGAGCTTCCTGCTGAATCCAGTGGCCGCACTGGCTGATGAACTTCAGCAAAAAGGGCGCATGCACAAAGCGCTCGGTGTCTTCAGTGAGCGTCTTGCTCAGGGCAAAATCGTCTTCGCCCCACAGCAGCAGGGTGGGCGCGGTAATCGGCGTGGCCACCTGGCTGAACAGCTTGGGCAGCTGCGCCAGCGAGAAGGCAGCGCGATAGTAATTGATCGCCGCCGTGAGCACACCCGGCTTGGCCAGGGCCGCCTGGTAGATCTCA
The DNA here is from genome assembly GCA_031399305.1 of Leptolyngbya sp. SOY_34_metabat_272. GTDB lineage: Bacteria > Cyanobacteriota > Cyanobacteriia > FACHB-261 > FACHB-261 > FACHB-261. The sequence goes on from JANNOU010000141.1 coordinate 7,776, forward strand.
ATGTCGCGGGACGAGAACGCGCCTTTGCGGATCGCCTGCTCCTGGAACACCCGGCGCACGAACTCGTCCAGGTTGCGGTGGATCAGCCACTCGGGCAGCCAGGGAACCTGAAAGCCGAAGAAGTACCAACTGCGTCGCAACTGGTCCAGATTGGTGACCAGCTCCTGGAACAGGCGTTGGGGGTGGGGGCAGTTGAGCACCGCCAGCCGGTTGACCACCTGCGGAAAACGTTGCGCCAGATGCCAGGCAATGACCCCGCCCCAGTCGTGGGCGACGATGTGAGCCTTGGCGTAGCCCAGAGCCGTGATCAGCCCGCGCACATCGGCCATCAAGGTGTCGATGTCGTAGCCGCTGTCCGGCTTGTCGGAGTCGTTGTAGCCGCGCAGGTCGGGGGCCACCACCTTGAAGTGCTTAGCCAGGACCGGGATCTGGTGCCGCCAGGAGTACCAGAACTCCGGGAAGCCGTGCAGCAAGATCACCAGCTCACCCTCCCCCTGGCAGACGCAGTGGAGGCGGATTCCATTGGTTTGTACAAACTGATGTTGCCAGCCAGCGGCAAGAGCGGTCATGCGGTCTAATCTTTGTGAACTTGAACTTCAATCACGTCGGCTTGGGGATCAACCGCCTGGGCTTGCACTTCAATCGTGCCGGGTGGCGTCAGGCGACTGAACTGCTTTTGCTCTGCCTTGAGCGCCTCGCCACAGCTCGGGCAGCGGAACTCGGCCCCGTTTAGGGTCTGAGACTCGACGCCACACACCGGGCAAGCCGCACTTACCAGGTTGCGCTTGAACCACCATTGGATGCCGTAGCCAATCGCCAGCGGCAGCAGCGGGATCAGGATCAGCAGCACCAAGAAGCCCTTCAGCAACCAGCCCAGTAGCACAGGTGAACTCAACAGTAGGATCACTAAAATCGAGATCACCACTGCCCGGACCAAGCCGGAGGCGTCTGGCCAGAGGTTGCGGGGTTGATTGGGATTCATGTGTGGGTTCCTGGCTTCGCGATTGCCGTCCGGCGAAAGCCCTCTGCTGAGGGATTGACTCTCTCTATTGTGGCCCAGCTGGAGCTCGCGCCAGAACTGCCCTGGGGGTGCGAAGACCGAACTCGCGAGCGCAGATTTCCGATGCCCAACACAGTGCCTAGATACAAAAGCAGATGATCCCTGTAACGAAATATTGCGAAACTCTCGCTAAAATAGCTCTATCCTCTCGGTGCTGTGATGTTGTCCAATAGCCTCCTGTTCAGCACGCCGCTCCAGGCTTCCCGCCTGCTGCTCTCGACCTTAGGAGTGCAGCTTCGGGTTCACCATCAGAGCCGCCTGCCCGACCAGGGACCGGCGCTGGTGGTCAGTAATCATCGGAGTTTTGCTGATGCGCCTTTGTTGATGGCAGCGCTGGGACGCCCAATTCGCTTTGCCTGCCATCACTACATGAGCCAGGTGCCGGTGATGCGCGAGATCGTGGACTATCTGGGCTGTTTTCCGCTCTCACAGACAGACACGCGCCAGCAGAGTTTCTTTCACCAGGCCAGTGCTCTGTTGCGCGCCCGGCAACTGGTGGGCGTCTTTCCGGAGGGGGCGGAACCGATGACCCAGTTCACGGCGGCGGATCGGCTGGGCGAGTTTCATCGGGGCTTTGCCCATCTAGCGCTGCGGGCTCCGGTGGCCGATCTGGCGATTATTCCGGTGGCGATTGTTTCTCACCAGGAGCTGAGCGGGCCGTTGCTGCCGCTGCAGTTCTTGAGCTGGTTTGACCCCAGTGAGCCGCTGTTCCAGCGCGATGGCTGGCACCCACTGGTGGTCTACCGCGAGGTAGAGGTAGTAATCGGTCAGCCGCTGTGGATTACGCCAGCGCAGCGTCAGGCGTATCGAGGCCGTCAGGCGGGTGTGGTGGCGGCAGAACTCAGCCAGGATTGCCAGTCCCAGATTGAGGCACTGGTGCAGTCGCGGCTGGAGCCCCCGGCAGCGCTGAAACCTGCCCTGTTTTAGTCCTGTCGCGGTCCATTGGTAGCTAACCGTCATGCCAGATCTGTCAACTCTGCCAGACCCTGACCGCCAAGCGGCGCACCTGAACCGCCCTTTTTTCATTACACCCCGGCAGGTACAGGCCAACCGGCTTCAGGAGAACCGCAGCCGGTCGGATCGGCCTCTATTCATCTATGCCTCCGGCATGGATGGCACGGGGCAGTTGCTACACACGCAGACGGCGGGCCTGGAGCAAGGGTTTGAGGTGCGCTGTCTGGCCTTGCCGCCCTGGAATCGCGACCACTGGGAAGGTCTGGCCGAGCGCCTGATTGCGCTGGTCCGCGAGGAGATGCAGCGGGCGCGACCGGGATCGCCGCTGCGGCGGGCGGTGTATCTGTGCGGCGAGTCGTTTGGCGGCTGTCTGGCGCTGCGGGCGGCGGTTCAGGAGCCGGAGCTATTCACGCGCTTGATCTTGGTGAATCCGGCGTCGGCCTATCACCGCCGCCCCTGGCTGCACTGGGGCGGTCAGTTTGCCAGTTGGGTACCGGACAATCTCTACCGCTGTGCGGCGATTGGGCTGGTGCCGTTTTTGTCCAATCCCAGCCGCATTTTGCCCGCAAACCGACGAGCGCTGTTGAATGTGATGCGCACGGTGCCTGCGGAGACCGCCTGGTGGCGCCTGAAGCTATTGCACGAGTTCCAGGTGACGCCTGAGGAGCTGCGGCGGCTGACGCAACCGGTGCTGTTGCTGGGGGGGGCCGCAGACCGGCTGCTGCCGTCGCTGGACGAGGTGAGCTGGCTGAATGAACAATTGCCCGATGCCAAGATGTTGGTGTTGCCAGAGAGTGGGCACGCCTGTCTGCTAGAGGAGGCAGTGAACCTCTATGACATCCTGGAGCAGCAGAGCTTTTTGGAGCTGGAGGCCTTACCTGCGGCGGTGGAGTGATCCGGGTGGCGGCCTAATCTCAGCGCATCTGAACCAGCGCGTTGACCCTCAGCAAGTCTCGATTGGCCAACCGAAGACCACGGTTGGCCTCCTATTGGCCTTGATTGCTTGATTGAAGACCTCGATTGCCTAATTGAAGGCCTCGCATGACTCTTTGAAGCCCTCCATTGGGTAATCGAAGACCTCGGTTGCCTGATCGAAGACCACAGTTGACCTTCTGTTGGCCTTGATTGCCTGATTGAAGGCCTCAATTGCCTGATCGAAGTTCAAGCGTCTGCGTTTGAGGACCTACAGATCAGGCGTGGCGGTTGGTTGCTGCAATGGCGAAGCGCTGGGTGCTGGGCTGGCACAGGTTTCTGGCTTGGGTGGCTGGGTCTCGATGGTGACCTCCCGCTGCCCCGACTTGCTCAGCAACTGGCTGACCACCAGCTCCGCGCGCTGGTTGGCCTCCGTCAGCAGACCCTGGCTGCAGGCCGCTGCCACGATCTTCTGTAGCGTCTGGCGCTCCGCCAGCAGTTGCAGCTGTGGAGCCGTATCTGGTCCCAGGCCCAAGAAGCCCCGGTCGTAGTCGTATACGGTCGAGCGGTTCACGTCGATTTTGCTGTCGAGAATGCGCGGCGGCGGCAAGCGCAGGCGCAGCGCATCGCCAGTCACCGTCACATCCTGCGCCTGCAGCTCAGCCAGATCGACCCCGGCCCGCACCTCGCCGTAGGCGATATAGAGCAAGGTCGTCGATCCCACCACAAAGTCGCCCACGGTGCGGTCCTGACGGGTAGGCACCACCGATTCCATGGCGAAGATCGCCGTGGTCAGCTCACTTGCGCCGCGCAGCTGACGCACGATCAGCGAGCGCACCTCGGTTTGAGGCGGCGGTTGCCCGAACAGGTTGCCCAGATCGCTGAAGAAGCGATTGCCGCTGCGCCAAACGCCAAAGCCAACCAACACCGCCAACAGCACGGCGCTGCCGGTAGCCATCAGCATCAAGCGGCTCAGCAATAGCTGGCCCCAACTGGGTCGCCGCCAATCCCGTAGCGCTGCTCGCTTGGCTGAATCCAGGGTGTCTCTGCTCATCGATTCGCCGCACCTCGCAAGACCTCTCTCTTGATAGCCTCGATCGGCAAAACGGTTGAAGGTGCGTCACATCAATTTATGAGCTCGCTCACAAAAAACAGCCCTGTTTTCCGATTTCTGAGGGAGGCTCAGGACGGGAAGCAGGGCTGTTTGAAGAATTGGGGGCAGCTGGCAGGCTGGAGTTAGTCGGTCTCGTCGTGGGCAAAGCGGCGGTAGAGGAAGTCGAGGGCGTAGTTGCGCAGTTTGTAATAGTCTGGGTCCTCCATTATGCGAGCGCGGTTGCGGGGACGGGGAAAGTGGATGTCCAGGACTTCGCCGATATTGGCGGCTGGACCGTTGGTCATCATCACTAGGCGGTCGGCCAAGAACAGGGCTTCATCAATGTCGTGGGTGATCATCAGAACGGTGGCGCGGTGCTCGTGCCAGATTTTGAGCAGTTCCTCCTGCAGTTCTTCTTTGGTGATCGCGTCTAAGGCACCGAAGGGCTCGTCCAGGATTAGCAATTTAGGGCGGATCGAGAGGGCGCGAGCGATTGAGACTCGCTGTTTCATGCCGCCAGAGAGTTGGCAAGGCCGTTTATCGGCAGCTTCGCTCAAGCCCACCAGGGCTAGATTGGCGCGGACAATCGCCTCTTTTTCCGCTTTGGCTTTGTTGGTATGGACGGCGTTGACTGCCAGGTAGACATTTTCGAAGGCAGTGAGCCAGGGCAGCAGGGCATAGTTCTGGAACACCACCATGCGGTCTGGGCCGGGCTCGGTAATGCGTTTGGTTTGCAGGCGGACTTCGCCGCTGGTGGGTTTGGTGAAGCCTGCAACCATATTCAGCAGGGTAGATTTGCCGCAGCCGGAATGGCCGATCACGCAGATGAATTCGCCCTCGCGCACCGTGAGATTCACATTGGTGAGCACGGGGTAGGCCCCGCTGGCGGTGGCATAAACTTTGGCGACGTCTTCAATCACCAGGTAGGGATCGGCGTTGAACGGTGGCCGCGTGGGTTGGGTTTCTGAGGTGGTGCTGGCAATTTGCATCGGTTTACTCAAAAAGAAGTAGAGAACACAGGCTCAAAGCAGGCGGCGAGCAGACCGGTGGACCGCTCGTCGCTGCTCACTTAGGACACTTTTGCGTCGGGGGCGTTGAGCACGACGTCGGCCATGTAGATGTCGTGCTTGATCGGCAGGCGGTTGAGGTAGCCGATCGGGTCGTCGGCGTTGAAGGGGGTGCCGTCGAACAGCTGGATGGGGCCACGGCTGTAGCTCACGTCCAGGCCCAACTCGCGGGCGGCGATGCTGAACACGTCGATCCGGCAGAGGCGCTCCAGGATTTCGACCCAGTTGCGGGGGAAGGGCACGGTGCCCCAACGCGCCATTTGGGTCATGATCCAGAGCTGTTCGGTGCGGCTGGGGCGGTTGATGCCGCGCCCGTAAAACTGGTGGTGGGCATACTGGCGCATTGGCTCGGCTAGGTCACAGGCGTTGGCATTGGCCTCGGCCTCGTTGAGGTGGATGTAAGCCGGGTCGGTGTCTACATACTCCGGTCGGCAGAGGAGCTGGCGGATTTCGGCGCTGTTGGCGGGGTCAGCGCAGTACTGGCAGGCTTCGAGCAGCGCTTTGACTAGGGCGATGTGGGTATTGGGATAGGCGGCGGCCCAATCTTCGCGCACTCCCAGAATTTTGCCGGGGTGTCCCAGCCAAATTTCAAGATCGGTGGCAGCGGTGAAGCCGATGCCTTCCACAGCGGCGCGAATATTCCAGGGTTCGCCGACGCAGTAGCCGTCGATGTTCCCAGCTTGCAGGTTGGCGACCATTTGCGCCGGGGGAATCGTGGTCAGCTTGACATCGTGGTCGGGGTCGATGCCCGCTGCTGCCAACCAGTAGCGCAGCAGCAGATTGTGCATTGAGGCAGGGTGGACCATGCCCAGGGTGTGGCGCTGGTCGGGGGTGCGCTTGAGATAGTCTTTGAAGTCGGACTGAGTATAGACGCCCTGGTCGTAGAAGCGGCGGTCAAGGGTGATCGCGTTGCCGTTGCGCGTGATCGTAAGGGCGGTCATGGTGGGCAGGGGGCGACCGTCGGCACCGCCGAGCGTGAGCCAGAGGGGCATGCCCGCTGCCATCTGGGCGGCATCCAGGTAGCCGCCGACTATGCCATCGGTGACGGCGCGCCAGTTGCCCTCGCGCACTAGGTGCACTTCCTCTAGGCCGTGCTTGGCGAAGAGGCCTTTCTCCTGGGCGACTACTAGGGGGGCGCAGGCGGTCAAGGGCAGAAAGCCGATTTCCAGGTTCACTTTTTCTAGGCCGTGGCGGGCGATTGGGCCGCGCTGTCTGGCACGCAGTTTTTTCAGCTGTTTTTGTTGGTTGAGAAAGTAAATCAGTTCGCTGCGCAGGCTGTAGTAGCTGGGATGGTTCACGACCTCTAGGCGCTTGCGCGGACGGGGAATGTCGACGGTCAGAATCTGGCCGATGTTGGAGGCGGGGCCGTTGGTGAGCATCACAATGCGGTCGGAGAGCAGCAGTGCCTCGTCCACATCGTGGGTCACCATCAGGCAGGTCACTTGGCTCTCTTGGCAGATCTGCATGAGTTGCTCCTGGAGGTTGCCCCGTGTGAGGGCGTCCAGGGCGCCGAAGGGCTCATCGAGCAGCAGCAGTTTGGGCCGGATCGCTAGGCCCCGCGCAATGGCTACCCGCTGTTTCATGCCGCCTGAGAGCTGCCCCGGTCGTTTGTCGGCGGCTTGCTTGAGTCCTACTAGGGCGATGTGGCGCTCGATGATCGCTTGGCGCTCGGTGGCGCTCAGGTGTTTCAGGACGCGGTTCACGGCTAGGGCAATGTTCTCGCGTGCGGTTAGCCAGGGCAGCAGTGAGTAGTTCTGGAATACAACCATCCGGTCTGGGCCAGGCTGCTCTACTAGCTGCTGTTCGATCAGGACAACTCCTTTGCTGGGCTGATCTAGTCCGGCGACGATATTCAGCAGGGTGGATTTGCCACAACCGGAGTGGCCAATGAGCGAGACAAATTCGCCTTTGCGAATTTCAAGTTCAATGCCCTGCAGCGCCGCGTAGGTGCCGCCATCGGCCAGGGCAAACACTTTATTGATCTGGTTGAGTTCAACGAAGGTAGACATGGGATTTTATCTGCTAACAACAAACACCAGCGCTTATGGGGTGGGCTTTGAGGCTTCGAGACGGTTGCTTGAGGCTTGGGAGCGCTTTCAAGTGCTAGAGAGAACCCGGAAATTGGGGGGCGTTTGCCCCCCACCCCCCCCACTGAGGGAGGCGCGCCTCCCCCAGACCCCCTGCGCAAGGGGTGAGGGACACGCTGGGGCGGGGCCGCTCGGTTTGGAGCCTGGCGGTTGAGTCTCAAAACCTCGTGGTCGAGTCTGGGAACCTCGTGAGTGAGTCTCAGAACCTGGCGGTCGAATTTCGGAACCTCGTGGGTGAGTCTGGGAATCTCGTGGGTGAGTCTCGGTGCTTCGGTTGTCGGCCTTGGAGCTTCTTGAATGAGTCTTGGAGGCTCGGGCTTGACCTCTGGGAGCGCTTTTGAGAGGTCTGGAACCTGGGGAATGAGGGCCTGAGGTGGGTGCTTCTAAGCTTGTCTTTGCTCCTCGACGACAAGCTTGGTTGCGATGAAGGCCACGAGCCGATCTAAGAGCAGACCAACGATGCCGATGTAGAAGAGAGCCAGGATAATCGCGCTAATGTTGTTGGCGTTATAAGAATCCCAGATGAAAAAGCCGATGCCAACGCCGCCCACGAGCATTTCGGCGGCGATAATTGCCAGCCAGGCTAGGCCGATACCAATGCGCAGGCCGGTAAAAATATAAGGAACCGCTGCTGGGACCACAATTTTGAGGAAATATTCCTGGCGGGACAGGCGCAGTACGCGAGCGACATTGAGGTAATCCTGGGGCACCTGCTTCACACCTACTGTGGTGTTGAGCAAGATTGGCCAGATCGCCGTGATGAAGATAACGAAAATGGCGGAAGGTTCATTCACCCGGAAGGCGGCCAGGGAGATTGGCAGCCAGGCCAAGGGCGGGATCGGGCGCAGCACTTGGAACAACGGATCGACGGCATCGTACAGAACAGGGCTGGTGCCGATGAGCAGACCAATGGCAATCCCGACCACGGCGGCTAGGCCATAGCCCACGGCCACTCGCTTCAAGCTGGCGAAAATCTGCAGAGCCAGGCCCTTGGCGGTGTCGCCTTCATCGTAGAAGGGGTTGATAATCAACGGATCCCAGGTTTCGGCGATGACCTGGATCGGTCCAGGCAGGCTGGCCCCTGATCCTTGCAGCCAAACGGCCAGTTGCCACACTACCAGAAAGATAAGTGCTGCGATCACGGGACGCAGCACTTTTTTGAAAGACTGCGATTGCAGCAGGGAGTGGATCGTCCCGTTGCTGTTTCTAGAACGCCGACTCAGGGTAGTAGTCATCCTCGGTTACCTCCTAACCAATAGCGGGTCTTAATGAGTGAAGCCATGAGTGAAGCGGCGGCTCGTTGCCTCTTCACGCCGTAGTGAGCGCTAGCCGCTCCTAGATCTTTTTGATTTTGAGACTCTTGAGATAAGCGCTGGGATTGGCTGGGTCAAATTCAGTGCCATCGAAGAACTTCTCAACACCCCGGCTGGTTTGTTGGGGGATATTGGCCGCTGGTAGCCCCAGGTCCTGCGCCGCCTCTTGCCACAGATCTGCGCGGTTCACTTTGTCCACAATCGCCTGGGTATCGGTATCTGCCGCCAGATAACCCCAACGCTGCGACTCGGTTAAGAACCAGAGATCGTGGCTCTTGTAGGGATAAGACAGCTGCACGCCGTCATTATTCCAGTAGCGCACCGCCAGTGTTTGATCCTCGATGACTTGGCCGGTCCCCAGGTCGATCTTGCCCAGCAACGGATCACTCAAAATCGCAACCGGAGTGTTGAAATACTTCTGCTTAGAAAGGATGGTTGCCAGCTCTGGCCGATTCGCAAAGTCATCGCACCACTGCTGGGCTTCGATTAGCCCTTTCAGCAACGCTTTGGTTGCTTTGGGATGGGCATCCACCCAATCGGCCCGTAAGGCAAAGTATTCTTCTGGGTGATTCTTCCACATCTGGGCGGTTAAGGCCGCCATAAAGCCGATCTGGTCTTTAACGATCCGATAGGGCCAGGGGTCTCCTGTACTAAAGGCATCACAGCTGCCCGTTTTCAGATTGGCCACCGTTTGGGCCGAGGGAATGACTAGCAGCTTCGTTTGCTGATCGGGGTCAATCCCGCCCGCCGCTAACCAATAGCGCATCCAGAACTCCTGATTGGCACCCGGGAAGGTAAAGGCGGCGGTAAACGCCTTTTCCTCCGCCTTCAGCCGCTCAAAGGTGGCTGCTGCTTTCGCGACATCTAGACCAATCCCCGCATCTTTGTGTTTCCCAGCAATCGCAATGCCATTGCCCTGGGTATTGAGCATCAGCAGGGTATACATCGGGATCTTTTGGTTCCCCTTGGTGATCTTGCCTTCCGAGATCAGATGGGGCATGGGCAACTGCCACTGGCCGCCATCAATGCCGCCACCTGCGGAGCCAATCTCGACATTGTCGCGGGCAACGCCCCAAGACGCTTGCTTGCTCACTTGCACATCGGTCATGCCGTACTTAGCAAAAAAGCCCTTTTCTTTTGCCACGATCATGGGTGCCGATTCAACCACTGGAATAAACCCCAGCTTGACGGTTGCAGTCTCTGGCCCTTCCCCACTGCCAACGTTAACCGCAGGAGTTGACTGCGCCTGATTGTCGGGACTAGAGCTGGAGGCAGTACAGCTGTGCAGCACCACAGAGCCGAGAGCTGAAGCACCAGCGGCAACCAGGAATTGGCGTCGAGAAACCTGACTCGGAAACTTAGTCATAATACCTCCTAACGGCGAATCCTCTCGTATTTAGCGATAACGATTTGGGCAGGAAAACCACTAGTTTCCTGCACGACAAAGGCGCACGACATGTCAGCAATAGCAGAGTGCGATCGGCACTCTAACGCTTGCAGTAGCCTGAGCTGTCGTCAGTGTAATCCCGTTTTTGATAAAAACCCTGGCTTAATGCTCTGTAACCAATCTGTTTCTGTATCAGAATGATAAGTAAATATTTTCAATTCCTGATTTGGATTAGGAAGTCAGCGCAGGGTACACTCTACTGAGATTTGCTCCCATGGTTGTGCAGGACCACCGCCACCTCTGCACCCAGCTCATAGCAACCGCCAGGTTCAGCCGTCAGGTAGAGGCCGAAACACCCTGGCGTCTGAGATTTTAAGGTTAATTTGCCAAGCTGGTCCGCAGATGGCATCTCTAAGTCAGCCCTGCTTGGCATCCATTTGGCATCAATCAAAGCGAGGCGAGTCTGATGCAAACCAGTTGGGATGGTAGCGGTTTTGAGGCAATGGTGCGGCGAAGCTCGACTGGCTTGATCCGGGGGTACCGGCGCTATCTCTCGCCCCGTAAGGGCTTTGCCTGCGCTCACCGCTTGCGGCACGGCGGTGAATCTTGCTCAGACTATGTCCAGCGCTTATTCAGTGAAGAACGCCTAGAGCGCATTCCCCAGGCAGCGCTTCAGCGCTTCAGTGCCTGTGTGGACGCCAGCCGCCGCCTGCGAGCCGACCGCTCTGGCTTCCGCTGCGTGGTGATTCCCTGCTGCATCCCGCTTTAGGTAACCTAAAGAGCGAAAGCCCTGTCGCAGCGGTCTGCCGTTTGCCAGCTCTGTTGAAATCGCTTCTGATCTCTGCCACGGATACCGGCGTAGGCAAAACCGTCCTGACCACGGCGCTGGCCGCTTACTGGCAAGCCCACCACGCTCCCGACACGCTGGGGGTGTTCAAGCCCATCCAGTCTGGCCCCGGCGACCGCGAGCACTATCAACGTGTCCTGGGTCTGGCGGAGGACCTGGATACGATCACGCCTCAATACTTCGCTGCCCCCCTGGCTCCCCCCCTAGCCGCCGAACTCGAGGGTCGCCGCGTCGATTTGGCCTTGCTCTGGCGAGCTTTTGAGGCCCTGCAAGCCCGCAAGCAACGGCTGTTGGTGGAAGGGGTGGGCAGTCTGGGCGCGCCCATCACCCACGAGCTAGTCGTCGCCGATCTGGCGCGGGACTGGCGGCTGCCGACCCTGCTGGTGGTGCCAGTCAAGCTCGGGGCGATTGGCCAGGCCGTTGCCCAGGTCGCCCTGGCTCGACAATATCGGGTAGACCTGCGCGGCCTAGTGCTCAACCTGTATCCGGAGGGTTCGGCGCAGGCACTGGCAGACTGGGCTCCGCCGGACCTGATTAGCAGCCTTACCAATCTGCCCGTGCTGGGCGTGCTTCCGGCCCTGGCCGACGCTACCGATCGCGCCAAACTGGTCCAGATCGCCTCGGCCCTAGATCTAGAGCGCTTGGGCTGGTATGGCTAAGCCGGACCGCGATGCCGTGCTGCGCCGTCTGCCGTTGGCGGTAGGCATGCTGGGTGGCAGTTTGCTGCTGGTGAACCGGCTCAACGCCCCCGTGCTCACCGAGGCTCAGGCCCGCTCCGACGCGCTGGGCGTGCTGCTGAGCGCTCTGCTGATCCTCACTGGCATGCTGTGGCAACGGGTGCAGCCACGCCTCCCTGACACTGTCATGCTAGAGGGCGAGGAAGGCTTGCAGTGGGCGGAGTCGCTGGCAGAGCCGCTGAAGCTGGAACTGGCCTGGGCCTCGCACACACTGCTCACCAACACAGTCACGCGCTCGCTGGTGGTTTGGTACGACGGGCAGACCCTGCTGCGACGCGGCGTACTGGGAGCCCAAGCTGCAGTTGAGCCAGGGCCGATACTCAACCGCTCGCTGAGTACCGGCAAGCCGGTCTACCTAGTGGCCCTGAAGGTCTATCCGGGCCGCATCGAGTTTGACTATCTGCCGCCCAACACCCAGGGCGTGATCGTGCAGCCGCTGGGCGCACGCGGCGCGCTGATTCTGGGGGCCAACGCGCCGCGCAGCTACACCCGTCAGGACGAAGCCTGGGTTGCCGCGATCGCGGCAAAGCTTAACGAGGCCCTGGAGCGCTAACCTCGGCCTGGCGTTGCAGCAGATACTGTTGCTGGGCGGGGAAGCCTGCGGCTTTGAGCGCTTCGACCGCCGCCCGACAGTCCTGCACGCGGAACTGGGGGCCGAAGCGTACCATCCGCCGCCGCTGTTGGTTGGTGACCACCGCGACCACGGGCACCTTGGCTTTTTCTGGCTCACTGACCTGAGCGCGCAGGATCTCACTGAGCCGATGCTGGTCCTGGATGTTATTGGCCTGCTCGGGCGCGAGTTCGACCATCAAGATCCGGACTTCTTCAATCGGCTCAACGTCTTCGATGATGAACTGACACTGGTCATCGCGCCGATCGACCTTGCCCCAGATCATCAAGCGGGCGTCAGCCTGGATGTGGGGGTGGACTCGCTCGTAAGCTTTCGGGAAGATCACCGCCTCGGCCTGTCCGGTCAGGTCTTCGATTTGCACAATCGCCATGCGATCGCCCTTCTTGGTGACCACTGGCTTGACCGTGGTCAGCATCACAATGGCGCTGAGCACACTATTGTCTCGCTGCTCGCTTAGCTCACTGAGTTCAATCGGGGCCAGAATGCGAGCCGGTTTCTGGACGGGGTTCAGAGGATGGTCCGAAATGTAGAAACCCAGCAATTCTTTTTCGAGCCGCAGCTTTTCGGTCGATTCATAATCTTCGACGGTGGGTAGGTCGGGCAGCGGCGCAAACGTGGTGGGGCTGCTGCCATCCAAATCGCCGACGCTGCCCAAATCAAACAGATTTCCCTGGCCGCTGGCTTTCTCGCCAGAGCGTTTGGCTGCCCATTTTAGCAAGGGCTCTAAGTCGGCGATCAGTTGCTTGCGGTTGGGATTTAGGGAATCCATCGCCCCTGACTGAATCAACGCTTCGAGCGCCCGCTTGTTGACCGTGCGCGAGTCTACCCGCTCGCACAGCTCCGCCAGCGACTTAAACGGCCCATCGACTGCCCGAGTTTCCAGAACCGCCTGAATCGCGCCGCCGCCAACGTTGCGCACTGCCGACAGCCCAAACAGAATGCTCTGCTCCTGCGGTGTAAAGTCCAAATCTGAACGATTAAGATCGGGCAGCACGACCTCAATGCCCATGTTCAGACAGGTGGAAATATACTTCTGCACCTTGTCCTGATCGCCGCTCACGGAGGACAGCAACGCTGCCATGTACTCAACTGGGTAATTGGCCTTGAGGTACGCAGTTTGATAGGTGACGTAACCGTAAGCCGTTGAATGGCTTTTATTAAAGCAATACTCGGCAAACAACACCATCTGTTCGAACAGCGCTTCGGCAATTTTGGGCTTGACGCCGTTCTTGGCCGCGCCGTCGATGAACGTCTCGCGATGTTTTTGCATCTCTGAGACTTTTTTCTTGCCCATGGCGCGGCGCAACAAATCAGCTTGGCCCAGCGAATAGCCTGCTAAGTCCTGCGCAACCTTCATGATTTGCTCCTGATAGACCAGGATGCCATAGGTCTCTTGCAGGATGCTTTGCAAACTCGCATGCACGTATTCGATTGGCTTGCGGCCATGTTTGCGGTCAATGAATTCTGGAATTAGACCGGCGTCTAGCGGACCCGGGCGATAGAGGGCCAGAATTGAAGAGATATCTTCCAGGTTAGAGGGGCGCAAGTCGCGAACCACCTGCTTCATACCTGAGGACTCCAACTGGAAGATGCCCTCCAGCTTGCCGGTGCCCAGCAGTTTAAAAGATGCCTGATCATCGAGTGGAATCGTGTCGGCGTCGAAGTTGGGATCCTTGACCTTGTGGATCAGCTCGACGGCGCGCTGGATCATCGTGAGGTTGCGCAGGCCCAAAAAGTCCATCTTGAGCAGGCCAATGGACTCAATGTCTTCCATGAAATACTGGGTGATCACCGCGCCTTCATTGTTGCGTTGGAGCGGCACAATTTCATCCAGGGGTTCCGAGGAGATCACCACTCCTGCCGCATGGACGCCAAAGGTTTTGTTGGTGCCTTCAATGCGCATCGCCATGTCCAGCCAGTGACGCACGGAAGGGTCTTTATCGTATTTTTCTTTGAACTCTGGGGCGGGCGTGTCATCTGAGATCATTACCTTGAGCTTGGCGGGTTTGCCGCGAGCCACCGGGATCAGCTTCGCCATGCGGTCGGCTTCGCCATAAGGGATGTCCAGTACTCGCGCCACATCCTTGACCACGGCCTTCGAGGTCAGCCGGTTGAAGGTGATAATCTGTGCCACCCGATCCTCACCGTACTTGCGGGTGACGTAGTCGATCATGTCGTTGCGTCGCTCGATGCAGAAATCGGTATCGATATCTGGCATCGACTTGCGCTCGGGATTGAGGAAGCGCTCAAATAGCAGCCCGTGGTGAACCGGGTCAATGTTGGTGATTTTAAGCGCATAAGCCACCAGCGAACCCGCCGCGCTGCCCCGGCCCGGCCCCACAGGAATGCCACTATCTCGCGCATATTTGATGTAGTCCCAGACCACCAAAAAGTAGGTCGCGAACCCCATCTGCTGCATCATGGTCAGCTCATAATTCAGCCGCTCTTGGTAGTCTGGGGGCACTTGCGCGCGCGACTGAAGCGTGAGGCGCTCTAGCATCCCCTGCCAGGTCATCTCCTCCAGATAAGTATCGGGCGTGTGGCCCTGCGGCACCGGGTAATCTGGGATACGCGGCTCACCCAGAATGTGATACGGCTCGATCTTGGCTGCCACTTCCAAGGTGGTTCCAATCGCCTCCTGGATCACCTCATCGGTCAGGTGATCGCGGAACAATAGCGCCATTTCTTCGGCGCTTTTCAAATATTCGGTGCCACTATAGCGCAGGCGTTTGTCTTCAGCGATCAGCTTGCCGGTTTGAATACAGAGCAGCGCGTCGTGCGCCTCTACGTCCTTACAGGAGACAAAGTGAGAATCGTTGGTGGCGATGATTTTAATGTTTAATTCGCGCGCGATTTTCACGACCTCCACGTTGACGATGCGGTCTTCGCGTGAGCCGTGATCCTGGATTTCCAGGTAATAATCCTCGCCAAACACCTCTTGGTACCACTGGGCGACTTTGCGGGCGATCTCCGGCTTGCCCTGCAAAATCGCCTGCGGCACCTCGCCGCCCAGGCAAGCGCTGGTGACAATCAGCCCCTCACGGTATTGCTGGAGCAGATCTTTGCTGATGCAGGGCCGCGAAAAAATTCCCTTGCCCTGCACACCTTTAAGGTGAGAAAGCGTTGTGAGCTTGACTAAGTTCTTGTAGCCCTGTGTGTTCTTGGCCAGGACCACTTGGTGATAGCGTGGGCGGCGCTCCTGTTTTTCGATGTCGCCGTTGATCACGTACATCTCGTTGCCGATGATTGGCGTGATCGGAGCGCTGGCGCTGCGGCAGGTTTTGATCAGCTCAATTGCCCCGTACATCACGCCGTGGTCGGTCAGGGCCACCGCAGGCATGTTCAATTCGACCGCCCGGCTCACTAGGTCCGGCAGTTGGCTGGCTCCATCCAGCAGGCTGTAGTCACTGTGGATATGCAGGCCAACGAAGGACATAAACGCTAGATGTAGGGGACTCTCACCCCATTAAGCGCTAATACGCTCAGTCACGCAAGTCGGGGCACAGTAATCCGGCGAGCCTGTCCGAGGCTTTTACGCTAGCCAGCGAGGCCGTGCCCCGACCGCTCTAGCGCACGCCCAGCAGTTCTACGTCAAACAGCAGGGTGGCATCGGGCGGGATTACGCCGCCTGCGCCCCGCGACCCATAACCGAGATCGGGCGGGATGATCAGATCACGTCTTCCGCCCACTTTCATCGTGGACAGCCCTTCGTCCCAGCCCTTGATCACCATGCCGGTGCCAATGCGGAATTGGAAGGGCTGACCTCGGTCGCGGGAGCTGTCGAACTTGGTGCCGTTCTCCAGGGTACCGGTGTAGTGCACAACCACCGTCTGGCCGGTACGGGGCTCTGCGCCCTCGCCAACTACGCGGTCGATGTACTTCAGACCGGAGGGAGTGGTGATGGCCTCACCGGCAGGCTGGTCGGGAGCGGGTTGGGTCACAGGGGGGACAGGGGTAGGGGCTTGGGCGACGGTGAGTTCAGCGGCTTGCGCCGAGTTGAATGGTTGATTGGCAAGCGCGGGGTTGCGGCTTTCGAGGATTTGCGCGGTCACTAGGACCATGACGGCCAGAACCACAACGGCCAGACTCATCAAGATTCCCTTCATTCCTTCTGGCTCCTTTTAGGCTGGGCAGAGCCTGTCTATCCTACCGCGCCTATCGCCACAGGCGGTCTTCGAGCTTGCGCAACTGCCGCTCCAGGCGATCCAAGCGGCCCCGCAGCTCATCCATTTCGGATTGGCGGGGCACGCCTAGGTCTTGCATGACGTTGCGGATCTGGCGCTGCACCTGCGCCTCGAAGTTGCCCTGCTCAGATTTGAGCTGCTGCACCAGGTCATTGACCACGACCTGGGCTTGGTCGGGGTCGAGACGCCCGTCCTTAACCAATTGGTCGCTGACCTCCCGGAGCTTCTCAGCGACCAGGGAGGTTGTCCCTACGCCGAACATCAGGAGCTGCGTCAAGAGATTACTGTTATCCATGGCTGGCTGCCGGTTCCCGGTGTGCTAAAGGCTTGCCTTCTCCCATTGTGGCGTATCCACCGGGTGGGGCTCCGGGTCATCCTACCCAGCTCACATCGCCGTCCCCTTTGCTCAGGGGGTTCGAGGTCAGGGGCTTGGTGATCGGGGGCGTTTCGGCTCGCCGTTGGGGCACGGACGGCGGGGCAATGGCCTCGGGTCTGGTTTCTGGCTGACGTTGCGGCTCACCCCGGCGAGCCTGTTCTCGCTCTGGGATGATCACTTTCTTCATCAGGTATTCAACGGTCTGTTCCTTGACCCAGCCTCGCTGGGCGATGATCTCGCCAAAGCGCATGCCCGTCATCTTCTGGTCGTTGAGGATAACGTCGATCTGGGCGGGGGTGAGCAGCCCAGCCTCGACCAGATAGCTGCCAATGCGCTTGCGACCCCGCTGCATGGGTACGGTCTCGACTTGGTAGCGGTCGCGCATAGCCATTCGGACTCTAGACATTCGGACTAGTATAACCTCCGCATAACCAGGTGGGGATTATGCAGGGTTGAGCAAGGCCTCAGGGTTGGCGCTCGGCCAGTTGTGCGGGAGTCATTTGCTCATAGCATTCGAAGGGCTGGTGGATCCAGGGGTTGGCGGCCAGGTAGTCCACATAAAAGTCGGGCTGAATCACGGAGCACTGCTTGTACCACAGTACGGCGGTGCGGATCTCCTGGATGTAGAAGCCGTAGTGATGCTTGAGCCAGTCTACGGTTCGGGCCAGGGTGACGCCAGAGTCTACTAGGTCGTCGATCAGGAGCACGCGGTCGCCCAGGTTGGCGGTGCTCATAGTCAGGTCACGGGCGAAGGTCACCCTACCGCGCACTTGGTTGCCTGCGCCGCCGTAGGAGGCGGCGGACAGGATGGCTAGGGGCAGGTCGTAGAGCCGGGCCAGGGTGTCGCCGATGCGTAAGCCCCCTTTGGCGATGCAGACAATCTGGTTGAACTGCCAGTCGGAACGGTAAATCTGCACGGCTAGCTGTTCGATTTTGCGGTAGTAGTCTGCCCAGGTCACGAAGATCTCGGGTTTGACCTCGGTTGTCTCGCTCACAGGGGATCGTCCTCAAAAAGTCACGCCGTTGGTTGGCTCTGGCACCACAGGAGAGGTGTTTGCATAGTTACCAATCTACTAGTTGGCCTGGAGTATCCGCGAGCACCCTTCTGGGAGGTGCGATTGAGGGTCTGAGCGTGCGTGAGGAGGTTGGGAATCTCTTTGATGGATTTGTGGAACTCAATGGAGAGTCTCGGGAACGAATGGCACGGATTTGGAGGAGAGGTTGAGGTTTCTGTGGAGAACCCGGAATGGGGGACGTTTGCCCCCCAAACCCCCCACTGGGGGACGAAGCGCCTCCCCCAGTCCCCCTGCGCAAGGGGTGACTGATCTGCTTAAGTCAGTGCCCTTCGGTCCGGAGGCAAATGGCACCTGAAATCTGGTGACTGACGCCACCGCCTCGAGCCTTCAGTCACAGCCATTGACCCTCTTTAGCACGCTCGCTGCAGCCGAAAGCTTGACCCTTGGACCTCAGCGCTCGACTGATCGAGTTCTGCGCTCGAGCCCAGGAGCAAAATGCTGCGCGGGTCGAGTTCTGAGCTGGGGCCGCGCAGCTGGCAGCTGGGACGGTGGGGCAAAACGCTCGCTCAGGGACGCAGAGGACTCGGCTCATGGCGTTTGAAGTCTAGCTTCTCAAGCCACAAGCATCCCCAGTTGAGGTCCACACACCCAGGATTGCCTGAAGGACCAGATCAACACTGCCCACCATCCAACCCCCGAGCGCTGTAACGGATGCGTGAAGCATCACCACCTCGCCTGATACAAGCCCCAGGTTGATGAGGTCAGGTTGCAGC
>JANNOU010000116.1:0-16176 GCA_031399305.1 Leptolyngbya sp. SOY_34_metabat_272
CGTGACCTGGATGCCAAGCGGTGCCAGTTCGACCGCTAGCCCTTTCGAGAGACCTTCGACCGCAAACTTAGTGGACCCGTACAATCCCCAGCCCGGAACTGCATCGTAGCCAAACAAAGACGAGATATTGATCACCCGCCCGGACTTTTGCTGGCGTAGGTACGGCAACACGGCACGAGTCACGTTCAGTAAACCAAACACGTTGGTATCATACTGTTTGCGAACTTCGGCATCCGTGGCTTCTTCGATCGCCGTAACCAGGCCAAACCCGGCATTATTGACCAAGACATCGAGCCGACTGAAACGGGCAATGCCCTGCTTGACAGCCGCTTGTACCTGGTCTTCCTGGGTGACATCCATCTGCACAACGTACAGATCCGGGTGGTTGTCCAAGACTGCGGCGAGTTGTGCGGGTTGACTGCGAACCGTCGCTACTACCCGATCGCCCGCTGCCAGGGCTGTTCTGGCAATTTCTAACCCAAAGCCTCTGGAGGCTCCGGTAATGAACCATACTTTCTGCGTCTTCATCTTGTGCGTTGGTTTTAGGTGTTGTCTGGTGTGTTGATATCCTGTTACCGTCCGGGAGCCCGCGTTTTCACTTCTTGGAGCACCCAACCATTGCCGTCTGGGTCACTGAATGAGGCAAACGAGGCATAGTCTCGGCGTTTCGGATCGGGACCCGGTACCCGTCCCTCAGTTCCGGCGTGGTGGAAGACTCCGCCGATGTCGTGGAACACCTCACTCACCTCGACACCCCGATCAACGAGTTCGGCGCGGGCTGTCTCAATGTCATAAACGATGAGGTGCAGACCTTGGACTGAACCCGGCACAGCTGACGTAACACCAGTGCCGAAGATGATCGAGGCCTCCGATCCAGGAGGCGTCAACTGCACGACTCGGAAGTCCTCACTAGTGACGAAGTCGGCATCCAACCGCCACTCCAACGTTTTATAGAAGTCCTTGGCTCGATCAACATCGGAGACGGGAATTACTACAACTTCGAGTTTCATGTTTTGACTGTTTACGGGATTGCTACTCATCTTGTTCTCCTTTAGATTGGTGAGCTTGCTGCCCACCTCGGTTAACTTCATTCTTCTGCGATCGCTTCATTCAGACCACTCAAGTTCTTTGAGTAAAAATGCAACTTAAATCGTTTTGCAGTTGAGGAACGCCGCAGGAATTGAGCCAGGAGCAATTAAACCTGATATACTTCAGCCAAGATGGACTCATTTGCCTGTCAATCTGTGTTGCTGAAACTCTCTATCAGTCCTGGATTGAAGAAACGCCCGGTATTTTAAGGAAAGATTCACTCTGTCCTTTGCCCGATCGGCTGATCTATGGATTCCAAGCCATCAAAATCTGGACGGGGTCGCTCCACTTCTGGGCGAGTGCGCGGAGTCATTCTATCGCCGCAAGGGTGGCAGAAATTTCAGGCGGCAAAACAGCAGGCGGAAGCAGACGAAATCTGGGGCAAGCACTTCACCCAGGAAGATCTCAGCGATCGCACCGGACTTTCCCTCAATACCCTTGCCCGCACCTTCAAGCGTGAACTGGGAGTCGATCGCCAGTCATTGGAGTACCTCTTCCGGGCGTTTGGGCTGGAATTGACGAAGACAGATCTGACATCCCCTGCCTCATCTGAAGAATCGGAGATCCGCTGGACAAATCCCCAACAGGACTGGGATACGGCGGTCGATGCCTCGGTATTTTATGGGCGTGAGGTAGAACTGACGCAACTGTGGCAGTGGATTGGGTCTGAGCGCTGTCGTCTGGTCGGATTGCTGGGCATTGGAGGCATCGGCAAAAGTACGATCGCGGTCAAGGCCGCGCTTCAAATGCAGACAGAATTTGAGATCGTCGTGTGGCGCTCCCTGGCTAATGCCCCACCACTGGATGAACTCTTATCGAGTCTGCTGAAATTTCTCATGCCGCTCTATGGGGAAGATCCTGTCATTCCCACAACGCTCGCTCAGCAGATCTCCAAATTGGTGAAATATCTGCGATCGCGTCGGTGTTTATTAATTCTGGATAATGCTGAAACCATTTTGCAGCGTGAGCCAGTGGGACAATGGCGAGTAGGCTACGAAGGGTACGGACAATTGCTCAGAGCCATTGGCGAAGCATCCCACCTTAGTTGTTTGTTGCTCACTAGTCGAGAAAAGCCACGGGAAATGGCGCTGATGGAAGGCGAACAAGGGCTAGTGCGATCGTTGACCTTGAGTGGACTAACACCTGATGACGGACGCGCCATCTTTCGGCGAAAAGGAGCGTTTACAGGTTCGGAAGCCGAATGGCAGACGTTGATCCACCACTACGGCGGCAATCCCCTGGCGCTAAAACTGGTGGCAGCCGCAATTCAGGATTTGTTTAACGGTAGCATTACCGAGGTGTTGCCCTACCTCAGCCAGGGATTGGCTGTTTTTGAAGACATCCGTGATTTGCTGGATCGTCAGTTCGATCGCCTCTCTGAAGCTGAACAGAAAATACTGTCCTGGTTTGCCATTCATCGGGAGCCAGTCTCGATCGCAGATATTCGAGAGAACGTGGTTGATCCTGATGTTCAACAACGTGTACCTAATTTGATCAACTCACTACTCCGGCGATCACTCATTGAAAAAAACGATGGGTTATTCTTCTTGCAACCCGTGGTGATGGAATATGTCACAGAGCGATTCGTGCAGCAAATTTGCATCGAATTTGAGACGCAGCAGCTTAACGTTTGGCAAACGCATCCCTTACTGCGAGTACAAGCAAAAGATTACATTCGAGAGATTCAGACGCGCCTAATTATGCAACCTGTGATGGAGCGGCTTCTGTCTCGCTTCGGCAGTGTGGCGGCGATCGAGACGCAGGCAAGGCACTTATTGAGGCAGCAGGGGAAGAAACCAGGGTACACCGCAGGCAACCTGATTAACCTGCTGGTGCAGCTTCAAGTCGATTTGCGCGGCTCTGACTTCTCTGACCTTGTAGTGCAACAAGCTGACTTGAGACAGATCGATTTGGCAAGAGTCAATTTTCAGAATGCCAATTTAGCCAAATCCATCTTTTCAGAAACACTCAGCAATGCAATGTCGATTGACCTGAGTCCAGACGGTCAGATCATCGCCGTTGGGGCTTCCAATGGCAATATCTATCTCTGGAACATCACCACAACCCAACTCTTAGCCACCTTTGAAGGTCACACAGGCTGGGTTTGGTCCGTTGCCTTTAGCCCAGATGGCACTCTGTTAGCCAGCGGCAGTACGGATAGTTCGGTGCGCTTGTGGGATGTCCAAAGTGGGCAATGCTTGCAGGTGCTCACAGAGCATACAAGCTGTGTTTGGTCAGTAAGTTTTAGTCCCGATGGTCAGCAATTAGCGAGTGGCAGCGACGACCAAACCGTGCGTTTGTGGAATTTGCAAGGGCAGTGTCTCCGTGTCTTGAAAGGGCACAGCCAGAGTGTTTATGCTGCCCACTTCGCTCCTGACCAGCAAACCTTAGTCAGCAGCAGTCATGATACAACCATTCGGATTTGGGATGTGAGCAACGGGAACTGCCTGAGTGTCTTACAGGGGCATATCAGCGGGGTCCAGTGTGTGTGCTATAGCCCAGATGGTCAACTGCTTGCTAGCGGCAGCCGTGATGGGTCAATTCGACTGTGGAGCGATTATCTCGCTAGCGATCAATTGTCAACGCTTAATTTCAAGGTGCTGCAGGGACATACCGATTGGGTTTGGGACATCGCCTTTAGTCCGGATGGACGTTTGTTAGCCAGTGCCAGTCGCGATGGCACTCTGCGCCTTTGGAGTGTCCAGGATGGGCAATCCATCTATGTTCTCGACAGTCATACGCACGATGTTCACGGGCTTGCCATCAGTGCCGACAGTCAATTGTTGGTGAGTGCAGGAAAAGATCATACAGTGCGGCTGTGGCATTTGCAGAGCGGACGAAACCTTAAAACGCTGCGCGGCTATACCGGTGGCCTTCACTCCCTAAGTCTCAGTGCGGATGATCAAACGCTTGCCAGTAGTGGTCAGAATGAAGCGATTCAGTTATGGCATTTGCAGCTAGATAGCAATCTGCCACAACTTCATCCCTACAAAACATTTTCCAGCCCGACCCGTCGAATTTCATCATTAAGCAACGTCAGCTTTAGTCCCGATGGTCAAATGCTGGCGATCAATCGACATGATGAGTCGATCGTCGTGTGGAATATCCAAACCGAGCAGTTCGACCAATGGTCAGCGCATAGCGCATCCATTTGGACAGTGCTGTTCAGTCCAGGGGGGAAGATTTTGGCAAGCAGTAGCTATGATTGCACCGTGCGACTATGGGATGTGCGAACGCATCACTGTTTGCGGGTGTTACGTGGACATGAGAGCGGTATTCTCGCGATCGCCTTTGACCCCAGCGGTCAATGCTTAGCAAGTGGCAGTTTTGATGACACCATTCGGCTTTGGGATGTGCAAACTGGAGAATGTTTGAGGGTATTGCAGGAGCATACGGGTGCCATTTTCACGCTGGTATTTGATCGCAGTGGTCAACGCTTGGTAAGCGGCGGCCATGACCAAACGATTCGCTTGTGGGATGTGCAAACTGGCGCGTGTCTGAGGATATTGCAGGGACATACAGGAGTGGTGTGGACGCTTGCCATCAGTTCGGATGGTCGAATCTTAGCAAGTGGCAGTGATGACCAAACCATCCGCTTGTGGGATTTGCAAACGGGACACTGCCTCCAAACATTGTGCGAACACACCAGTTGGGTCACGTCAGTCCTCTTTAGCTCCAACGGTCAAATCCTACTTAGTGGCAGTTACGATCGCAGGATAAAACTATGGGATGTAAAGACAGGACGTTGTATCAGCACGCTAACGATCGATCGCCTGTATGAAGGTATGAATATTCAAGGCGCAACCGGGTTGACCGTGGCTCAAAAAGCCACTCTTAAAACATTAGGAGCAATTGAGCGTTAGGGTGATCGCACGTCGAGATTCAGCGCATTCTCTTGTGGTCGATATCATTTCCTCATTCACAAACTGGTCAACTAGTTCATCCAAAGAAATTTCCATTGGCGATACGCTTGCCAGAGGCTGAGTGTCTGGTGGCAGTGGCGCTGCAGCATTGCCATCAGGTCGTGAGTGTTGAGGCTCAACAGACAGACAAATCACCGCCGCCCCCTTCATGACCAGCTCGTTGCGGCAGCGTGCGGGCGCGTTGCCGGGGTTCTCGCCCGAGAAGACCATGCATGCTCAGAAGCTTTACGAGGGGGCATACCTGCCCGGCGGCCAGCGGCAGGGCGTGATTACTTATCTGCGCACGGACAGCATTGCCGTAACCCCCGAGTTTGTGGAGGCCGTGCGAGCCTATCTGCTGCTGCAAGAGCCTCAAAACCAGCTGCGCCAGCAAACGCGACATCGCAACCGAGCATAAGCTCAGGCCGCGCACGAAGCGATCCGGCCCACCGAGATTAACCTCACGCCTGAGTCGCTGGCCGCCAGTCTGAGCCAGGATGAGCAGCAGCCAACATCCGCGACCTGCCTTACTCCCTCGAGACCCTACGAGCTTGGTACCGAGCAGCCCAGAGCTTGGGCAAGTCTCAGCAGTATCTCAATCGCATTACAGAAGTGGCCAAGGTATGCAAAGCCGGGCAGCCCCTGTCTGATCAAGTTTTAGCAGCCCTGTCACGGGACTTGAGCCTTGATATCCTCTCCTAGCCCCATTCAGCCACGCACTTTTTGTCCACTGTGTTTCTACGGAGGTTTTCGTCGTTACCGCTTATGGTTTCCGCGCACTTACTGCTGTTTGCTAACTTTTTTTAGGGTAATTATCATATGCCCCCAGTAATGCACAAGCTCTCATGAAAACTATCGCTAGCTGCTTTGATGTAGAAGAGACAGCAAGGTACTACCTAGACGCACCCGAGTACTTTCCTTCAGAGAATGTCAAGAGAGGATTTCGAGAATTTGTCCAAAAGCTGGCACGGGTAAAAACGCAAGGAATCAGAGTCCAGTACGTAGACTACGAACCTTATTTCCAAAGCGGCAAACTTTGTCTGGATAATGTTCGAGCAGATTTGGCCGGCGGCAACCTGTTAATCAGTAAGTTGTTCAACGACTCAGATTTGCTAGGTCCTGATGCCAATTTGCAATACCGGGCAGTCCATGAAATTCATCACGTTGAATTAAAAGTCGGTTTCAATTGGCTGGGAGAATGTGCTATAGCCGATCACCATATGTCACTGACTGACAATTTGCTATTTAGACAGTTGATCTTCAGTGAAGTTGTAGGACAGGTGGCAGCCTTCTTTTATAATCGTGGGTTTCCCCCCATTGAACCAGGCAAAAAACAAAAATTGGTCCTCTATGATCTCGCTCGGCTATGCCCCTAGGAAGTCAAAATTAGAACTTAAGGAAACACTAGCAACTGACCTAGACAACGGGCGCAGCTCGATGGGCAACCGCACTCAGTTCCGAGCTTTTTTGCCATGCTACGGAGTAAGGGTGTTAGGCTAGTCGTTGTCTTTTAATCGATTGCTGCTGAATAGCTGCGCCCAATTTCTCATGCCCCCCACCAGCTCCCCTGAGAAATCACAGAATGACGACCTCACCAGCCTGCGACGACAGGTTACTGAGTTCGAGACAGCCCAACGCGACTTGATACAGCGCTTACAGCAGGCAGAACGAGCCCTTCAGCGAGCTGAGCAGAAGTACCAAAACTTGTTTACCTACACTGTTGTTGGGGTTTTTGAAGCCACACCCGAAGCTGAATATTTGAACGCCAATCCCAGGTTGGCGAACCTCTATGGCTATGTCTCTCCAGAGCAACTCATCGCAGCTCTGAATAATCCCAAGCAGCAGCGATACATCAATCCTGAGCATCAGGCTGAATTTGTACGTCTACTACAGGCGCAGGAGGAGATCTCAAAATTTGAGTCGGCTGTCTACCGAAAGGATGGGCAGGTGATTTGGATTTCGCAGAGCGCTTATCCGGTCAAGGATGAAAATGGCCAACTGCTTTACTATCAGTGTTTTGTAGAGGACATCACCGAGTGTAAGCAGGCCAAGCAAGCTTTGCATCAAAGCAATGCCAAAAATCGCGCCATGCTGAAAGCGATCCCAGACTTGATCCTTGAAATTGGTCGGGATGGGACCTATCTAAACTGTCATGCTACTGAGAACTTTGGCCTATTGGTGCCGCCTGAACAGTCTTTAGGCAAAAAGGTTTCCGAAGTATTGCCTCCAGACATCGCTCAGGACCGGATGCAGGGCATTGAACTAGCCTTTCAAACGGGCGAGACTCAGGTCTATGAGGACCGGCTATTCAAACAGGGGAGTGTGCATTACGAAGAGTCTCGGATCGCTGTGCTCAGTGACGAGAAGGCACTGGTCATTGTGCGCGATATTACTGAGCGAAAATTAACAGAGGAAGCACTCCGCCAGAGTGAGCAGCGCTTTCGCTTGGCGCTTGACAACTTCCCTGACATGTTCGTGATCTATGACGCCCAAAAACGCATTCAATTTGTCAATACCGAGGCAGTGCGCCGCAGTGGACGCTCAGAAGCCAACCTGTTGGGGCGCACTGACGAGGAGCTTTTCCCTGCCGAGACGATCGACGCCTATCTACCCACTCTGCAGCGTGCCATCGAGACCCGCGCCCGCCAAACAGCCGAGTGCAGGCTTAGCCTACCGACAGCAGACCCCCTCGACCTCCTGGTAACCTACATCCCTCTGCTCGACGCTCAGGGAGACATCCTACAAATTCTCGGAATCACCCAAGATGTGACTGAGCGCAAGCAGGTTGAAGCCAATCGTCTAGCCCAGGAGCGGGCTGTTCAACTGGAAATGCAAATGACTGAACTCCAGCGACTTCACCAGCTGAAGGACGATTTCTTGAACACCGTCAGCCATGAGCTGCGCACCCCCATGGCCAACATCACCATGGCTATCAAGATGCTAGACATTTCTCTCAAGCAGGCAGGCGTACTGGTCGAGGGCGAAACAGAACCAGTAGCCTCCCCCAGCCGCTTGGCCCATTACTTACAGATTTTGCAGCGGGAGTGCCAGCGAGAAATCAGCTTGATCAACGATTTGTTAGACCTGCAACGCCTCGAAGCAGGAGTCCATGCTCTGAAGTCTGAGCGGCTGCGGTTGCAAGTGTGGTTACCCGCGCAACTGCAACGCTTCGAGGAGCGCGTGAACAGCAACCAACAGACTCTGCGTCTGGAGCTACTGCCTAATCTGCCGGACCTGGCGTGTGACCGAACCAGCTTAGAGCGGGTCGTCAGCGAGCTGCTTCACAACGCCTGCAAATACACCCCGCCTGGAGAGAGCATCTGGGTGAAAGCCTGGGCCACCTCCGGCTGGCTGCAGCTGCAGGTCAGCAACGAAGGCATCGAAATTCCCAAAACGGAGCTGCAGCGGATCTTCGAGCGCTTCTATCGCATCCCAGAGGCAGACCGTTGGCAGCAGGGCGGGACGGGCCTGGGCTTGGCGCTGGTGCAGAAGTTGGTGGAGCTAATGGGGGGACGAGTGTGGGCCGAAAGCCGAGCAGGTTCGACCCTATTCACCCTGGCGTTGCCCTGCGGTGAGGCCCGATGAGGGATGGATTGAGCTAACCTCCGCGCAGCAAGTCGGCACATTTTTCGCCGATCATCATGCAGGTGATACAGGGGTTGACACCAGTCATGCTTGGAAAGATTGAGGCATCAGCGACGCGCAGGTTGCTGACGCCTCGCACGCGCAGCGTAGGATCGACCACGGCGAGGGGGTCCTCTGCCGCTCCCATGCGGCAGGTGCCTGCGGGATGGTAGACCGTGTTGCCGGTGCGTCGCACATATTCGGAGATTTCACGGTCGCTTTGCACCGCAGGCCCTGGGGCCAGTTCCTGCTTGACCCAGGTTTTGAGAGCGGGTTGGGCGGCGAGCTCGCGGGCCAGCTTCAGCCCAGCAACCATGATGTGCTCGTCGTAGCCCTCAGGATCCGTGAAGTAGCGCGGGTCAATGAGGGGCGGGGCGCTGGGGTCAGCCGAGCGCAGGCGGACCACGCCCTGGCTTCTGGCATGGGTGACGTTGGGGGTCAGAGAAAAAGCCTCCTGGGCAGTGGGATAGCCCAAGGGCTTCGTGTTCAGGTCGAAGGTTTCACTGCCGAAGTGGAGCATGAGGTCGGGCCAGGTGGCGTCGCTGTCCACCCGGGCGAATAGACCGGCTTCGTAGGCTTGGCTGGTGTTACGCGGCACCGGCTGGGCCGATTCAAACAGAAGTACGCCCTCCGGGTGGTCGATCAGGTTCTCGCCGACCCCCGGCAGCTCGACCACGACCGGGATCCCGAGCGCACGTAACTGATCGGCCGGGCCGATGCCAGAGAGCAGCAGCAGCTTGGGCGAGTCAAAAGCCCCACAACAGAGAATGATCTCCCGCTCGGCAGTTAGGGTGCCTTGGGCGGTGTCAACCCCAGTTGCTCGCCCCGAATCGTCCACCAGAATGCGGTGGGTTGGCGTGAGCGTCAGGACAGTGAGGTTGCTGGGCTGTGCGCTGAGTGGATGCAGATAAGCGACGGAGCTGGAGTCGCGTTTGCTGCCCCGTTTATTGAGCAAAAACCAGCCGACCGCTTCCTGGAAGTCTTCTTGGAAGGACACCAAGGGAAAGCCTGCTTGCTGTCCCGCTTCGATGAAGGCCTTGACCAGCAGGTTGCCCGAGCCAGAAGGCTCCAGGTTCACTTGCTCGAACAGCCGCTCGTAGTAGGGGCGCGTGCCCTCAGGTCCCCAGCCGGTCGCACCGCTGGCTTGCCAACGCTCGAAGTCGCTATCGGGAGCCCGGAAGGCGATGGCGGAGTTGTGGGAGCTGCAGCCGCCCAAGATGCGGCCCCGGCTATGGCGGATGGCGCTATTTCCCCGTGCCTGGGGCTCGATCGTGTAATCGTAGTCGTATTGGGTTCGCAGCAGGTCTGCCCAGGGGCGCAACTCTAGAATGCCGGGCACGCCTTCATCGGAGTAGCCCGCTTCGACCAGGCAGACACTGAGCGAGGGATCTTCCGCCAGGCGGGCAGCCACAATGGCTCCCGCGGTTCCACCGCCAATTACCAGGTAATCAAAATGGGTCTTGGTCATGTCCGAGGTTGCCGGGTTAGGGTTGGCGATGCCGCGCAGAACTCTGAGCAACGATTGCCGATGTACTGGCTTTCTATCGCTTGACAGCACCATTGCACGCGTCCACCCCAGCCTGTCTGTATTGAGCTGCACACCTCTTGCCGAAGTGTCAGCCAGACCGTAGCTGGCATTACCACTGGATTGACTTCGGCTTGTTAGCCTGGTAGCGTTTGCTTGCGTGAGTATGGAAGGCTTCGATTCAGGGTTTGCCGTGCCTCCAGAGACCGAGCGGAGTCTCAAATGGTTCTGAACGTTTTGAGCGAATTTTAAGGTGAGAAATCGAATGCTCAGAAGAACAACCGTCAAGTGGCTTGTCCTGTTTTTGATCGGATGCTTCCTCCCCTTTTACGCACTGGCCGCCTGTACTTCTCAGCAAGCTGGAACTGCGAGTTCTACCAATTCAGCAAGTCCAGTGGCAGCTAGCCAGCCCCTGATTGTTGGCACCTCACCTTGGGCAGGGTTTGTCGGCCAATACGCCGCAGAAGCGAAGGGTCTGTTCAGCGAAGAAGGGGTCACGGTCAATGAGGTAGCCTTCAATACAACTGGCGACGTCAACACCGCACTGGCGGCAGGCAAAATCGATCTGGGCTGGATTGGCGCGAACGACTTGGTCACGCTCAGTGCCAAAGCACCAGACCTCAAACTCAAGCTGATCATGATGTCCGACTACTCCAATGGGGCCGATGGCGTTTTGGGTCGGGGCATCACCAAGCCAGAAGACTTGAAGGGCAAGAGAGTGGCGCGCGAAGATGGGCTCTATCACGTTGTGCTCTTAGCAACCTATCTTTCGACGGCGAATCTGACCGAGAAAGATATGGACGTCGTCGTCATGCCTGCTGCCGATGCTGCGGTGGCTTTTGCCTCGGGCAAAATTGACTTGGCAACTACCTATGAGCCCTACCTAGCAAAGGCTGCTAGAGAAGGCAAAGGCGAGATTCTGTTCTCCACCAAGGATAGTAATATTTTGCCCGATGGCGTGGCGGTCCGAGATGAAGTGCTTCAGGCTCGCAAGCCCGAGATTCTGGCCTATCTGCGAGCGGTCGGCAAGGCGGTAGACTTCGCGGAAAAGAATCCCAAGGAAGCGGCTGAAATTATTGGCAAAAAGATAGGGGTCGCCCCAGAAGAGATTCCGCCCCAGCTGGCTGGCATCCGGCTGATGAACGTCGAGAAAAACAAGTCGGAAGCCTTCGTTGTGGGCAGCTCATTGAGTGCGGCTGATAGCCTCAAGCGAGCGGCGAAAATCGCTCACGAGCTGGGCATCACGCCGACCCTCGTGGATGGAGGGGCGCTAGTCGATGACTCAATTGTCAAGGAGCTGTAAGGGTGGGTCGGAGGAGCTAAAAGGAAGGTGGCCCTAGATACCGCAAGCCGAGGCGTTTCGACCCTGCCCACTCAAGCGCAGATTGTGATCATTGGGGCTGGCATAGTCGGCTGCAGTGCGGCCTACCACCTGGCGCAACGGGGCTGGCGCGACCTTGTGGTGTTGGAGCAGGGACCGCTGTTTGAAACCGGCGGCTCCACCTCGCACGCACCGGGCCTGGTGTTCCAGACCAACGCCTCCCAAACCATGGCCGCGCTGGCCCGGGACACGGTCGAGCTTTACTCGCAGTTGGCGTCTAGCGAAGGGCTGCCCTGCTTCTACCCGGTCGGCAGCCTGGAGGTGGCTTCCACGCCCGAACGCTGGGCCGATCTGCACCGCAAGCTGGGCTTTGCGCAGTCCTGGGGGCTGGCAGCCGGGCTGCTCACGCCAGAGGCCGCCCAAGCGAAACTGCCACTGCTGAATGCCAGCCGCATCTACGGGGCTTTGCATGTCCCGTCGGACGGCATTGCCAAAGGTGTGCGCAGCGCTGAAGCCCTAGCCAGGGCGGCCCGTGCTCAGGGAGCCGCCTTCTATGGCGAGACGCCCGTCACGGCAATCGAGGTCGCCCAAGGCCGGGTCCAAGCGGTGGTCACGCCGCAGGGTCGCATCGCCACCGAGCGTGTGCTGGTCTGTGCTGGCATCTGGGGACCACGCGTCGGACGCCTGGCGGGAGTCTCCATCCCGCTCACACCCGTGCAGCATCAGTACGTCAAAACCTCTGCCTTGCCGGAACTAGCGGGTGAGACTCGGGAAGTCGTCCAGCCGATCCTGCGCCACCAGGACAAGTCGCTCTACTTTCGCCAGCACGGCGATTGCTACGGCATCGGCTCCTATCAACACCAGCCTTTGCTAGTGGACGCAGAGGCGATTCGCAGCCGCGCTGAATCGCCGGTGATGCCTTCGGTTATGGCCTTTACGCCGGAGCACTTCGAGCGACCCTGGACCGACGCGGTTGAGCTATTGCCTGCCCTAGCCCAGGCCGAACGGCCCTACCAGATCAACGGCCTGTTCTCCTTCACCCCGGATGGCCTGCCGGTGCTCGGCGAATCGCAGCAGGTGCGTGGCTTCTGGGTGGCGGAGGGAGTTTGGGTCACCCAAGGCGGCGGCGTGGGTAAGGTCATGGCCGAGTGGCTGATCGAGGGCACAACCAGCCTGGACCTGCGCGAATGTGATCTGCAGCGCTTCGAGGCCCATGCCCACAGCCGAACCTACGTCCAGCTGCGGGGGGCTCAGCAGTACCGCGAAATCTACGAGATTATTCACCCCGCACAGCCGCTGGAGCAGCCCCGCCCCTTGCGCGTGAGCCCCTTTCACCAGCGCCATAAAGAACTGGGAGCGGTGTTCTTCGAGAGTCGCGGCTGGGAACGCCCCCAGTGGTTCAACGCCAACCAAGCGCTGTTGAGCCAGCAGCCCGGGCCGGAGCGCGCCGGTTGGGCCGGCCGCCACTGGTCGCCGATCATCGGCGCGGAACACCTCGCCAGCCGCGAACGGGTGGCGCTCTATGACCTGACGCCCCTGACCAAGCTAGAAGTTACTGGTCCCGGTGCTCTGACCTTCTTGCAACAGCTGATGACCAATCAGCTCGACCGCCCGGTGGGCCGCGTCACTTACACCGCCATGCTCAACCCGCGCGGTGGCGTGCGCAGTGACCTGACGATCACCCGCCTGGCCGAGCAGCGGTTCCAGATTGGGGCCAATGGCCCGCTCGATCTGGCCTGGCTGCGGCAGCACTTGCCCGCCGATGGCTCGGTCTGCGTCCAAGACATCACGGCCAGCCTCTGCTGCCTCGGCGTCTGGGGGCCGCTGGCCCGCGATCTGCTGCAGCCCCTCAGCGAGCAGGACTTTTCTCAGGCCGCTTTTCCTTACTTCACGGCGCAGTCGGTCTCGATCGGCGCGGCCCCGGCCCTAGCACAGCGCGTCTCCTATGTGGGGGAACTGGGCTGGGAACTGTACGCGCCTGCCGAGTATGGCCTCTATCTCTGGGACCTGCTCTGGCAGGCGGGCCAAGCCCTGGGCATCCTGGCGGGCGGACGCGGAGCCTTCGACAGCCTGCGCTTGGAGAAGGGCTACCGCCTGTGGGGCGTCGATCTGCACACTGAGCACAACCCTTACGAAGCCGGGCTAGGCTTTGTAGTCAACTTCGACAAGGGCGACTTCATCGGGCGCGAGGCGCTGCTCCATGCCAAAACCCAGGGCCTTACCCGACGGCTGTGTGCGCTGCGCCTGGATGACCCCAGTCAGCTTGTGCTTGGCAAAGAACCGATCTTCAGCGGCGAGCAGGTGATCGGCTACGTCACCAGCGCCAATTACAGCTACAGCCTAGGGCACGGCATCGCCTATGGCTATCTGCCGCTTGATTTTGCCGCGCCCGGCACGCCAGTGACCATTGCCTACTTCGGTGAGCGCTACGCGGCGACGGTCAGCCCGGAACCCTTCTATGACCCCAAAAACCTGAAGCTCAAGAGTTAGCTTGTGACCTCCCCTTTTGATGTGATTGTGATTGGCCTCGGCGGCATGGGCAGCGCTACCGCCTATCAACTCGCCCGTCGCGGTCAGCGCGTCTTGGGTCTAGAGCGGCACACCCCCGCCCACGACCAGGGGTCCAGTCACGGCCAGTCCCGCGTGATCCGGCAGGCCTATTTCGAGCATCCAGACTATGTCCCCCTGCTGCTGCGGGCCTACGAACTCTGGGCGCAGATCGAGCAGGACACCGGCCAGAGCCTGCTCACGATCACCGGCGGCTTGATGATCGGTTCGCCGGATAGTGAAACCGTGTCCGGCAGCCTGCGCAGTGCCCAGCAGCATGGGCTGTTCCACGAGCTTCTAGAGGCTGCCGAGATCCGCCGCCGCTTTCCGCCGCTCCAAGCTCGGGGCGAGACGATCGCCCTCTACGAAAAAAAAGCCGGGTTCGTGCGCCCCGAGGCCAGTGTCAGCGCTCACCTGCAACGGGCTGCCAGCTTGGGCGCGACTTTGCACTTTGAGCAGCCGGTTCTGGCCTGGGAGGCCAGCGCTGCGGGCGACGGGGTGCAGGTCACCACGGCCCAGGGCACTTACCAGGCGGAGCGGCTGGTAATCGCGCCGGGCGCTTGGGCTTCCGAGCTGCTCGGCTTAGACGTGCCGCTGACGGTCGAGCGGCAGGTGCTGTACTGGTTCGAGCCGATTGGGGGTAGCGAACCCTTTTTACCCGACCGCTTTCCGATTTACATCTGGGAGGCCGAGGACGGCGTGAAGTTCTACGGCTTTCCTCAGGACGCCCAGCCGGGTGTGAAAGTTGCGTTCTTTTATATGGGCGTGCCCTGCAGCGCAGACACAATCGACCGGACGGTCCAGGCAGCCGAAATTCACAAGATGCGGGCTTATCTGGCTGAGCGCATTCCTGCCCTCAACAGCACCTGTCTGAGCACCGCTACCTGCCTGTACACCAACACACCCGACCAGCACTTCATCATTGCCCACCACCCGCAGTACCCCCAGGTCACGATTGCCTCGCCTTGCTCTGGTCACGGCTACAAATTTGCCAGCGTGATCGGCGAGATTTTGGCGGACCTGACCATAGACGGCAAAACTCGTCAGCCGCTGGATCTGTTTACGCCCACCCGATTTTTAACCTGAGCCTTGGCCATGACCACGAACACGCGTTTGAGCCCCCAGTTTGCCTCGACTCTGCCTGGCTATTACTACCACGACCCGGCGATTTACGCCCTAGAGCAAGAGCGCATCTTCTCGCAGCTGTGGGTCTGTGTTGGTCGCGCTGAGGAGGTTGCCCAGGCAGGCGATTATCAGGTGACCCCAGTGGGCCCTGAAAGTGTGCTGATTGTGCGCCAACGCGATGGTCGCCTGGGTGCGTTTCTCAATGTCTGTCGCCATCGAGGCGCACGCTTGTGCCCTGAGGGCTCGGCGGGGCAACTGGGCAACGCAATTCGCTGTCGCTATCACGCCTGGACCTATGGCTTGGACGGACAGTTGCTTGGGGTTCCCAATGTCGCAGCCGCCAGCGAAGCCTTTGACCGCAGCGCCCACGGCTTGGTGCCCGTAACGCTCGCGGTCTGGGAAGGGCTGATTTGGCTGAACTTGGCAGACCAGCCCCAGCCGATTGCCGAGCAACTGAATGCCTCTTTGCTGGAGCGCTTTGGCAATTTGTCTCAATTTGCTCGCTACGGCGTCGGCACGCTGAAAGTGGGCAAAACCCTGACCTACGACGTGCACTCCAATTGGAAACTGGTGGTCGAGAACTTCATGGAGTGCTATCACTGCGCTCCCATGCATCCTGAGCTCTGTCGGCTTCTACCCGACTTTCGCGGCGGCCAATCCTATCAGAGCCAGGTGGGCGAGGGCACCTTGTTTGCGGAGGACATTGCCACCTTCAGCTTCAGTGGCCAAGGCCAGCGTCCGCGCCTACCGGGTCTGCTGCCCGAAGACGATCGCCTCTACTACGGTCTGGTGTTGGCTCCCAATGTCCTGGTGAGTTTGCTGCCGGATCATGTGATTTTACACACGGCTTTTCCGCAGGCACCCGATCGCACCTCCGTGCGCTGTGACTGGCTGTTCGACCCGCAGGTCGTGGCTGCGCCAGACTTTGATCCAACCGATGCCGTCGAGGTTTTTGATCTGGTCAATCGGCAGGACTGGGAAGTGTGTGAGCTAACCCAGCAAGGCATGACCTCCAAAGCCTATCGAGCGGGCGGCGTCTATGT
>JANNOU010000191.1:0-5099 GCA_031399305.1 Leptolyngbya sp. SOY_34_metabat_272
CGCGACTGAGGTCCACATGCGCATCTCCTCGCCCCCGGTCACCCACCCCTGTTTCTACGGCATCGACACCGACTCCCAGGAGCAGCTGATCGCCGCCACCCACTCGGTTGAGGAAATCGCCGCCCAAATCGGCGTAGACTCGCTAGCCTATCTGAGCTGGGCGGGCATGATGGCCGCCACGCGCCAAGACCCGAACCAATTCTGCTCGGCTTGCTTCACGGGCGAGTATCCGGTCAGCATCCCCGACCCGGTTAAGCGCACTAAGTTAATTCTGGAAACCGTTTAAGCCCACCCGGCCTGCTGAGCCTGGAACTCGGAGCATTCGGCTCAGGACTCGAAGCCTTCAGTCTGGAACTCGGCGCTCCGCGCTGAAGGCTCGGAAGTTCGAGCTATTTTCTCGACTTTCAAGGCTGGGTGCTCGGGAGGGCGAGTTCAGGACTCGGCGTCTGGAGCGGATGGCTCGACCTGCGAGGCTGGGAACTCGACGCTGCGGGCTCCGAGCTTGGGAAGTGGAGTTTTGCGTGGCGAGGGTACGTACGGAGGGGGTAGCGAGACCGAGGCCAGGACCGGCTTCCCCAGATTGTCTGGGGCGCTTCAGCCTTCAGTTGACACCCATGGGCCGCGAGTGCCCTCACTCCGGCAGTTTGTACTGCCCAACGATGCGTTTGGCGAACTCCGGCACGTGAGCCGCGAGCTTCTCTGGATAATGGCGCTTCACATACAAGTAGTTACGCGTGAAGTGCGAATCGATCGAAAAGCGCCCATATTCCAGACCCTTGGGGCCGATTTTTTCAATTACCACGCCCATGATCTGGGCCGCCCACATCGGCAGCGTGACCCCCTTGTCATAGGCCGGGATGCTCTGCTGCACAGCTTTTTTGCGGTTGCCCTGCGAGGCCACGGGCTGGGTTTCTAGTTGATCGAGCACCAGCTCTAGCATCTCTCGCCCGGTCTGATTGCGCACAGTGAGCCATTGCCAGCCGAAGGGCGCGCCCATGTAGCCCACCACCAGATCTGCCAGACCATTCACGTAGTCAAAGCAGCTCAGGCAGGACGGCGCAAACACGTCTTTGAGTTCCTGGGTGTTGAGGCCAAAAAATGGCACCGTTTCCACCGAGCCGTCTTCGTGCTTGAAGTGCACACGGAAGTCTTGCATGAACTCGTAGTGCACCACGGTGCTGGGCGAGCGGCTGGTGGTCTCGAGGAACTTCTGCAACCCGGCGCGCGTGACGTTATCGACGCAGGGCGTGCCCAAGACATAGAGCTTCTCCAGGCCCAGCTGGTCCTGCACCGAGCGCAGCGCCTGAATCTGACAGCCCACGCCGATCACCAATAGACGCTTGAGGCCCGACTGCTCCACCTGCTCCAACACCGACAGATTGGGCGAGAGCGTCGGCTTGTTCACCCGCGCAGCCAACACCTCCTCCGGCGTCCGGGCCAGCACCGGCTGGGGCTGGAACCGATCCTCGGGCGCATTCTGCACGCAGACTACGCCTTCCACCCAGCCTCGATTGAGCATCTCGATCGCCAGGCTGCTGACAATCCCGGTCCACTGCGCCCCGTCGATCGGCTGCCGTTTGCGCGCCGCGAGCATCTCCTGGTGAACACCGAAGTACAGCTCCGACTCGCGCTCCAGCTCGCGGGCGCGGCCGTGGGCTTTCACCTCCAGCCGGTCTATCTGCTGGTTGAGGAAGGCGCAGGCTTCTTTGACGTAGTGGATATAGTAGGTATCGCACAAGCCACACTCGCTGCACAGCGCCTTGGCTGGTCGGCGGCTGGTGAGTTTGAGGGCTTTGGCCCGATGGTGGCGAGGCCGGTCAGCAGCAGCAGGCATGGCGGCACAGACGAGAAAACAAGCACGGTCCCCTCAGGATACCGCGCAATTTGGTCAGTCCGGCGGCGGCTTGCCAGAGCGCCTGCCGTCGCGATACCAGCGCCGCCAGTCATTGATACTGCGAATCGCCAGCCACAACAGCAGCAGCGCGATCAGGCCACCCTGCGTGGGTGCATCCAGCGCCAACAGCACCAGCAACACGCACAGGATATCCTGCACAAACACCGCCCACAGCGGCAGCCCGCGCATCCGAAAAAACCAGCCGACCTGCGCCAACTGCAACACCAACGCCAACAGACCGCCCATGCTTCCCGCCAGCCACAAAGACTGCCCAGTGATCGTGGCGATGGTCATGCCCAGGAGCGCACCGGCCACCGGGCTGAACAACAGCTGAACCAATTGCAACAGCCGCTGACCCAACAAGCTTTTCGAGCCGATCACTTCCACCAGTGAGCCGCTCACCAGGACGCCCAGAACCACCGGTGACGGTAACATGGACAACAGCGGCACCCGCGCCCAGAGTTCATCGCCCTGAAGCAGACCAATTAGCAGCAGGGGAAGTGCAATGCGGAATCCGCCAGCCGCAGCAGCGGAGAGACTTGCCAGCAGCTCAAACATGACTGGCTCTAACGGGCTTGTTTCAGGGGGCCTAAAGCTTAATTACTCAAGCTTACGCCGACACCCGGTTAACCACGCGCCCATTAATAACGCGATGTTAAGGATTCGCCATCCCCGGCCACTGGGGGCTTGAGAACCGTGGGTAGCCGCTCCAGAATCTGGTTGGCAACGGCAGCGGGCGTTGCCTCCGCCGGCACCGTGATTTGGAGGTCAGCCGCTTGGTAGTAGCGCAGACGACGCGCTAGCAACTGCCGCAACGTTTGCTCTGGCTGCGGTGACTGGCGCAGCAACGGGCGCGGCGTGGCGTCCTGACGCAAACGTACAACCAGCTGCTCCACCGGCACGTCCAGCCAGACGACTAGGCCGTGACGCAAATAGGACCAGTTCAAAGCATCCTGAACGATGCCGCCCCCAGTGGCGACGACCAGACGCGTGTACGACGCCAGCTCGCTGAGGACCTGCTGCTCCAACTGGCGGAAGCTGGCCTCGCCCACGGTGGCAAAAAGTTCCTCAATGCTGCGTCCGCTGACTTGCTCCACCAACGCGTCAGTGTCGAAGAAGCGGTAGCCCAAACGCTGGGCCAGCTCTCGTCCAACCGTGGACTTGCCCGCCCCCATCATGCCCACCAGAAACAGACTGACTCCCCTCAGCATGGCGTTCAGTGTAGCGGAGAGCGGCCCCTGAAGCAGCCAGTTCTCCACAGGCAGACGGTCAAGTCTCTCAAAACTTAATGAACTCTTCAGGGCCTCTCAAGTCGAATTCGCTCTGAGTTACCTGTGGAAAACCGCCTTTTTTCTGTGGAAAACTTGTGGAAAACCTGTGGAGGAGATCGGGGATCTGGGGAAAAGGCGGGCTAAGTATTAATACCCTGTGGAAAAGGTGAGGGGGTTTTCCACAGGTTTTCCACAGGCGGTTAGGGGCTGAAGATGAGCCGTCGAGATGGCTTGCTCAGTTTTTCCACAGTTTCCACAGGCCCTACTACTACTCCAGATCAAAACACTTCAAATTTAAATTCTGGAGGAATAGTTCAGGCACTCAGACCCAGAAAAACACCCCTGGACCGGCCTGAAGCCGGGTGGTACGATGAACGCCCATAGACCGGAGCCCACGCCTCTCGCAGCTGCCATGAAACTCATCTGCTCCCAGGCCAATCTCAGTCAGAACCTCTCGCTGGTCAGCCGCGCAGTGGCCTCTCGCCCGTCCCATCCGGTGCTTGCCAATGTCCTGTTGGAGGCGGATGAGGAGCGCTCTTGTGTGAGCCTGACCGGCTTTGACCTGAACCTGGGCATTCGCGTGACCTTCGAGGCTCAGATCGAGCAGGGGGGCAGCATCACGCTCCCAGCACGGTTGCTGAGCGACATTGTCTCGAAGCTGCCAGATGTGGAGATCGTGTTGGAGCTGGAAGCCGGAGAGTTCAGCGAGGGGGACGGCAGTGTGACGGTGAGCTGCGGCGCAGGGCGCTATCAGATGCGCGGCCTGAGCGCCAAGGAGTTCCCGGAGCTGCCCGTGGTAAACGATGCGCAGACAGCCTTGGTGCCAGTAGATCTGCTGTTGTCGGGATTGTCGGGCTCGCTGTTTGCGGCCTCGAGTGATGAGACTAAGCAGGTGCTGACCGGGGTACATGTCAGCGCTCGCGACTCAGCGGTGGAGTTTGCCGCGACTGATGGCCACCGGCTGGCGGTGGTGCAGACCGAGCAGTTACGCGATGAGGAGGGGGCTCCGGCGTCGGAGATTAGCGATCTGGAGGTGACGGTTCCGGCGCGGGCCTTGCGGGAGCTGGAGCGGATCCTCAGTCTGCAGCCGAAGGGGCTGGTCAGCTTGCACTTTGACACGCGCACCTGCGTGTTCAGCTTGGGCGATGAGGAGTCAGGGCCTCGAGTGACGTCGCGGCTGCTGGATGGTCAGTATCCCAATTACCGCCAGCTGATTCCGCGCTCGTTTGAGCGTCAGATGACGGCGGAGCGCAAGGCATTGCTGAATGCGCTGGAGCGGATCTCAGTGCTGGCGGACCAGCGCAACAACATCGTCCGCTTCAGCCTGGACAGCGCCACGCAGGAGTTGGCCTTGTCAGTGGATGCGCCGGATGTGGGCTCGGGTCGCGAGGTGGTGCCAGTGCAGGTGTCCGGGGATGACCTAGAGATCGCCTTCAACGTCCGCTACCTGATGGAAGGGATCAAAGCGCTGAGCAGCACCGAAATCCAAATACAACTCAACAGCCCCACCAGCCCTGCCGTACTGGTGCCCGTGGGCGGCGTGA
This sequence comes from Leptolyngbya sp. SOY_34_metabat_272, assembly GCA_031399305.1. Lineage (GTDB taxonomy): Bacteria > Cyanobacteriota > Cyanobacteriia > FACHB-261 > FACHB-261 > FACHB-261. The sequence goes on from JANNOU010000191.1 coordinate 4,710, forward strand.
AGATGACCTACTTGATCATGCCGGTACAGATCCGAAGTGCCTGACCCCGAGCTCCCTGCTTGCGGCTCCAAGCCCCAGCCCCCGAGCTTCGAGCCTCAACATTCAAGCGCCAAGCTACGGTGCCCAAGCTCAGAACCCGGCCTTTCAAGCTCCAAGCCCCAGCCCCCAAGCCCTCTGCTTCAACTCCCGAGCCCCTTGGGCAACTCTCCAAGCATTCTGCTCGACCCTGCAAGCTTGGAACTTGGGGGGCTGGAGTTCCGAACCCCATTTTCCAGGTTTCACGCCTCAAGCCCCAAGCCTCGCGTTTCATCCTCCGAGCTGCGAACCGTAATGACCAAGCTCCAAGCCGAATGGCCCTGCCAAGCGAGTCACTCACCCCTTGCGCAGGGG
>JANNOU010000031.1:0-31571 GCA_031399305.1 Leptolyngbya sp. SOY_34_metabat_272
GTCAATCCAACCGACTGCGGGTGTTTCGCCGGGACGAGTTTCAGCCGTGGTTCGAGCCGCTGATGGCGGCCAAGCACTAGAGGCTCAAAATTGCCCGGTCGTCAGGAGGCGGGCGGTCATTGAAGTGCTCAAAGTAGCGGCGCACCGACTCAGGGAAATTGGGAAAGCTGAATTGAGCAGCTCTGTCCGCCACCGCAGACCAGAAATAGCACAGAGGCACCAATAAGGGTTCGGCCTCCTGCATTAGATAGCCTCAGGAGTGGCTGGATGAGCAGCTTGAGTATGAACGGGTCAGCAGAGTGACTCGTAAACTCTAGTGAGGTCTTATGCCGTGTCGGCCAGTCTAGCAAGCACTGAATGCCGTAGGAGGCGACGCTCGGCTCGGTCCCTATAGTGGCGGGTGCGGTAGGCCAGGATCCGGTGGCGGTGCGGGGAGCTGACCAGTGAGCCAGTGATGATGTCGAGTTTGCCATCGCAGGCGATGTCCTGAGCGTGCAGATAGGCGGTTTTCTCACAAAAGTGATTGGGAAGTTCAGGGCCACCAGTTTGAGGCTAGGTAGGGGCGAGCAGACGTATCAAGGCTTGGCTCTGTCCCCCTTACTGGCCTACGTGTGTAATAGCCCGCGAACGCCGCCAGGGAGGGCTTCCTGGTCGGGCACATCGTGATTGCCGGGGACTACATAAGTGGGGAAGGGCAGTCGGGCAAGACGCTTGGCCAGCCAACGGTGATCATCTGGCTTCCTAGGCTGCGTCAGAATGCCCGGCACCAGCAGAAAGTCCAGCTCTAGGCTTGCCTAGATGTGCTAACACCTGCTTCAGGGCGACAACACTGATCTCGACTAGGTAGAAGTGACCTGGACCGGCGGGGTGTGGGGTAGAGCAATGTGCAAGTCGCTCACCACTGCGAAGCGAAAGCTCAAAGTCGTAACGCTACCCCGCAAACTCCCAAAGATTTTATTAGAGCAGCGGATCAAACTTCCGAGAAAAGACAAGTTGCCTGATATAATTTTCAAATATTCTTGTTAATTTTTGTAAACATCTGTCCTCGCGTCTGAATGAGTTTCTTCAACACCTCTGAGCCGATCCTTCGCCGCAAGCAGCATGACCTGGACCTTCAAGACCTACAAGGACTTTGGCGAATCCACTGGCGTGTGGGCAACGTCACCCTGCTCTCCACCCACTACACCCGCATCGACCAAGTGTTCATCCTCTGGGGGCTCTTGAGCGCAGCTATTTTCATCACTGCTCAGTTTTTGCCACTGGCTTGGACCGACCAAGCGATCCTCTGGTCGCTGGTCACGGTGCTGGGCATAGGCGGCATGGTGAGCTTGAGCTGGTCATGGGCTGTAGTGGAGCGGGCAAGCTGGATCGTCGGCTGTTGGGTGGTTCTGATGGTGGTGGGGCTGGCGCTGACGGACCTCAGCGTGTTTGCCGTTTGGGGAGAAGTGTTGCTCCGCCTGGGTCCTTTGTGGCTAGGGCTGAGCGCCATTGGCTATTTGTGTACGGGATTAGGTCTGCGCTCGCGGGCTCTGTTTTTGACTGGTGTGACCCACCTGCTCAGTGCCGTGGTTTTGCTGCACATCCAAAGCTGGCAGTTCTTATTCACCGGAGGCGTGATGGCCAGTAGCCTAATTTTGCTTGGCGAGGTGCAGTGGGACATGCGTCAGCCGATTGATCACGATTTATCTGAAGCGCAAAAGCAATTCAACCGAGAGCAGCATCGTCTGCGTCAGATTGTTGCTTCCAGCAACTCTTAACTTTTTTATCAAAACAGTCCGATCGCCTCTAACTTTGCGAGAATCTCAACTAAACAGATCTGATTCAGAGGCATCTGCAAAAAGTTGCACAGCCAGAGCAGGAGTTTTGCTGTTTGTCCTGCGAATCGTAGTCCTAAGGAGAACGGCGTCTGGACAACGACTGGTGATGCCTCGGTTGTACCAGCCCGGTTGAGTATGAGTGGTGCAGGGTTTTTGCCGTTTCCCCTGCTTTGTAGTCGTCAAAGGGGTGTTAAACCGCCCACCAGAGCAGCCTGAGATGGCTGACACGTCCCCAGTTCTGGGGTGGCTTCTCAACCGGGCCCTTCTATCTACAGAGCTTTTCACGCCTGTGTGCGGTTTTTGATGATTTCACCGGGGGGCGCACAGCAGTGCGCCCCTTTATTCAAGCGGACTCGAACGACAGGGTAAAGTCTTGCCTTCTGGGTAATCGCAACAGCTATCCCGAAGACGCATCACAGCATATCTCACTAGGTTTGCCTACGATCTCAGGGGGAAATACCCTGATCTCAGAGCCTCTCGAAAGTCCTAGTTGCCACGCGGATTATAGAGATAAGTCAACAATAATTGACACTTTTGTTGCGATCTCTAATCACTTAATCTCCACCTGTTTATGCCTATAGTCGGGCACCTTTTAAATATTTCCTTGGCAGCTGAAAACCACGAATACATACTTTATTTTCAAGGCTCCCAAACGCTTGATTTTGAAAGGAGCTTGCAGATCTTTTTTTTGGAGAAAAGAATTTGCAGGCTTTGCTTTACTTTCAGGCTTTCCAAACGCTTGACTTAAAGAGGTGCTGTCTGGTAGGAACCTACATAGACTCGCGCTAGCCACGGCCTGAGCCCGCAAATTTGCCTCGGTAATCGCCTCTGTGAGCTGTCTGTCTTCTTTCCAGCTCGAACGGTTATGCTTCAGCCATCACTCAACGCCTTAGCCAGCACCTCACGATGCATGAGGGCGCGATCTGCCTGAGATTGGATCTGATCGGAGCTTAAAGGATCGCCGTTGGCATAATGCTCCAGCCAGATGTGCGTGATCTCGCCCGGATCGGTAGGCAGTGCTGCCAGTTCCCAGCCTGGTAAATCCAGCTCTGCCATCAGCTGACTTACTTTAGGGTCGTAGCTCAGCGCGAAGCAGCGACAGCCCTCAGCTGCGGCCATTACCAGGCCATGGAAACGCATGGCTATAGCCATCTCGACGCCTCGGAACACCCCTTTGAGCTGGGCAGGGCTTTCCGGCTTGAGGATAGCGCTAGGACCGGGCAACGCCGCCTGTAGTGCCTGAGCCAAGGGCTGATCAGCCTCTGGGTGAAACGGCAGCAGCACCAGGCAGGTTGCCGTCGCCGCTTGGAAGCTAGCCAACGCCTGGCCCAACGCGGTTAGGCGCTCTGGCGTCAAGAGACGGTGGGGGCGCAGCGCTACGGCCACGCGAGGGGCCGGCAGCTGCCACAACGCGCCCACGGGCAGCGAGTCCAAAGCCCAGACCGGATCAGGGGCGAGTGTGCAGGGTAGCTCCCAAGTTTGAAGCAAACGCGCCGACGCCCCATCCCGGACGCTGATCTGGGCGCAGGTTGCTAGGGATTGGCGCGTGATCCAGCGCGTCCAAGGATGCTGCAGAGGACCGATACCCTGGGCCCAGGCGACCGTCCGCAGGCCCATCGCCCGGGCCAGAAGCATCAGGCCGCCGTAGTAAACCGGGCTAGCGACGCTGGAAGCATCCTGCATCAGGCTGCCCCCTCCCCAGATGAACGCTTGAGAGCCTCGCAAAGCCGCCAAGACCGCACCTGGGTTCCAGCGGTCACAGGCACTTACCCCATGCAAGCGCTGGGTTTGGGCAGGATCCGCAGAGAGCACCAAAGGCTCGACAGTTGGGGGCAGCAATTGCAGCAGAGTGGCGAGCAGTGCCTCATCGCCAGCATTGCCCAGTCCGTAATAGCCACACAAAACAGCTCGGCTCAAGGTACGGCGTCACTCTCCCTCAACGCCCTTTCATCATCCCACTAACCTCGCTGCTAGGTTCAGGCTACGCTTGGGCGGATCTCAAACGGCTCAGGGAAATCCTTACCCACCACGTTTTCGCTGATCGCCACCCGCTCTACGGCGGCCGCAGGGGAGCCCTGCCGACACCACTCAATCAGAGCCTCGACTTGGTCGGCGGGGCCGCAGCACTGGATCTCGACGCGCCCATCGGCGTGGTTGCGCACCCAGCCCGATAGCCCCAGAGACTTAGCCTGCTGCTGCGTGTAATCGCGAAAGCCCACGCCCTGAACCCGCCCGAACACCCAGATCTGACGAGCGATCGACGTCTGCCAGCTCAGGTCCCCCATCCCCATCACCGTCCTTCTGAGCGCAGGAGCTGGAACAGGGTTGAGTCGATTTCGTAGCCCAGGACCTGAGCCATCGAGCGCAACTTGTTCTCTGCCTCAATGCCCTGCTGGTCCAACCAGGCTAGCAGCACGAAGATCTTAGACATCACAAAGATCTCCAGCGCCTCGGGATTGAACTGAATGCCCTCCTGGCTGCTGAACTGGTGAGGGACCAGCATCGCTGCATAACGCGACAGCTCTCCCTGCCAGTCCAAGAAGTAGGGGAGCCAGGGATAGGCCGCATCCAACCGAATGAACCACAAGCGCACTTCTGCAATCTCCGACAGCTCGCGCGGGTCGTCGTCGATGCGGGGATAGCTGATGTCAAAGCGTAACTGCTGCTCGTTGGCGACCGGATCCTGAATGAGCTTCTCGATCACAATTCGAGCTGTCGATAGGTCCAGGTTTTCCAGACAGGTGGGGTTGAGATAGATCGTGGTGAGCATGGGACCAAACGGCCGGGAGCTGCGTTCAGCATTCAGTGTAGGTCACCTCGGCTAAGCTACGGCCTCGGCTGAGCCTGCGCACGCTGTGGCTCGGGCGCAAAGCGGCGCATGCGCTCGGCCAAGCCACGCAGCGCCTCCTGAACCGGCATCCCAGTCTGCTCGATCTGCTGACGGATGGTCAGCGCTTTGGTGTAGTCACAGATCGCGGCTTCCGCTGCGGCCAGATCGGCGCAAAGCTCAGCTGGTCCAGGCTGGTCCGGCACAAAACACGTCTCTAGCTCCTGGAGCCGGACCTCTAGCTCAGCAGCGGTAAAAGTTTCCACCAAGGTGCGAATGCGCTGGAGGTTCATCCGAAAAAGTGTGAAAAATTAAAGATTTTTTGAATAAACTGCTCCCAGAATACTGGCTTAGGGTCAAGAGTGGCGATCTGAAAACTCATAACGACTTCGATATGCCGTAGCATATAAAAAACAGTCTGACCTTCGGAACCTCGCAGGCTGTGGGACCGCACCGTCATGGTTAAGCCGATTGAATCCCTCGAAGATGCGCTCGCTCGCTGCCAGCAATTGGGAATGCGTCTGAGTCGCCAGCGCCGCTACATTCTGGAGCTGCTCTGGCAAGACCAAGAGCATTTGTCTGCCCGTGAAATCTATGACCGTTTGAACCAGGTGGGCAAAGGAATTGGCCACACATCGGTGTACCAAAACCTCGAAGCCCTTTCGGCTCAAGGCATTATCGAGTGCATCGACCGAACGGAAGGGCGGCTCTACGGCAACATCAGCGACCCCCACAGTCACGTTAACTGCCTGGATACCAACCAGATCCTGGATGTGGTGGTGCAACTGCCCGAGGGGCTGCTGCGAGAGGTTGAGCAGCGCACCGACACAGTGATTACCGACTACCGCATTGAGTTCTTTGGTCGTCGCCGCCTCGACCCGCCACAGGCGAAGCCTGCCGAAGCCGAGTCCCCCCGGTTCGAGTGAGCGATACGCCGACTCGCCTGACCTTGCAATCGACTGGCGACGGCTCACTAACCTTCTATGACCACCAGTTTCAGGAAGCTCTGCACAGCGCTCACGGGGCCAAGCAGGAGGCTATTGCCAAGTTTGTCTTGCCGGCTGAGCTGGCGGAACGAGCGCTGCGAGCACCTCGCCTGATATTGCTGGATATCTGCTACGGCCTTGGCTACAACAGCGCGGCGGCTCTGAGCGCGATCTGGCAGGCTAACCCAGATTGTCGCGTTGAGCTTTGGGGCTTCGAGGTCAATCCCCAGGTGCCTCGTCAGGCGTTCGAGCAAGGCTTGCTCCGGGTCTGGCCTGCGGAGATTCAGAGCTGCTTGGCGCAGCTGGTCCAGCACGGCGAGCTACAGACCGCGCACCTGCGGGCCCGACTACTGTGGGGCGATGCGCGACAGACGCTTCAGGCTCAGCTAGCTGAGGGCGGGCTGGAGGCCGATGCGGTGCTTCTCGACCCCTTCTCGCCGCCCCACTGTCCGCAGCTATGGACGGTCGAGTTTCTGGGTTTAGCGGCATCGGCGCTGACCCTTGACGGGAACCTAGTCACCTACTCTTGTGCCGCGTCAGTGCGTGCCGCCCTACACCAGGCGGGTCTCCACATTGGTTCAACCCCGCCAGTGGGACGGCGGATGCCGGGCACGATTGCTGCGTGCGTCCCGGTTGGCCTACCGCTCTCTGTGCAGGAGCAAGAGCACCTGCGGACCCGAGCCGCTGTCCCCTACCGCGATCCCAGCTTGAGCGATCCAGCCCCCGTAATCTTGTCAAGACGTCAGCAGGAGCAGCAGAGCAGCCCTCTGGAACCCACCTCGCACTGGAAGCGGCGCTGGCTCTCGGGCCTGGCCTGAGCAACTATCTCTTGCGACAGTGTTCAGAGACGGGGATCACCGTAGACAGTGGGGATCAGGGCTAGAACTTAGCAACAACCTCAACTCATATGATCCCCAAATGTCCCTGTTGTTCAAATAGACTACTGCCGCACGTCCGGGCTCGTGGCAGCTATCTGTACTGCCGCCATTGCCGCGTGGAGTGGCCTCAGAGCTTTGCAAGCTGGAAGCTAAGTTCTGAGCGTTTGGTAGAAGTACAGGAGCGACCTCTGGTCTCGGGCTGCCTGCGTTGACCCATCCCCCAGCCTCGCAACCTCAAGCGTGAGCCCCTGAACCTCGCCCACGAGGTTCGAAGGCTGAGGTCAGAGGTTCAGAGACTGGTGTGCGAGATTCAGAAACTCAGACGAGAGATTCAGAGACTGATGCACAAGGTTCAGAAACTCCCGGCTGAGTTTCTGAACCTCGTCCACGAGACTCAAAGACTCGCGCAAGGGCTACGGAAGCTCATTGGCCGCAGAACTAGACCGGCGCTAGTCGTCAAAGTGCTCAATCACTGCTTGTGCAAACTCAGAGCATTTCAGCGGCGGCTCGACCGCAGGCTCCATCAGGCGCGCCAAGTCATAGGTCACCTGCCGGTTGGCGATTGCCGCGCCCACACCTTTCTTGACCAGGTCGGCCGCCTCCTGCCAGCCCAGGTACTCCAGCATCATTGCGCCCGAGAGAATCAGCGAACCGGGATTGACCCGGTCTAGCCCAGCGTGCTTGGGGGCTGTGCCATGCGTGGCCTCAAAGATGGCGCAGGCGTCGCCGATGTTGGCCCCCGGCCCCATGCCCAGACCGCCCACAATCGCCGCCGCCGCATCGGACAGGTAGTCGCCATTGAGGTTCATTGTTGCCAAGATCGAGTACTCGTCTGGCCGCGTTTGCAACTGCTGAAAAATGCTGTCGGCGATCCGGTCATTGACCATGACCTTGTCTTTCCACTGGCCTTGACCGTGGCTGTCCCAGAGCGTCTGGAGGACCGTTTTCACCTCCGCGCCGATCTCCGCCTGCTTCGGCTCGGTGAGCGCGTCGTAGCCGGGCTCCACCTGGCGAGCGTTCTCAACCAGAGTCAGATCGGGGTTGTGCTCCTGGTTGCCCAAGATCCAGGACTCGCGCTCAGTAACGCACTGCTGCCGAAACTCAGTGGTCGCCAGCGCATAACCCCAGTCGCGGAACGCCCCTTCGGTGTACTTCATGATGTTGCCCTTGTGCACCAGAGTGACCAATTGCTTGGGCTTAGGCAGGCGCAGTGCATGCTGAATAGCGCGGCGAACCAGACGTTGCGAGCCAGTCTTGCTGATCGGCTTGATGCCGATGCCCGCGTCCAGAGGCACGCGCTTTTTGCCATGCTCGGGCGTCGCGGGGATCAACTCCTCATTGAGCAGGCGGATCAGCCGGTCACCCACCTCGCTGCCCTGACGCCACTCGATCCCCAAATAGATGTCTTCAGTGTTCTCCCGATAGATGATCACGTCTAGCTTTTCGGGGTACCGGTGGGGCGAAGGGGTGCCGGGATAGTACTGGCAGGGACGCACACAAGCATAGAGATCATGAATCTGACGCAGCGCCACGTTCAGTGAGCGGATGCCGCCGCCGATCGGCGTGGTCAATGGCCCTTTGATCGCCACCCCATACTCCCGGATTGCGGTCAGAGTATCCTCCGGCAAGTATTGGTAGGTGCCATAGCGCTCACAGGCCTCGTCGCCGGCATAGACCTTGAACCAAACAATCTGCCGCTGGCCGCCGTAGGCCGCCTGAACAGCGGCGTCAAACACCTTCTGCGCTGCCGGCCACAGATCGACCCCCGTGCCATCGCCACGAATGAACGGGATGACTGGGTCCTCGGGAACGATAGGTGTGCCGTCCTTGAAGGTGATTCGGGAGCCGGTACGCGGAGGGGTAATCTGGTCGTACATGCTGTCATCGACCTCCAAGAGGGGTTTACTGGATGTTGTGGACATCGACTGCGATCTGAGCCCATTCGCTTAGCCCCAGCAGTCTCACAGTAAACTACCAGATAAATTCAGCCGTCTCGCGTCATACAACCCAAGCAAAGGAGACCGCACAATATAGCCTCACCGTAGGATCCGGACCGTTGCTGACCCCTAAATTCCCAGCCAAGCCTTAAACCCGATGGGAGCGCTCCGAACTAGGGAATCCTAGACAGGTGATGACCTACAGCCGTGGCCACTTGCGTTGTCCCTCGCTATCCCGTCTTCTGTCCCCAGCTCTATGAAACGGATCCTCGTCGTCGATGATGACGCTACGCTGCTCACTGCTTTGACCCGTTACCTGGAAAAACGCGGTTACCTGGTCACGTCGGTCAGCTCGGGTGTATTGGCCCTGGCCGCTTTCGAACAGGAGAACCCAGATCTGGTGGTCTCGGACGTGATGATGCCCGAGATGGACGGCTTCGAATTCTGTCACCGTCTACGCACGCTGCGCGCGGGCCAGTTGGTTCCCTTCATTTTTCTGTCCGCGCGCGGCGAGGTTGAGGACCGCCTGCAGGGATATACCACCGGCGCGGATGATTACCTGATCAAACCCTTTGAGCCGCGCGAGCTGGTTGCCAAGATTGAAGCGCAGCTGGAGCGGGTCCGCCGTACCCACGCCGAGATCCTACGCCTGATGCGCCAGGAACCGCTCGAAACCCCTAGGGTCCAAACATCACCGCCACCGCCGCTGCAACTGCCGCTGACCAACGCCGAGGCCAAGGTGTTTTGGGAAGTCGTCCAAGGCTTTACCAACAAGCAAATTGGGGAGCGTCTCTACATCAGCCCCCGCACTGTGCAAACTCACCTCAGCAGCATCCTAAGCAAGCTGAACCTGGAAAACCGTTCCCAATTGGTTCGCTTCGCCTTTGAGCGCGGCTATCAACCGCCGCTAGATTCAGGCAATTGCTCGGCGGATTCTTCGTCTGCATAAGTTTTAGTCCGGTGATCAACGGTTCATCTTCATGAGGGGCTCTGCCAAATCTGCGCCGCCGCCTTCGGCAATTGGCTTTCTGCCGGGAGCGGTGGTCTTGAGTGTTGCCTACCTGGCGGGGCTGCTGGCTTCGGCGGTTCCAGGTGGCCAGTGGCTGTTATTGCTGGCCGGAATCGGGGCCGCCTTCAGCTTGCCGCAACGCTGGCGCTGGGGGCCAAGACCAGCACTCTGGCTGGCAGCTGCCCTGGTTGCCTGGCTGGCTGGCTGGTACTTCACCTGGCGGACCCCTGAGCCGGGTCCGACCGATATTAGCCGCCTCGCGCCCCAGGCTGATGTCACCGTGCAGGGAGAGGTGGCTAGTCTGCCACGTCTGACCCGCAGCGGCCGGGCGCAGCTCTGGCTGCGAGCTACCCGGCTGGACCCCCTTGATGGCAACCCCAAGCTGGTCAGCGGTCAGCTTTATGTCACCCTGCCGCTCACCCAGGCCACGGGCTTGCACCCCAATCAGGCGGTGGAAATCATGGGCACGCTCTATCGACCTGACCGAGCCCGTAATCCCAGGGGCTTTGACTTTCGGGCCTATCTGGTGCGGCAGGGCGCGTTCGCTGGATTGAGTGGACGACGGGTGGCAATCAAGGACCCAGAAGCTCAGCTGCCTGAGCCCCGGATCTCGGACGTCAATCCCAGTCCATTGCCCAAGCCAGCCCTGGTCTGGGGCTGGTGGCGCTTGCCTCAGCGCATCGTACATGCCCAGGTGTTGGGTTTGGGCAGCCCAGATGGCCCGCTGCTGAGTTCGTTGGTCCTGGGTAGCCGCGCCGTGGATTTGCCATATGACATTCGGGATAAATTTGTGCAGGCAGGGCTGGCTCATGCCTTTGCTGCCTCGGGCTTCCAAGTGTCGCTGCTGCTGGGACTGGCTCTGGGCTTGCTGCGCGGACGTCCGCCCCGCCAGCGCTTTTTGGTAGGCTTGGCCGTGCTGGTTATCTATCCGCTGCTGACCGGCTTAAGCCCCTCAATCTTGAGGGCAAGCCTGATGGGACTGGGCGCGCTGGTGGCGCTGGTGCGAGAGCGCAAGGTCCAACCACTGGGGATGCTGTTGCTGGCAGCGGTAACATTGTTGCTGGTCAATCCGCTGTGGATTTGGGATCTTGGCTTCCAGCTCAGCTTTCTAGCAACGCTGGGGCTTTTGGTGAGTGTGCCACCGATTACGCGAGCCCTGGACTGGCTGCCGCCGACTCTGGCTTCAGCACTGGCTGTGCCACTAGCAGCGTACTTGTGGACTCTGCCCTTGCAACTGTACGCCTTTGGGCGGCTGACGCCCTACAGCTTACTCACCAATGTGCTAACAACTCCGCTGATGTCGGTGGCGACGATTGGCGGGATGGCCAGTGCGGTATTGGGCATAGGCTGGGCTGGGCTGGGGGCAGCGGTGGCCTGGTGCTTGGCTCCGGTGCTGCAGCTGCTAGTCTCTCTAGTCCGCTGGTCCAACCAACTGCCGGGCAGCTTCTACAATGTCGGGGCGATTTCGGTGATCCAGGTCGTTCTGCTCTACGGTCTGATGGTGCTGGTGTGGCGGCTGTGCTGGTGGCAGCGACACTGGAGGTTTGCCCTAGGGCTGGCGGTCCTGCTGGTGGCTGTGCCTTCAACATACGCACACCACACCCGGTTTCAGGTCACGCTGCTGGCGGCGGAGCGGAGCCCAGTGATGGTGGTGCAGGATCGCGGCCAAGTGCTGCTGCTTAATAGTGGCGATGAGACGACTGCCGCCCTGACCGTGTTGCCGTTTTTACAGCAGCAGGGGATCAACCGCATTGACTGGGCGGTTGCTACCGACGCTCGAAGTGAACTTAACGGTGGCTGGGAGATCTTGCGACAGCAGCTTTCGGTCGGACAGTTCCGCGATGGGGGCTTTCGCACAGCGCCAAGAACCTACCTAGATCTGGTCAGCAAACTCCGCGAATCCGGGACGGTCTATCGACCGCTAATCGGAGGTGAGGTAGCTCAGATGGGGCGACTGCAGGTTCAGTTTCTAAGCCTAGTCCCTCTGGTGCTCAGCCTAAGCGTCGATGGCCAACCCTGGCTCCTACTGGGCAATGATCGTCCCCAGCCAGGCCAGTCTGAAACCCTGGATTCGTCTTCAACCGCCCTCAACTCTAAGCCCTTGCCTCTGTCACAGGCACAGGTCTTGTGGTGGGATGGAGCGCCCCTGGCCGCCGACCTCTTGCAAGCAGTGCAGCCCAAGGTTGCGATTGCGACCGCGATGACCCTGACCGATGAGACCAGTCAGAGCCTGGCTCAATTGGGTGCTCGCGTCTTCTGGCGCGGGCGGGATGGTGCGCTGGTGTGGACCCCACAGCAGGGTTTCCAAACGACCCTGGACCGGGTCGAGTCGGTCGAAGGCGGCACAGATTGAGCCACCGGCTTCGATTTCCCCCCTATCAGAGCTGCCGGGGGAGCAAAGGCGAGTGCTAGGATTGACAGCACAAATTTCGAGGCACGGTGAGGGTTTTCTGCTATGGGCGTTGGGAAAGTCGGCAAGCAGGACAATAGAGGGCTAGGTGCACGGTTAACAGTCTTAGCTGCGCTGAGCGGGTTGGGATTTGGTAGCGTTCAACCCGCTCAGGCGCAGACTTCGCCTGAGCCTACGACTGAATTCCGTTATTCGCTGTCGGATTCAATTAATCGAGTGGTTGAAAACTCTGTCAAACGGTTCGAACTCCGCTTCCCCGATCAGGTGGGAGAGGCGCAACTCAGGGCGCTCAGCGCCTTGTTCTACGATGCGCAGAATCAGCAAGAGCGCGAGACGCCCTACCTGCGCAGCCTCGACTTGCCCAATCCCTACAACACCTCCCTCCAACAATCTCCCAGCTTCTATGAGCTGACTTACGTAACCTCGGGTCCCGTGAACCAGCCACAGGCCCCGGTATTTGTGCCCGCGCCGCCTCCTCAAGCGCCTCAGCCGGTGCGCAGTCTGTGGTAACCGCCTAAGTGCATGGGCCTAGGGTTTGGTGAATCCAGGGTGCAGGAGTTGAACCTGCCTAGCGCGAATTATGAGTTCGCTGCCTCAACCGCTCGGCCAACCCTGGTTAACTTCCCATCGTACTGCGGCCTATCGTATCTGCGCTCCGCTGCTTTCGGCCACCCTCTATTGGAGTCTTGGTAAAGATCTATGGCCTCCAAGTCGAACCCTTTTCGCATCAGCACGACGACCACCCTGACCCTACTCTTGCTGCTGCTGATGGTCACGGCAGGATTGCTCAGCGCCTCCTGGGGCATTGCCTTTGGTCGCCGAGCGTTGATGGGGGTCACGCAGCCAGACGCCAACGGTACCTGGAACACCAACGCCAAGGCAAATGGGGCCAGTGCTAAGCCAGGAACGACCAACCCGCAGCGCGGCCAGCCTGCCCTGCTCAATGAGCAGCAAGTCATTGAAGCGACGGTCAGCAAGCTCAAGGTGGTCGGCAAGGCCCAGGGCGCGGGCAGTAGCCTCAAACGAGCTAACCGCGACTCAGATCTCACCAACTTGCCTCGCGTGAGCAGCAATCAAGGGATCACTTTGGAGGTGCGCTCGGTGCGGCGGCGTGGCGAGAACCTGGAGCTAGGAATCCAGCTTCAGAATAGTGGTGATCGCACGGTGCGCTTCCTCTACAGCTTGATGGATGTCACCAATGACCAAGGACAGGTGCTGGGCGCAAGCGCGCAGGATCTCCCCGGCGAGCTGCCGCCCACGGGTCAGAGTTACGAGGGTACGGTGCTGGTGCCGGTGTCAGAGCTGCGAGGGGTCAAGACGCTGTCCGTGCGCCTGACCGACTATCCGGAGCAGCGCTTACGCTTGCAGGTCGAGGGCATCCCTGCCCAGCAACCGCAGTAGCGCCTGAGACAAGCCTTGGACTGGCCCTGGGTGCGAGTCTCCGCGATGATGACAGACCCCAGATGATCGATGACCGCGTGGTGCTGGTGCTGGTGGACCTAGAAGAAGTCAACGAGATGCTGAATCTCGATCTGCCGCTCACCGACGACTATCGAACGCTGGGCGGCTTCTTGATCTACCAGTTGCACAGTTGCAAAAAATTCAGTTGCAAAAAGTTCCCATGAGGGGGAGAGTTTGCACTACGCCGATCTGGCGTTGACTGTGCTCAGCGTGGAAGGCCCGCGCATTGGCCACATCCAAACTACCCGTCAGAAAACGCCATTGAGGTTACGGTAAACCTCGATGAGCAAGCTTCCGAAAGCCACGAGAAAGGGGAGCCCTAAAGCGGAACTCCCCAAACCGTTAACTGACCAGCGTCAGACGGCACAACGCTCAGGCGCTGCCGACAAAGGTGATACCCGGAAAACGACCCTGGGCTTCAGCCATGGGGCGCTTATGCCCTTCCTCTTGCCAGTAGTTGATGATCTCGGTGGCCTTGTTAAGCAACTCGACACGATCTTCTTCTGAGATCCAGTGCTTGGCCTCCAACTCGTTCTTGAGTTCCTCCCAGGCATCATTGCGGGGCCAGAAAAAGTACTTCGACAGCGGGCTAAACCCTTTGCCGACCACTTGGTCCACCGCAATCGCCACATCTTTCTCAAGCCAGAGAACCTTGAGAATAAACTTCGCCAAAAAAACCCTCCGAACAGGCGCGTCCCGCGTACACTACAACCCATAATCATACAACAGTAAATGTAAATGGAAGTTGCTTGTGCCCACTGCGTCTGGTTTGAACCCCCTTCTGGTTTTTGACATCGACGGCGTGGTGCGCGATGTGGCCGGGTCTTATCGGCGGGCGCTGGCCGATACGGTCGAGCAGTTCACGGGCGGGGCGTTGCGCCCCAGTCCGGAGCAACTCGACGCGCTCAAGGCCGAGGGTCTGTGGAACAACGATTGGGAGGGCTCGCGCGAGTTGGTACTGCGCTATTGCGAGCAGCAGGGCACCCCGCGCGCTCAGGTGAGCCTGGACTACAGCGAGCTAGTCGATTTTTTCCAGGGCCGCTATTGGGGCCAGCAGGTCGGTCAGCCGCAGGCTTGGGACGGCTACATCACCCGTGAGCCGCTGCTGTTGGAGCGATCTTATTTTGAAGCGCTGACGGCGGCGGGGCTGGCCTGGGGGTTTTTCAGTGGCGCAACGCGGGGCTCGGCGCTGTATGTGCTGAGCCGACGCATCGGGCTCGCCGCCCCAGTGCTGGTGGCCATGGAGGACGCGCCCGGCAAACCGGATCCCACTGGCCTATTGAGTGTGGCCCAGCAGTTGGCCCCCGATCGGGCCGACAGTCCCGTGCTTTACATCGGCGACACGGTGGCGGACATGCAGACCGTGGTCAAGGCCCGCCAAGTCAAGCCCGATCGCGCCTGGCTAGCGGTGGGAGTGCTGCCGCCGCATATCGTGGCCAGTGAGCCATCGGTGGTGGAGGACTACAGCCAGGGCCTGCGGGCCGCAGGAGCTGATTGGGTGCTCAGTCGGGCCGTGCAGCTGACGCCGGAGCGCGTGGCGGCGATCTGCGCCAACGCTTGAGCTGGATTTGGTAGCATCAGCTCACATCGCATTCTGTCCAGGCTGATGGCTATCCCTGAACGCAAGCTCTGGATTCACAATCAATTTGTTGCCGGTGCCGAGGTCAAGCCGGTGCTCAGCCCCTATAGTGGCGAGCCGGTCACCCAGGTTCATCTGGCGGACGCTGTGGGGCTCAGCCAGGCGCTCGATTCTGCGATCACGGCATTTCGCACGGGGATCAAGTCTCTGCCCGCCTACGAGCGCGCGGAGATCCTGACGCGGACTGCAGGTCTGCTGACGCAGCGCCAGGAGGAGCTAGCGACGGCTATGGCGCTGGAGGCGGGCAAGCCCATTCAAGCCTCGCGTGCGGAAGTGGGGCGGGCCGTGAGCACCTTCCGGGTCGCGGCGCGGGAAGCTCTCAACCTGCACGGCGAGCAAATCCCCATGGACCTCACCGCTGCGGGCGTGGGACGGATCGCGTTCACGGTGCGCCAGCCTATAGGCGTGATCGGCGCGATCACCCCCTTCAACTTTCCGCTGAACTTGGTGGCCCACAAGGTCGCGCCTGCGATTGCTGCAGGCAATGCAGTCGTGCTGAAGCCGCCGAGCAACGCGCCCTCCGCCGCCCTGATCCTGGGGCAAATCCTGGCCGAAGCGGGTCTGCCTGCGGGCGGGCTCAATGTGCTGCCCTGTCCTGGAGCTGTGGCCGAGCAGTTGGCGACTGACCCACGCACCGCGATGATCGCCTTCACCGGCAGCGCCAGTGTGGGGCAGCACCTGCAAAGCCTGGCAGTCGGCAAAAAAGTTTCTCTGGAATTGGGCTCGATGAGCCCGGTGTTGATTCACACTGACGCTGATCTAGCGCTGGCAGCGGGCAAATGCGCCACGGGTGGCTACGCCTACAGTGGTCAGGTCTGTATTTCTGTGCAGCGCATTTTGGTCCAAGCCCAGGTTTATGAGGCCTTCAAGGCGCTCTATCTGCCCCTGGTCGAAGCGCTGCCGGTGGGCGACCCGCTGGTCGCTGAAACGGTGGTGGGGCCGATGATCCGGCCCGCCGAGCTGGAGCGCCTGGAGCGCTGGGTGAGCGAAGCTTGCGCAGCGGGGGCAAGGCTGCTAACCGGCGGCAAACGCCTAGCGCATAACTGCTACGCGCCCACGGTGCTGGAGGCGGTGCCCGCAGGGACGACCCTCAGCCGCAGTGAGGTCTTTGGGCCGATCACGGTGCTGGAACGGTACGAGAGCTTTGAGGAGGGCCTGCGCCTGGCCAACGCCGCTCCCTATCCGGGGCTGAACGCGGGGGTATTCACCGAGAGCCATCGGCTGGCGCTGAAGGCGGGGCTGGAACTGAGCGCCGGATCGGTGCTGATCAATGAGGTGCCTACTTGGCGTGTGGACCAGATGCCCTACGGCGGCCATGGGCTATCTGGCCTGGGCCGCGAGGGGCCGCGCTATGCGATTGAAGAGATGACCGAAATCAAGCTGATCGTGTTCTAGGGCTTGCCCCGCTTGAGGCTCGGCTTGATCAGTAGGCTCACGCCGATCACCCAGACCACTGAGGCTAGCCAACCTGCCAGGATATCGCTGGGATAGTGGACTCCCAAGTACAGCCGGGTCCAGCCGATCGCCAGCACGAATAGGCTGCCCACGACCAGAACCGGCCACCGCCAGGCAGTCTGCCAGCCCAGGACCACGAGGGCCGCGACCAGGGTCATGCTCGACATGGCGTGACCACTAGGAAAGCCGTAATCAAGCTCGGGCGCGGGAGACACCCACAGATTGGGCCGCACGCGCCGCAGCAACGCCTTCGCAGCTAGGTTGAGCACAACACTGCCCAGGAGCGTGACCGCCCAGTAGCTAAGCGCGCGCCAGTGCCGACGCCGGAACAGGACCACTGCCACCCCCCCAGCCACGGGAAACACGCCCCAAAACACGCCCAACTGAGTCAGCAGGGTCGCGAAAACTGTGAGTGGCGCAGTCGCGGTCGCGTGGATCGCCAGCAGAATCGGCTCATCCCAGGCAAAGCCCTCTTGCTCCCAAACCTCCGCCGCCAGCTCGCCAAACACCCGCAGGGGCAACCACACGCCTAGCAGCAGCAGCAGCAGGGCACCCCGATGGGTGCAAAGAAACTGCCCGAGAAAGGCCAGAAAAGATCGCAGTTGTTCCCAAACAGCCAACTTAGACATCTCATAGCCCCGCGACCCCACTAAGAGCATTGTGTCAAGGGATGAGCCCGGAGCCGGGCGAGCTGCCAAAACCCGGCTCCAGGCCGAGATCTGGAGGGGCCAACCTCTGAGCCTGGAGCCTAGCCCTCAGCGCTCAACCCTTGCCCCAAAAGGCCTGGGCTTTGGCGAAAAAGGCTCGGACGCTGAGGTCCGCAGCTCGGGCTCTGGCGAAAAATACTCGGAGTCCGGGGTTCGCAGCTCGGCAGTTGGGGCGGAACGCTCGAAGCCTAAAGCTGGCTGCTCGGGCTTGGGCGAAAAATTCTTGGAGGCTGGGGTTCGCGGCTCGGACGCTGGTAGAAGTCACTCACCCCAGGGTGATCAGAATACCAAGCGTGACGAAAGTCATGGCTTGTCTTAAACAACCATGACAAATGCTTCTAGAGCCAGCAATCAGCCGCTACTACAATAGGGAGCGATCGAGAGGCCGACCGCTGAACTCCAAGCTTTCTGTGGGCTTTCTGTGAGCTTTCTGTGAATCCCTCAACCTCAGATCAGCCTCAACCCTTTCGCTTTCTGCTCTATCTGGAGTGGCTGCTGCTGACGATAGTCGCCTTCATTGAAACCTTACCCTCGCCACTCCAACCTTCGCCTCGAGCCCCGTTGCCCGTGATTTTAATGATCATCGTTGGCTTCGGGGTCCTGGGCTTAAAATTACCCGCAGGCAAGCTCCTGCACAAAGTTACTCATACCAGCCTAGAAGTTGGTTTGATTGGTCTGGCCTCCGCCGTCGGCAGTAATCGGATTTTCCCCTTTCTCTACTTGATTTTGGTGATTCGTAGCTGCCTTGTTTTCAAGTTGCCGGGCCGTTTGGTGGTGACGGGTTTAGCCTTTGGCTTATTTCTTGTCACCCTAAACTATCGAGTGCAAACGCTCGATTTCGAGGCTTTACCGGCGATGCGCGGTAGCTGGTGGTTTATTGTGGTGAGCTTTGCCCTTTTGTTTGGCCTCAGCCTAGTTTTTGTGTTGATGCTGATGAATGCGATGCTGTCCGAGCGCCAGAGCCGCGACCAACTAGCACTTGCCAATGAGCAACTGCGGCAGTACGCGCTACGCATCGAAAACATCGCCATCCTGCAAGAGCGCAATCGCATCGCCCGTGATATCCACGATTCCCTGGGGCACGCGCTGACCGCCTTAAACATCCAGCTAGAGAGCGCCTTGAAGCTCTGGCCCTCCAACCCAACCAAGGCGCAGATGTTTTTGGCCGAGGCTAAGCGCTTGGGCTCCACTGCCCTGCAAGAAGTTCGACAATCGGTTCATGCCCTCTACGCCGAGCCGCTGCAGGGCCGCTCGCTAGAAGCAGCGCTCCGCTCGCTGACCGAAGACTGTCAACGGGCGACCGGCACTCTACCGACTTGCCGGGTTCAGCTGCCGGGTTCAATTCCTGTAGAAATCAGCCTCGCCGTCTATCGAATTGTGCAAGAAGCGCTGACCAACATCTGTAAATACGCAGCGGCGACCGAAGTCACCATCCAGTTGGAGACCCGAGCTAATATCCTGCACCTGATCATTCAAGACAATGGCCAAGGCTTTGACTTAAACCAGAACACCACTGGCTTCGGCTTGCGCGGCATGCGTGAGCGAACTCTGGCGCTCGGCGGTAGGTTTGAACTCGACAGTGCCCCAGGCTCTGGTTGCCGGATCACCGCTCAGTTCCCGTTCGTTTCTCTTATAAACTCTCTTATAAACCCATGATTCGCCTCTTGCTTGTCGATGACCAACATCTGATGCGTCAGGGCCTGCGAGCTTTGCTAGAGCTAGAGGCCGAACTGCAAATCGTCGGCGAGGCGGATAATGGGCAATCCGCGCTTCAGCAAATCGAGCAATTGCAACCAGATGTCGTGCTAATGGATGTTCGCATGCCACTGATGGATGGCGTCGCGGCAACCCGGCAAGCCTGCCAGCGTTTTACTGGGGTGAAAGTGTTGATGTTGACCACCTTTGATGATGATCAATACGTAGCCGAGGCCCTACGCCATGGCGCGAGGGGCTATTTGCTCAAAGACACGCCTTCTGAGGAGCTGGCCGCTGCGATTCGAGCCGTGCACAAAGGCTACACCCAGTTGGGGCCGGGGCTAGCCCAAAAAGTCATGGCCAAAGTCCCGGCCCCGGCCCCCGGCCCTTCTCCACGGTTAGCTGACTTGACACCTCGGGAGCAGGAGGTGTTGCGCTTAATTGCCGCAGGGGCCAACAACCGGGAGATTGCCCAGACCCTCTACATCTCAGAGGGAACCGTAAAAAACCACGTCACCAGCATCCTGAACCGGTTGAATCTGCGTGACCGCACCCAAGCAGCCCTCTTCGCCCAAGCCTTCCTGCCACCCCTGAATTCCCCCTGAGCGAGTGCCCCTCAACCCCCGCTAAACCCGTGGCAGAACCAGGTCCGACTCCCAGTAGCCCAGACAGGTGCTTTCTTGGATCACGGTCAATGAGTGACGGCAGGTCTGAAGGGTGAGCTGCAACCAGAACTCGCGCAGCATCGCCTGCATCACGATCACCGCATAGAGTCCGTCGCCGACCGCAATGCGCAAAAAACCGTCTTGCTCATCGGCCAGATCCTCAAATTGCATTAGGCCCGCGTAGCCCGCCTCGTTGATCTGCACCGCCAGCCGGTTGCTGAGTTTGAGCGAGCTGGCACACAGCTGAATGCCAATCGTGGGCGCAGGGCCAGGCAGTTGGCTGCTCCGTTGAGCCAGGTCGCGCAATTGCTCCGCTTCGGTGAGCGACAAGTAGAACAGCTCCCCCCAAAACGGCACCCCGTTCTCCCAGCGGCGCACCTCCGGCAGCACAAAGCTGCCCTGCTGCAGTTGAGCGCGATACTGCTGCTGAAGACGTCGGGAAGGGGTTTCCGCGTCCGCCATGCCCCCGTTAGCCCTCGTGCGTTGGATCGGCCTGAGTCCGTCGATTGCGGCAACGATCTGAGCAGTATTTCACCTCATCCCAACAGCTTTGCCATTTCTTACGCCAAGCGAAGGGTCTGCCACACACCGGGCAAATCTTGGTGGGCAGGTTAGCTTTCAAACGCTGCTTCGCCATCCCCCGACCTCCTAGCTCTCGAGGCAACCGCCCTCGAAGGCTATCATAATCTTTAATGTTCTTCACAATCCAGCCATGCTGCCCAAGCTGCGAATGGTGCTGGTAGAGCCCGCCGGAGCCCTGAACGTCGGTTCGGTAGCGCGGGCAATGAAAAATTTTGGCTTCACGCAGCTGGTGCTGGTCAAGCCTCGCTGCGACCCATTTGGCTCTGAGGCTCGCCAGATGGCCGTCCACGCCGCAGAGTTGCTGGCACAGGCCCAGCTGGTCGCCAGCCTGCCCGAGGCCCTCAGTGGCTGCCAGCGCGTCGTCGGCACCACTGGACGCCACGGCCCGCTGCCCAGCGCCGCTCAAATCCCAGCCCGAGGCCTGAGCTGGCTGCTGGAGTCAACGATATCAGCGACAGCCTTAGTATTTGGACCCGAAGATCGCGGCTTGAGCACCGACGAACTGGCCTATTGTCAGCGTTTTGTGACTATTCCGACGGACGATGCCTATGCCTCGCTGAACCTGGCGCAGGCTGTCGCCATCTGTTGCTACGAATTGCGGCAACTGGCGGTGGCAGAAGTCGGGTTCGCCCCGTCTGACCCCGGTCCGCCGGAGGCCGAGATCACCGAATTGGAAGACTACTTCGCCCAATTGCAGACAATCCTGCTGCAGATCGGATATCTTTACCCCCATACTGCGCGCAGCCGGATGGCGAAGTTCCGGGCATTGCTCAACCGCGCTCATCCGACTGCGGCGGAGGTTGCAATGTTGCGGGGTACCCTGCGACAGCTAAATTGGGCTCTGGCCCACCCCCCGCACCGGGGGGATCCCTAAGGACGGTGAGGAGCATACATTGGCTGAGAGATCTCCCCTTCGGCCCATCAAATTGGGCGTTCGGTCTGCAGACACAGGAGGCAAACCCCCTGCGGTCGCCCAGGATTCTGCCCAGGCGCAAAGCAACCCGTTCCAGGTCTCGAATCTCCCTCAATGGGCGGCACGCAGACGACCGCTCCGCACCAGACGGCCCAGTCCCCATAGCCCTTGGGGCGCTCAGGAAACCTCCCGCAATCCGGGGCGCTCCCTGGACGAGGCTCGCCCCGCCCAGCTTGGTTCAAAGCTTCGGCCTAGCCCTAACCGCCCCAACCGTGGCCGAGCTACGCCCCCCAGCGCTGCAATCAACGCCGAGCGCGTAGGCCCACTGCATCAGCGCCGCCGCTCCCGCGCCACCCCAGCCCTGCCGCTGCCGAACCGCTCCTCCAATCGTCCTCGCAGCCGGGCCCAAAGTTCTCCCTGGTTGCAGGGGCTCCGACTCGTAGTCCTAGGGGTTGGGCTAGGCGCGATTGTGGGGACGCTGATCTCCATCTGGGATCCAACCGGGCTGCAAAACGCCAGGGCACAGAGTCCTCAGACCCCGCCGCCTTACCCTGCCGCCTCACTGCTTGCTCCCCTGGAAACCAAACAGGAGTTCACTAGCCTTAAGCAACAAATTCAATCGCTGTCTGTCTCGGAAACTGGCCTGACACCAGGGGTCTTCCTGCTGGACCTAGACACCCGGGGTTACGTCGATCTGTCGGCTTCGGTGCCTTTCTCTGCGGCTAGCACGATCAAGCTGCCGATTTTGGTCGCGTTTTTGCAGGATGTGGACGCGGGCAATATTCGCTTTGACGAGATGCTGGAGATGCGGCCCGACCTGATCGCCTCAGAGTCAGGCGACATGCAGTACGAAGCTCCCGGCACTCAGTTCAGTGCGCTGGAAGTAGCTGAGCGCATGATCACCGTCAGCGATAACACGGCGACCAACATGTTGATCGACCGCATGGGCGGCCCAGCCAAGCTCAACCAGCGCTTCCGCACTTGGGGCCTGAGCGCCACGGCGATCCGCACCCCCCTGCCGGACGTAAGCGGCACCAACACAACCAGCCCCCACGAGCTCGTAACCCTGATGGGCTGGGTAGATCGGGGTGAACTGCTGTCGTTGCGCAGCCGCGACCGGATGCTGGAGATCATGCGCCGTACCGTCACCAACACACTACTGAACCCCGGCCTAGGCGAAGGAGCGATCATCGCCCACAAGACTGGCGACATCGGCTCGGTGGTTGGCGATGTCGGGCTGGTAGACATGCCCAACGGCAAGCGCTATCTGGTGTCGGTCTTGGTTAAACGCCCCCATGATGACCAGCGTGCCAACGAGCTGATCCGCCAGTTCTCAGCTGCCATTTACAGCTATCTCAACCAGGGGCCAACTTTGGGCAGCCGCTCTGCCCCTGCCACCTCGGTCACCCCTGGGGCAGCCACACAAGCCCTACAATAAGAGCTGATCGCCTGCCCCTGGTCTGTCCCCCATGCGCTTCTGGTTTGCCCTGTGCCTCAGCCTCCTGTTGACCGTCTGGGCAGCTGCGCCAGCTCGGGCCAGTCTGACGGATGACCACTTTGACGGCAACATCTTCTCGCTATACGCGGGCAATGGTGCCTTGGTACCGCCGCGTACTACCTTGGCTGAGTCGCTGAAGCGCCAGCGCCCGGCGCTGCTGCTGTTCTACACCGATGACAGTCGCGACTGTAAGCAATACTCGCTGGTCGTATCCCAGCTCCAAGCTTTTTACGCCCGCGCCGTCAGCTTCATTCCCCTCAGTGCCGACGCCCTGGATCCGGATCCCAGCCACTACCCTATCCAGCAGGCTGGGCACTACTATCGAGGCTTACTACCGCAAACGGTGCTGATCGATGGGCAGGGGCAAGTGGTCCTTGATGAGGTTGGCAAGCTGCCCTTCGAGCAGGTTGATACTGCCTTGCGCGAAGTCTTCAACCTGCCCGAGCGCCCCACCCCGGATCAAACCCTGGTCCCGCGACCCTTTAACGAAATTAACAGCGAGCCGCCGCCTGAGTCATCCTAAATCCTCCTAAACTGCCAGGGTGCCGGAGGCGTAGACACCGGGGCTTAGAGGCCGGTCGATTAGCGACTGAGGGCCGACCAGTGTGCCGGGGGGTAGATGGGCGTTTGCGCCTAGCTTAGCTTGGTCGCCAACGTAGCAAGGGGCTTCGAGCTTGGCAGCGGGGTTCACCTCTGCCGAGTTGGCGATCCAAACCCCGGTCGCGTGCGCCTGAGCGTTAGCAGCCAGGTTGTAGGGCATCTGGCCAGTGAGAATGTCCAATTGGGCCTGGTAGAATTTGGCCGGGGTGCCCAGATCCATCCAGTAGCCCTCCCAGGTAAAGCCCATCATTTTGCCGCTGCGGGCCAGCAGCTCAGGGAACACCTGCTTCTCGAAGCTCAGAGGTTGGCCGGCTGGATAGGGTGCGAAAATCTCGGGCTCTAGCACATAGGTCCCGGCGTTGATCGTGTCGATGCCGAGAGCAGCGGCTTCCTCAGCGCTAGGCTTCTCGCGGAAGGCCAACACGCGCTGTTCGGGGCTGAGTTCTACTAGACCAAAGGCGGTGGGGTCTTCAACCCGTGCTAGGGTCAGGGTCGCCTGAGCGCCGCTGGCTTTGTGGAACTGGATCAGCGCTTTGAGGTCGAGGTCGGTCAGGATGTCGGCATTGAATACCAGTAGCGATTCGCCGGTGAAGTAGGGCTCAGCTAATTTCATCGCGCCTGCGGTGTCCAACGGCACCTCTTCTTCGATGTAGCGAATATCAACGCCGTGGTTTTTGCCGTCGCCAAAATAGTCGCTGACTTGATGCGCTTGATACTGAACATTCAGCAGAATGTCCGTTACCCCTGCCTCGCGGCAGCGCTCGACCATCCAAACCAAAAACGGCCTGCCCAACAGGGGCAGCATTGGCTTCGGGCAGCCGTAGGTTAGCGGACGAAGCCGCGTGCCTTTGCCCCCAGCAATAATCACCGCCTGCATACAAAACTCCCTAGACTGCTGTTGTTCGTGCTGAGGCTATATTGCCCACTCGGCACCCTGGCCTAAACCTTCTGGTTGGCCCCTGCCAGAAGCTCATCCAGATAGGCGCTTTTCCCCCAGCAATGATGACAGACCGGGCGAAACCCTCAAGCTATAATCTTCTATGCTTAGTATACAAAGTGACACATTTAGATCCGGAAACTTAAATGCGGTTCCGGATGGCTTGCAGGGGTCTGGCCACTTTTTGTCCGAAGTTCCTCCTGAAAGGCGAAGCGCAGGGCTCAGGGTCTGGATTACGGTTTCTACAAATGGCTTCTGGTCGCGTGGATTTATTAGGAGTAACGCAGTTGGGTAGTTCGCAGATTTCTACAGCTGAGGATTCGCGGGAGACAGAACCGACCGATAGTCAACCTGAGCCTGATCAACTCCTTCCCGATCCGGTCTGCGAACGCTTTGCTCCAGAGTCTGGGACTGTCATGTCCTCTGTTGATGCATCCGGTGCCGCCGCAGAGGTCGAGCCGATTGTGCTTGACCAGGGGGGTGCAGAGCCAGTCCAGACGCTGGTCATGGACCCGCCCGCCGTTTCGCCGCGCCCGCGCCGTGCGCTGGCATGGCTGTTGTGGGGTGTTTCGATGCTGGTGGTGACCCTGTTGTCGGCGGGGATTGGGTCGCTGGTGGCGTTGGTCATGCCGCTGGGCGGTCTGCCCTGGCTGATGCCAGCGCATCAGCGTGATAATCCTTCTGATTTTGTACGTACGGGGTTGCGCTACCGCTTGGCGCGTCCGGTCACGCTACTAGTGATGGGAATCGACCGGGTGCCGGAGGCTGCGGAGGGCTCAACGGCAATCTTTGATGGGCGCAGCGACACGATGTTGCTGGTGCGCTTCGACCCCAGCGGTCGCCCGGATCCAGCCCAGCCTGCGGTTGTCGCTCCCACGCTCAATCTGCTGTCGATTCCCCGTGATACGCGAGTCGAGATTCCGGGGGTCGGCGTCGGCAAGATCAATTCAGCTAATGCTGCCGGTGGCTCGACCCTGGCTGCCCAGACCGTGAGCCAAACGCTCAATGGGGTGGCCATTGACCGCTATTTGCGCCTGGATACTCATGCGCTGGTCGACCTAGTGGATCTGCTGGGTGGTGTAGAGGTTTACGTGCCCAAGCGCATGCGCTATGTGGACCAGACCCAGAAGCTCAACATTGACTTACAACCGGGCTTGCAAACGCTTAGCGGCTTGCAGGCGATGCACTTCGCTCGCTTCCGCCATGACCAGTACGGCGATATCGGTCGCGTGCAGCGCCAGCAAATTTTGCTCAAAGCGCTCAGCCAGAAGTTGACCGATCCAGGGACGCTGCCACGTATCCCGGAGGTGCTCTCGCGTCTGCCGAATTACATTAACACCAACCTCAGCCCTCAGGAACTTCTGGCCTTGGCTTATTTCGGTCTGGAGTTGAAGCCGGAGCAAATCCATATGGTGATGTTGCCTGGCCAGTTTGGCTCGACTGGCGACTGGTTGATGGACGATGCCGCCCGCGACCAGGTCATGCAGCAATTTTTTGAGGTCACTCTACCCGAGGCAGGGCAGGCGGTCAAGCCTCAGAGCCTGCGCATCGCCATCCAGAATGCCAGTGGTGATCCTAAGGTCGCCCGCAGCCTGGCGCGTTACCTATCCGCGCAGGGGTTCTATAGCCTGATCATCAGCCAGGATTGGCCCCAGACGCAGGCGCAAACTGAGGTGGTGGCTCAACGGGGCGACCTGCGAGGGGCAGAGGCGATTCGTGCGGCTCTGGGGGTAGGCCGGGTGAGTGCTCAGTCCACGGGTGACCTCGAGTCCGACATCACCATCCGGCTCGGCGCAGACTGGCAACCGCCCGCTCAGTAGAGGAAGCAGCGATGCGCAAACGCAGGTTACTTCCCACAGCCATCTCTATAAACCGGCAGAAACTTCGATTGGGTGGCGCTTGCCGTTGCGATCGGTGAAGGCGAGCTGAATAGTGAACTGCTCTGGCTGGCCGGGCAACCGGCAGCCCATCTGGATGCGCACGGGCAGCCGGAGATAGCCCCTATAGGTTTCGCCGTCGGCAGCTGTTGCCCGCTTGTAGTCACCCACCAAAGTCGCGCCGGGAACTCGGACCTCAGCGGCCTCTCCCACAAATAACAGGGTCTGCTGCAGCTCCGCGAAAATCAGCGCAGGGGCAGCGGCGAAATCTTCGGCGGTAACTACGTCGCAGACATCAGGTAGGGTGGTGCCTTCAAATTGATGGTCCACACGGGAGAGGGCCGCCATCGTGGCGCTCGCCTTAACTCCAACAAACACGACGAAAAACTCGCTGCCGCATTCGCGCGCTGTCTGAAACAGGAAATTTCCGACTTCGTTGCGGGCTTGGTATTCTTCGTCTTCATCGCCGTCGGTGAGTACGAGCACCACGGTTCGTTGGCCCTGACGCTGACGATAAATTTCCTGGAGCACGGGGGTGTAGCGAGTTTCGCTACCCAACGCCTCGGTCGCCACGGAGTACACGATTGCCTCGGCTTCCTGCAGATTGTGCAGTGAACCTAGCCAGCGAACAGGCGCGCTGGTCCCGCCAAACGCATAGACTTGGATGCCGCGATCCAGGCTGCCGATAGCGAACAGTTGCTCCACGATGCTGCGCGTGAGTCTGGTATAACGGCCCTTCTTGTGGTCCACCGCACCACTGCGCGTGTGATCTAGAGCGAGAACCAGCTGCGCCTGCGCCTCCAGGTGAGGCGTGAGCCCCAGCTGCCCCGGTCGGATTTCGATCTCCGCGACGACCAACGTCTGGTCTGCGGCCCGCTCAACCCAAAGCTTGTGCATCGCAGCAGCAGCAAATGCGGTTGTGGCTCGAGGTGGCACTGCCCGAGCCCCTCGCAACTTGAACATGCGCATGGCCGACGTTCTCCCATCCGGACTGACTATGAATTTACTGGAATTTACTGGCGTGTTCGAACCCAGAGACTTCTATGACATGCTACGGTTTGCTAATATTGGATGGGAGCTCTCTCGGTCCTGCAGGGAGGCATCTCCTTGAAAGGGCAACTGGAAGGCTCTGTGGCGAGCGTAGCCAAGTGGTTAAGGCAGTGGATTGTGGTTCCACCATTCGGGGGTTCGATTCCCCTCGTTCGCCCTCTATTGTTTAGTCGAAGTTAGCGCTCGGCAGCGAGTTCACTCTCAGGTACTTAATACTGTGGTGCGCGCCCAACACGCCTCGCTTTCCAACCCGCTCTAGTAGTAACTCTGAGCCATAGCGAGCGAGACCTTGAGGCCCGCTCACTACGGCTACAGTTTGATCGGTTGCAGTATGGGCGATACTGGATTCGAACCAGTGACCCCTTCCGTGTGAAGGAAGTGCGCTACCACTGTGCTAATCGCCCAAAAACTACACTACCTTGCCCTTATGGCAAGCCAGTGTGAACGGTCGCTTTCCTAGTCTAGCAAAGAAGGCTGCGCTTGGGTAAGCCTAATCGTTGTAAACCCGATTTTGCTGATCAATCGCCCGATCGTACATGAAGCTGACAAAACCCTCCGGCGTGCCCCGGATTTCTAGCTTACGCCGTTTGTCCGGCTCCAAGCGCTTAAGGGCGTTCAGCAGGTCTTCGGCCAGCGCGTCAAACTCGGATTGACCCGAGGGCCGACGCTTGAGCCGTTTCAGATCCACGCGGTTTTCCCACAGCGCAATGGTTTGCTCCATAGCCTCAGGTACTGCTTTGGCTGAGGCGAGCGCTTTACGAATTATGTCTGCCAGCTCTCGATGGTAGTTGAGGTTGGGCACGCCTCGGGCAGGCGACGAGCGCGGCCGCTGGGGCGTCACGCCACTGGGACTGCGCTCGGGTGGTAAGGGCGGAAACTCAATGTTGACGATTTCCAACACCTCGTCGTGCAGTTGCGATAACCGCCGCTTGATTTTCAGCTCATTTTCCACAAGACTGCGGTACTGTTCCTCCAGGACGGGGTCGGCTCGGAAGTTTTCGACTTGCTCAATCTCTTTTTGCTCAACCTCGATCTTTTGTAGGATCGCACCCAGCCGAGCCCGGTATTCCTGCTTAATCTCAAAGATGCGTTCCTCCCGCCGCTGCTTGTATTCGTCATGCTGCTGAGGAATAGCCCGGCCGGCATTAGCCGTCCCTTTACGAACGCTCCAAATCATAGATTCTGTAAACCTTCGGTTGCCCTCAGTTCTGCTTTCTAATCCGTTAAATTTGAGAAAACCGTCTGCCGCTGCTGCGCGAAGCATGCGGCACCTACTTGCACCTTACCACACGACAGTGCAGAGGCAATAACCTGGCCGGATGACATACAAGCTCTTTTGTCCTTGTAGTGGTGATTCTAGTCTGAAAGTAATCGACGCGGCTGCCAAGGCAACCTTTCTGCTCCGGCCTGCAGCCCTGCAATGGTCATCAGCAGTCATCAGCGCACCCAGATTCTGAAACACCCGTTCGGCAACCAGCCACAATGGACACTTATGGACACTTATAGGTAGATGCTAGAAAGCCTACCGAGTCCATCTGAGTGGACTCTGCTAATCATAAGCCTGTGACCTACCGTAACCCTGCTCCGACCGTTGACATCCTCGTTGAACTGATTGACCGCCCCCATCGTCCACTGGTGCTGATCGAGCGGCGGTACGAACCGCTAGGCTGGGCGCTCCCTGGTGGTTTCGTGGACTACGGTGAGAGCCTGGAAGCAGCAGCTCGCCGCGAGGCTCTAGAAGAAATCTCGTTGGCTGTGGAGTTGCTAGAGCAGTTCCACGTCTACTCTGATCCAGGCCGCGACCCCCGTCAGCACACGATCAGCATTGTGTTTCTGGCCGCCGCCACAGGCGAGCCTCAGGCCGCAGATGATGCGAAAAGCCTGGCGGTGTTCGCACCCTGGCAACTGCCTGAACCGCTCTGCTTTGACCATGCCCAGATTTTGCAGGACTATCGACGCTATCGGCACTATGGCATCCGTCCTAGCCTAGTCCAACACTGAGCCGACCTACCCCGGACCTTCTTCAAGATTTCTCAAGCAATCGCCGCCAATTGTGCGGATGCCG
Source organism: Leptolyngbya sp. SOY_34_metabat_272 (assembly GCA_031399305.1). Taxonomy (GTDB): domain Bacteria; phylum Cyanobacteriota; class Cyanobacteriia; order FACHB-261; family FACHB-261; genus FACHB-261. The sequence goes on from JANNOU010000031.1 coordinate 29,009, forward strand.
TGAAGATTGCCTGAATAATCTTGCATTGCCTAGGCGCAGTGAACTGAATCCGTGCACCTATGGCTTTTGTCTGCACTACTACTTGAGATGGAGATTTTGGCGATGCGTTTACAGGGGTTGAAATCTGCCGGCGGCTCTGACTGGGGGCAACCTCAGACGTCATTCAGCGTTGCTTATGGCGAGATCTGTCAGACTACTGCCTTTCAGCAAGCTGTCGCGGACCTTCAGGCCCAACTGGGTGCGGCGACAGAGGCGACAGAGCTGCTGGAGCAGGTAGCCGTGACGGCGGCGCGGCTCGGCTTCAACCGGGGCCTAGCCCAAGCGCAAGCGATTCCTCAAGCCCGGCCCAAGGTCAAGCCGCGCGACCCTCAACTCAAACGCGCGCAGCAGACCCGCGAGGCAGCGCAGGCGCGTCAATCGACAGCCCTACGCCAGCTGGGAGAGCAAATCCGTGAGGCCCGCCTTGCCCGAGGTCTGTCGCTGATTGAGGTCCATAGCCGCACCCTGGTACCGCTTTACCACTTGCAGTCTCTGGAGACCGGGGCGGTTGAGAAACTGCCGGAACCCGTCTACGTCCAGGGCTTTCTGCGGCGGATCGCGCCCCTGTTGGGTCTGGATGGGCTGACGCTATCGAACCAGGTGCCCGACCCCGACCCGGTGCAAAATTTGATTCCCTCTTGGTATCGTCCGGCTAGCCAGGCTGATTACTCGCTCTACCTCTATGCCTGCTGCGCCGCGCTTACAGTAGGGGCGCTCGGCAGTGTTCCCTACTTTGCACAGGCAGAAGCGACGCCCAGCCTTGAGCTGCCCGTCAACCCGACCCTTCCGGGTGTGCCTCATTCCGAGCAGCGGACCACTGGCCACGCCCGCCTGACTGCCACGGCCTTCAGTATTGCCTCGCCCGAGTCAGTTCGGCCGCAGCGTCCTGAGCGGCTGCGGTTGAGCTGAGCCAATCGGCTCACGCCTTCAAAACTTTCGCAATCGCAGCTGATCCTCACGATTACGCCACCCGCCGGGGTGGTTTTTTGTTGCTGGGGTGTTTTTCTCGGGAGTGACTTGTCAAAGCCAGTCAAGTTTAGTACATTTGTACTCATTGGGTGATTGTTCATCGCTGTTGAGTTTGAGATTGTTTGAGGCGCTACCAGTAGGGACGTAGTCAATGCTTTACGCTATATCAAGGGATAGAAGTCGGAGGATCGGTCCTGTCCTGCCCAGATTCCCTGTCGCCAAACCTCTACCCGAGCAATTGCCCATGAGTTCCTCTCTTTTGGCTCCATCTGCTCTGCGCAACCGCTGGTCCAAGGTCACCCCGCCGACCCTGAGCCGCCAGCTGACCACGCTGCGTGCGCAACGCAACGCGGCTCTGACTTGTGGCGATCTGCCTGCTTACCTGCGCTTGAACCAGCGTATCCAGATGCTGCAACAGCGTCTGGTGCAGTCGGCACGGCCAGCGCCAGCGCCAGCGACCCAGCCGCTGCGGCAATGGTTCAATCCCCTCAAACAGCTGGTTCGACGCCTGCCGGGGCTGGGCCGTCGCCCACTGCCTCCGGTCAAAGCTGCTCTGCCCAGCGTCACGGCGACGAGGATGCTGCTGCCCGCCAAACAACCGGCACTGCCGCCGATTAGCCTGTCGCGGACGCCAGTGTTGCACTAGTCCCGCTACCCTCTTTGCTGCCATGTCCAAGCTTACGCCCCCCTTGCCGCCGCCCACGTCGGCGCTGAGGCGATTTGTAGTCAATGCCAATAGCTCGGCTCCCCTCACCTGGGTAGTGTCCGGGCTGGCGGGTTCTGGCAAGAGTAGTCTGCTGCTGAGCTTTCCGAGGCCGCTGGTTATCGATGTAGAGGGCAGCACCCATCACAAGCAAATTCCTCAGGGGGCAACTGTTGCTGAAGTGCGCAGCTGGTCGGACTTCCGTGCCCTGCTGGCTGCGCTCAAGCAGGAGTGCCCATTTGAAACCGTGGCCATCGACACCTTAGATGCGCTCTGGGTGTTGCTGGCGGGCCATGCTCCTCAATGGCAGGAGCACGGACAGCTCTACGCCACGTTCAAGAGCGCTTTGGAAGAATTGCGCTGCTTGGGAGTGCATCTGGCACTGAGCGCCCACGTTCAGCGAGTGATCCTACCTGTGGGTCAAGCCTCAGGGCGCGGCGGTCGGGAGCCGCTACGCCAGTATCGTGTGGACCTGCGCGAGAAGCTACGGCTGTGGCTAGAGGGCTGGGCAGATGTCGTCTTGTACCTCTGTGAAAGCCAGGGCCGTTACAGCCTGAGCAGCCGTTCCAGCCAGGAAGCCTTTGCCAAGGACCGCACCGGGCGGCTCGGGCGCACTCTGCAAGGAACCGCCGAGGAGAACCGCGCCGCGCTATGGCGAGCGCTGGATCTAGATCGCTCGAGGGCAACGCCAAGCGCAGCTGCCAAGCCGGTCGCGGACTCTGAGGTGGCGGTCGACGCGGTCGACGCCGCCAATCCTGACCTTCTAGAGCTGTTCCACCAAGAGCGCAAGCGTGCCGGTTTGAGTGTCGAGCAGGTGCGGGCGTTCTTGAACCGTCGATTTCAAGGCAAGGC